>NZ_DYZA01000134.1 GCF_020741395.1 Mailhella massiliensis | reverse complement strand
TTGACAAGTATTTGATTCAGAGAACATATTGTTCTCAAATCGAACTCAAAGCTCTATTTCCCAACTCGCTCTTCACTTGTCAAAGACCCGTGCCGCTCACTCGCGGCGGTGTTGCTTTATGCAACTTTTCGTTTCCCCTGTCAACAACTTTTTTCAAAAGTTTTTTCGGAGGAAGCGCTTTCGGCTTGCGCTCCTTGGAGCCGCTGTGCCTCAGCGCGTTTTCGAGTTATGCCCATTTCCCCCCGATCTGTCAAACACTTTTTTCCCTTTTTTCGGAAGTTTTCCGCGAGATGACCTATATCCTGTTGACGATACTCAATATTTTATGAAAACTTTTTTGTTTCCTCTGCATCCGAAAAGCCCGCTTCGGGCTCTTTTCCCCCTTCTGAGCGGCAAAATCCGGGAAAGTCCAGCTCCTCAGCCTGAAAAATCAAAGGGGAAGGACATGCCCTCCCCCTGATTATGATATGATGATGCATGAACGCATGGAGACTATGATTTGCGTTCTTTCTCCGCACACAGGTCGTTCAGGGATCCGCTTTTACACACGAAGCTCTTTCCTCCACGCCTTATGCGAAGACTTCTCTTCTGCGGAAGGAAACCTGCTCCCCCCAATATACGTCACATGCACGCGATGGTTACGGATGGTTGTGGAACTTGTCGGCCACAGCTTTGGAGCCGCTGTGGCAGGGAGCACAGTCCATGTTGCCCTTCTGGATATCGGCCATTTTGCCCTTGCCGTGGCAGGTGGTGCAGCCGGTCACGGATTCCTGCTTGCCGAGAACGCCCTTCCAGTCCTTTCCGGCATCAATCTTGGCGTTCAGGATCTCAATGGCCTTACGGCTCACGTCGGCGGTGATACGGCCGCAGCGCTCACTGCGCTCCGTACTGTTGGCCGCGAGCTTGGTGGCGTGGGACCAGCGGGACACGGAAACATGGCAGAGCACGGAATGAGCCACGCTGGTGGGAAGCTCGCCCTTTACTCCCTGCGCGGCATCGCCGGGATTGTAAAGAGGGAAGGCCGTCTTTTCATACCAGCGGAACAGTTCATTTACCATGGGAGTGGCTTCACTACGAGGATAGAATACAGCAAAGGCCATGGCCGCACCGGCCAGAGCGCCGCAGATGGTGCCCCAGTCGGACATGCCGCCTTTGAAGCCTTCCATCATGGTGAAAGGGAAGCAATTGTAGGGCGCGCCGTATTTTTCGGCCATGGTGCCGATGATGCTGTAGAATACCCCGTAACCGCAGCCGTAGCCCTTGTACCAGTATCCCTTGTAGGCCACGGCGCTCGCGGCGGCTATGTCGTCGATCTTCTTCGGGGTCCAGCCGAATTCCCCACCCATCTGGCCGAAATGTCCATCCTTGCCGGCGGACATGGCCGGGGCGGCAGGCGCCGCGATAACATTGCCAGACATGGCGGCCAGGGAACCGCCGACAACCAGACCGCCCATGGCGCCCAGCATGGCTCTTCTGCTGTAATCCATACTCTTCTCCGAGGTAGAAAATGACATACACATACCTTGCCTGTCTGGGGAAAGGTACACCTTCGTACTATGTGATTAATGGAACATTATGTCAATAACAGCCATTCTCACTGAAGCGATATCAAAGGGGTTCCGCTGAACCCGCGACAGAAGGAATGCCGTGCAACAGACAATATCTGTCCTGTGGGCAGGTGGCGAAAAGGTATTCCGTCGACTGCCTGGTATGTATAACAGGGTGGAAAAAGCGGAACCTTCGGCAGGGGGCCGGATACACGCAACAGGCCCCCCCCTTGTTGCCCCACGGCAGCAGGATTCCGCACGCAGTACATGCCTCCGTTTGCTTCCACGGCAGCCAGTCATGAACCACACGGCAAAGGACACTACAACGCTCACGATTTTCTCATATATTCGTAACGGTTCTTCACGGCCTGCCCCCTGACCGCGCCCTCGTCGTATTCCCCGATGACTGCGTCCTTGCTGTCGGTGAGTACGAAGCCCGGCGCATAGGCATGTCTTCTGGAACGAGCCTTGCAGCCATAGCTTTATTCATCTGGCTTACGCCCCCCTACTGCACGGCATGGCAAAAAACATGGGTTCCCAACGTCGCGCCGATACGCTTCACCGGTGTCTTTCCGCCACACCTCGGCTAGCGCAACGAAAAATTGACGATAAAGCAGGCCGAAACCACCCACATGACAAGGCTTACTTCCTTCGCCCGCCCTGTACAGAGCCTTATGAGCACATAGCTGATGAAGCCCATACCGAAGCCCGTGGCGATACTGCCCGTAAGCGGCATGGTGATAATGGTGAGAAAGGCGGGCAGGGCATCGGCCATGCTGCTGAAATCAATGTTCCGCGTTTCCTGCATCATCATCGAGCCCACTATGATGAGTGCCGGGGCCGTGGCATAGCCCTGGACGAAGCCGACAAGAGGGGCGAAAACAAGGCTTACGAGAAAGAGCACCCCCACGGTGACGGAGGTAAGGCCGGTGCGGCCGCCTTCCGCTATGCCTGTGGAGCTTTCCAGGTAGCTTGTTACGGCGGGCGTTCCCAAGAGGCCGGAAAGCATGGTGCCGCAGGAGTCGGCCACCAGTGCCTTATCCAGCCCTTCTATGCTTCCGTCCTCCTTCATCAGGCCGGCCTTGCGGGAAAGGCCGATGATGGTGCCCATGCTGTCGAAAAGATCCACCATAGTCATGGTGAAAAGAACGGTGAAAAGGCCGTACTCCAGGGCGGCAAAAATATCGAGCTGCAAAAACGTCGGCATGAAACTGGGTATGCTGAAGCTCAGGATATCGCGCATACCGTGAGGTACGGGCCCCGCGCCCACGATCATGCCCGCCGCCGTAGTGACCGCCATGCCCAGCAATATGGAACCGCGCACATTCTTCGACTCAAGAACGGCAATGAACAGCACCCCGAACAGAGAAAGAAGCGTAGCGGGATCCTTCATATTGCCCAAGGCGACAAAAGTAACCGGATCATCCACCACTATACCCGCGCTTTTAAGCCCTATAAAAGCGATGAACATACCTATGCCCACGGTGATGGACAACTTGAGATTGAGCGGCACGGCACGGATGATCTGTTCACGCAGTTTCGTCACGGAAAGCAGGAAAAACACCACACCGGAAATGAACACGGCTCCCAGTGCCGTCTGCCACGGCAGCCCCATGCCCAGAACCACGGTATAGGCGAAAAAGGCGTTGATACCCATGCCCGGGGCGAGCGCTATGGGCAGGTTCGCCCACATCCCCATGAACAGCGTGGTCAGGGCAGCTCCCCACACGGTGGCGGCAAAAGCCGCCTCACGGGGCATACCGGCATCCGCGAGCATGGCTGGATTGACGAAAATGATATAGGCCATAGTCACAAAAGTGGTCGCACCGGCCATGGTCTCCACTTTTATGCTGCTTCCGTGCTCCTTCAACCTGAACATGCCGTTGATCATGCCTGCCATGTATCCCCCCGTATATTCTCAGGATTTCCCTTCTTCTCCGTATAAAAAACAAAACACGGCCTCTCTCCAGCAGAAAGACGGAAAAACGCCCTGAGGGCGCACATTTTCCTACTCGCCCGCATGTTCTGCCCTCTTCGCCTTTCGGGAGACTGTCCCCCGGGAAAATTCCTTCTTCTGAAAAAGGCCCCTCCCCCCCGGACTACGGGGAAAATCTCGCGCCGCATTGTCTACCGTTCCCTGCAAAAGTTCCGGGCCGCACGGCATGGCGGGGACCTGAAACGGCGTTCCACGGAAATTACCATGAACTTTTCCATAAACCAACATAAAAAACCGGAGGTTGCGCGGGCGGGGGCATACAGGACTGTACACGAGACGCCTTTCCCATGTACCATGCGGACGCAAGCTGCGAGCTTTCCACAGTCCTTTGTGCTTCGGACAGGCATAGCGCCCCGCCGAAGTTTGAAAAAACTCAACGCACAGGAGTTACGCCGTGAACAGCGCCTTTTCTCCCGATAAGGAATATCTTAAATGGTTTGCCGCACTGAGCGCCATTCCCCACGAATCCGGGAATGAACGCGCGCTCAGCGACTTTCTCATTGCGTTTGCCAAAGAACGCGGCCTCTTCGCCATGCAGGACGCCGCGGGTAATGTACTCATAAAGAAGCCCGGCACGCCGGGCATGGAGAACTCCCCGACCGTCATTCTTCAGGGACACATGGACATGGTCTGCGTGAAGGATGAGGGGCTGGACTTCGACTTCTCCAAAGAGCCGCTGAAACTCATGACCGACGGGGATCGTCTCTACGCCGAAGGCACTACCCTCGGCGCGGACAACGGCATAGCTCTCGCCTATACACTGGCCATACTCAACGCAGACGACATTCCGCACCCTCCGCTGGAAGCCGTTATCACCGTCGACGAAGAAGCGGGTATGGGCGGAGCGACGGCCTTCGACGTTTCCATTCTGAACGCTTCCCTGTTCATCAACATGGATTCAGAAGAAGAAGGCATATTCTGTGTCAGCTGTGCCGGAGGCAGAAGAAGCAGAATGAGCATCCCTGTGGAATTCCAGGATGCCTCCGCCCTTTGCTCCAGCGAAGGCTGGGAGCTTCGACGCATCACGCTCGGAGGGCTCGCTGGCGGACATTCCGGGCTGGAAATCATCCGGGAAAGAGGCAACAGCAACAGACTTCTGGCAAGGCTGCTGGACGGGCTCGGAAAACTCTTCCCCTGTCGTCTTGCAACACTGCAGGGGGGAACTGCAGCTAACGCCATTCCCAAGGAAAGCTCGGCCGTACTTTTCATCAAGGCGGAGAAAGAGGCTGTTCTGAAGGAAATGAAGCGCTGGGAAGAAACCTTCCGCCACGAACTTCGCGGCTCCGACGGCGCGGGCCTTGCCATAAACATGGACGAAGCGGAAGAGGAAACGCGCGTCCTTACGCAGGAGAGCGAGAAACGCGTCCTTTCCGCTGCAATGCTCGTGCCCGACGGCATAGCCTCCATGGACAAAAACATCACCAGCCAGAATCTGGTGGAGACCTCCAACAACTTCGCCATGATCCGTATGGAAGGGGAGAACATCGTCTTCCAATGCCAGACCAGAAGTTCCGTGGCCAGCAAAAAGGAGGACCTCTGCCGCAGGATCGACCTCCTCGGCGCCCTGGTCGGAGGAAGCGTCGAACATTCGGGAGACTACCCGGCCTGGGAATACAACCCCGAATCCCGACTCGAGCCAGTCTTCACGAAGAGCTACGAAGAGCTGTTTCATAAAAAAGCCCGTGTGGAAGGCATCCATGCCGGGCTGGAATGCGGGCTTTTTGCCGACAAATTCCAGAAGCTCGGTCGCAAAGTAGACTTTATCTCCTTCGGACCTACGGTAACAGGAGCCCATTCCACAAAAGAAACACTCTACCTTTCCTCTGCAGAAAACACCTGGAACCTTCTCAAGGAAGTGCTGCGCCGCATAGGTGAAGGGAAATAGCGCAGCCGGGCGCCCCATCTGACGCCAACACGGTATACAGAAACATAAAGGCCGCGCCGGAACATGGTTCCGGTACGGCCTTTTCTCATACTCCGGCATTTCCCAAAATACGGCGGGCATCCAGCTGCCTGCACCATGCCTTTTCTGATGAAGCGTACTTCAGGAAAAGCGATGAGGAGTGCTCAACCGTGCGGAAACGGATGCATAAAAACGGACGTTCTCCCCGGGAGGGGAAAACGCCCGTCAAAGCGAGCAAAGACTTCTTCAGGAGAAGAACTTCTGGATATAGCCCTGCACGAAGACAAGCACCACCACGAAAGGCAATATCCAAGTAAGATAGAAACGCAATACCCGGGGGAACTTCACCCCCCGGCCAGCATCCGTTTCCGCGATGAACTTATCCCACCCCCAGCCGAACCTGTGACAGCAGAACAGCATAAAGGTGACGGCCCCTATGGAGAGAAGGTTGTTGCTGAGAATGAAATCCTCCAGATCCATAAGCGTGCTGCCCTTTCCCAGAGGCTGCACGAAAGAGAGCACGTTGAACCCCAGCACGCAGGGCAGAGTAAGCAGGGTAAGTGCCACACCGTTAATGAGCGTGGACTTTCTGCGCGACCATTTCCACACGTCCATGCTGTAGGAGATGATATTCTCAATCACGGTGATCACCGTGGTAAGTGCGGCCGCGCTCATGAATATGAAAAACAGCGTACCCCAGAACCTACCGCCGGACATGGAGTTGAACACGTTGGGCAGGGTGATGAAGATAAGCCCGGGTCCGGAATCCGGTTCCACGCCGAAGGCGAAGCAGGCCGGGAAAATAATGAAGCCCGACATCATGGCCACAAAGGTATCCAGACCCACGATCCAGATGGATTCCTGAGTGATGGTATAGTCGCGGCCCAAGTAACTGCCGAAAATACACATGGAGCCTATGCCGAGACCCAGGGTAAAGAACGCCTGATTCATGGCGTCGTTCAGAAGGCTCCCTATACCAGCATTCACGGCGCGTTCCCAGTCCGGTGCAAGATAGAAGGAAAGCCCTTCCAGCGCTCCCGGCAGGGTGACGGCCCGTACGGCCAGCCCCAGCATGATGACGAGAAGGCCGGTCATCATGATCTTAACCACGCGCTCTATCCCCCGACGCAGGCCGAAGCTGCATACCAGAAAACAGAGTATGGACGTGAGAAAGGCCCAGAACGTCATACTCACAGGATCGGCCAACATGGAACCAAAGGCTGCGGGCATCTGATCGGGAGGCAGGGACAACTCGCCGTAAGCTGTTCGCCACACATAAAAAAGCATCCATCCCGCCACGGGTATGTAGAACATCATGAGCAGGTAGCTGCCCACCATACTTATCCAGCCCATGCGATGCCAGGAGGAACCTTCAGGTTCCAGCACGCGCAGGGCGTTTCCAAGGTTCTGCTGAGAGGCGCGGCCTACGGAAAATTCCATGATGAGCAAGGGAAGAGCCAGCATAAGTAGAAAGAACAGATAGGCCACCACAAAGACGGCGCCGCCGTACTTTCCCGTAATGTAAGGAAACCTCCAGACATTGCCGAGCCCAATGGCGCATCCGGCGGAAACGAACAGAAAACCGATGCGGCTGGCCATCTTTTCTCGTTGCATGATTCACTCCGAAACAAGGAAAACAGGCCCGGCGCAAAGTTCAGCAGGCTTGCCGGGCCGCAAGAAAAGCCTCTCGTGCCGAGGGAGGCGAAAAGGGCCTGCCCCTTTGGGCAGGCCGCAAGCCTCAGAAGAACTTCTGAATATACCCTTCCACAAAGATGACAAGAAGCACCACGGGAAGAATCCACGTCAGATAGAAACGCAGGAACTTGGGGAACTTCATCCCCTCGCCGGCATCGGCTTCGGCAACGAACCTGTCCCAGCCCCAGCCATAGCGCTGGCAGCAGAACAGGCAGAAGATGAGCGAGCCTATGGGCAGGAGGTTGTTGCTGATGATGAAATCTTCAAGATCCATGATGGTGGATCCCGCGCCCAACGGCTGAATGTCCGACCAGTAATTGAAGCCCAGGATACAGGGGAGCGTGCAGAGGGTAAGCACTATGCAGTTCACCTGCACGGCCTTCTTTCTCGTCCATTCATAGGTATCCATGAAATGGGAAATGATGTTTTCCAGCACCGCTATGACTGTGGTGAGCGCGGCTGCGCTCATGAACACGAAGAACAGCGCACCCCAGAACTGCCCCCAGGCCATGTTGTTGAAAATATTGGGCAGGGTGATGAAGATGAGCCCGGGCCCCGCGTCCGGCTTCACGCCGAAAGCGAAGCAGGCCGGGAAAATGATGAGGCCAGACATAAAGGCCACAAAGGTATCCAGAGAGACGATGAACACCGATTCCTTGGTCAGGGTGTTATCCCTGTTGAGGTAACTGCCGAAAATGCACATGGCGCCGATGCCAATGCTCAGGGTGAAGAAGGCCTGGTTCATGGCGTCGTTGATGAGCGACATGAGGCCCGCGTCCATGGCACGCTGGAAGTCGGGCACCAGGTAGAAAGCCACGCCCTCCATACCGCCGGGCAGGGTAAGAGAGTGGACGGCAAGGCCGATGACGATGAGCAGAAGCCCTGCCATCATAATTTTAACCACGCGCTCCACCCCTTTCTGAAGCCCCATGGCACAGACGCCGAAACAGCCGAGCGAGGCCAGCAGCGCCCAGAAAAGCATGGTGCCCGGGCTTGCCAGAAGACCGGTGAACACGCCGGGCACCTGATCTACAGGCAGGGAAAGGCCGCCGGTGATGGTGGCCCAGCAATAATACATCATCCATCCCGCCACCGGAATGTAGAACATCATGAGGGCGTAGGAGCCTATAATACTGAAGCATCCGAAATATTTCCACTTCGACCCCGGGGTCAGCTCCTGGAAAGCCCGGGACATATTGCGCCGTGAGGCCCGCCCCACGGAAAACTCCATGATAAGGATGGGAAGCCCCATGCCGAGAAGAAAAACAAGATAGGCGACAAGAAAGACCGCACCACCATATTTACCTGTAATAAAAGGAAAACGCCATACATTACCGAGACCTATGGCGCAACCGGCGGAAAGGAACAGAAATCCCAGCCGGCTGGCAAGCTGTTCGCGTTGTGCCATACCCTAACTTCTCCTTGGCGGGAATATTTTTCTTCGTATATGATGAAACCTTGAAGGACGGCAACAGAAAATTCCTCTTTTTCCGGCACGCCTTGTCCGGTGTTTCCCCCCTTCCCCGGGGTGGAAAACGCCGATTTCACGAGCGTGGGGCCATACCCCGGATTTCTTAAAAGAACTTCTGAATATAGCCCTGTGCGAAAATGAAGAGGAAGATAACCGGCAATACCCAGGTAAGATAGAAACGCAAAAACTTCGGGAACTTCATACCCCGGCCCTCATCGGCCTCGGCCACGAAGTTGTCCCAGCCCCAGCCGTAGCGGTGGCAGCAGAACAGCATAAACAAAAAGGAGCCGAGAGGAAGGATATTATTGCTGATGATGAAGTCTTCAAGATCCAGCACGCAGCTGCCCTTTCCGAAAGGCTCAAACCCCGACCATACGTTGAAGCCCAGGATACAGGGAAGCGTAAGCAGGGTAAGAACGACGAAATTGATGATGGTGGACTTTTTGCGCGACCAGCCGTACCCGTCCATGAAAAAGGCGATGATGTTTTCCAGCACGGCTATGACGGTGGTGAGCGCAGCTGAACTCATGAACACGAAGAACAGAAAGCCCCAGAAGCGTCCCATGGCCATATTATTGAAAATATTGGGCAGAGTAACGAAAATGAGGCCGGGGCCCGCATCGGGCGTAACATTGAAGGCAAAACAGGCAGGAAAAATGATGAGGCCTGCGGTAAGGGCCACAAAGGTATCGAGCGCCACGATGATGACGGATTCCTGCGTAAGGGAGCGGTCCTTTTTCAGGTAGCTGCCGAAGATGCACATGCTGCCCATACCGACGCTCAGGGTGAAGAATGCCTGATTCATGGCGTCATTGACAAGGGCCATGAAGCCCGATTCCACGGCACGCCCGAAATCCGGCTTGAGGTAAAATTCCATGCCCTTGCTCCCCCCTTCAAGGAAGCAGGAATGAAAGGCCAGCCCCACCATGATGAACAAAAGCCCCAGCATCATGATCTTGACCACGCGCTCCACGCCCTTTTGCAGACCCTGCCCGCAAATGGCGAAGCAGGAGGCGGAAACCACCACAGTCCAGAACAGCATGGTCCAGGGACTGCCCAGCATGTTGCCGAATACTGCGGGCACCTGCTCTGTGGGCACGTCCAGCGTGCCGTTTATCATGAACCAGCAGTAGCAGAGCATCCACCCCGCGATGGGAATATAGAACATCATGAGGATATAGTTGCCTATGGGGCTCATGATGCCGAACTTGTGCCACCAGGTTCCTTTGGGTTCCAGCTTTTCCAGAGCGTGGGCCATATTGCGCCGCGAAGCCCGGCCCACGGAAAACTCCATAATAAGCACGGGAAGGCCCACAAAAAGCAGGAAAAGAAGATAGACAACCAGGAACACTGCCCCGCCGTACTTACCGGTAATATAGGGAAAACGCCATACGTTGCCGAGCCCTATGGCGCAGCCGGCGGAAAGAAGCACAAAACCCAGACGGCTGGCGAGCTGTTCTCGTTGAATCATAACTCACTTCTCCTGCAAATGATTTCTTTAGGTATAGGCAAAAAATGCCGGAAACGGCAACAACAAAAGCTCCTCTTGACCCATTTGAAACACACTTGCGCCCGGAAAAAGGCTGTACTACACCTTTTGAGGCACACGTTTTCCCGAAGGGCACAAGCATGGACGAACGACACCACAAACGCTGGACGCACTGGGCCAACCGCGGCCTGCTCGCACTGGAAGGGGTCTTCACAGGCGTCGCCTGCGCCTTTGTTATCTGTCTTTTCCGTCTTTCCCGCGACAGTGCCGCTCCCGTCATTGCGTCATGGCTGTCCACATGGAAGGAACACTGGTACACGGCTCCTCTCTGGCTGTTTATCCTCATCGCCTCGGCGCGCTTTCTGGGTTGGCTGGTACGCAGGGTTCCGCTCATCTCCGGCAGCGGTATCCCGCAGACCGAACTTATTGTGCGGGGCAGGCTCCATATCTCGCGCAGGGAATGGCTCAGAATACTGCCCGCAAAGTTTACAGGCTGCCTTGTTTCCACGCTGGGCGGCCTTTCCCTCGGACGAGAAGGCCCGTGCATACAGATGGGAGCGGCTACAGCCGCCATTCTTACGGGCCTGTGGGACAGATTCTGGTTTTCCGGCCATATCCATATTGCCGCCGGTGCAGCGGCGGGCATGACGGCGGCCTTCGGTTCCCCCGTGGCCGGGCTGCTCTTCGTCTTTGAGGAAATGAAAAGCCGCTTTACCTGGGGGGGGTTCATCGCGGTAGGCTTCTCCGTCGCCTCTGCAGAACTTATGACCCGCTTTGTCTTCGGCTTCGGCCTTGTCTTTCCCTTCAGCCATGTGCAGGCCCCCGCCATCTCCGAACTCTGGATGCTGCCCTTCATGGGCGTTCTCATGGGCGCAGCCGGCGTTCTGTACAACAAGGCCCTGCTCGGCACGAAAAACTTCGAGGCCGCGCATACGCCCCTTTCCCAGAACTGGCGTATTCTGCCCCCCATGCTGGTCGCCTTTCTCCTGGCCTTCCTCTGCCCTTCCGTCCTTGGCGGCGGGGAGGAACTTGCCGGAAGCCTCATACGCTTCACAGGGCAACCTTCCTCCGTGCTCTCCTGCCTGCTTCTTCTTGCAGGCCTCAAAATCGCCTTTTCCCTTCTGAGCTATACCGGCAACGTGCCCGGCGGCATACTCATGCCCATGCTTTGCATCGGAGCACTGCTCGGGGCATTGTGCGGGCAGGCGCTGCTTGGCGTCGGACTCATCGCACAGGACTCATGGCAGAGCTTCATTATTTACGGTATGGCAGGCTTTTTTGTTTCCATGGTGCGCGTTCCTCTTACAGGCATAGCCCTGGTCACGGAAATGTCCGGGGCTCTCTCCTGCCTTCCCGGAGCCTTCGTAGTCGCCTTCATCGCCTTCTGGACGGCAAACGCACTCCGCTGCCCGCCCGTATACGATTCCCTGCGCGCCGCCATCGTCGTTTCGAGGAAGAAGTAGGGGAAGGGATGCAGGCGGGGGAAGGAGGACACCCTTTTGAAAAAGGGTGTCC
>NZ_DYZA01000133.1 GCF_020741395.1 Mailhella massiliensis | reverse complement strand
CCCTGGGCAACATGTACGACATGGACGCCGTGACGGACTTCTGCCTGCGGCATGATCTCTGGCTGATTGAAGACGGCTGCGACGCCCTCGGCGCGCGCTGGAAGGGACGCTGTGCCGGAACCATGGGGCATATCGGCACCTTCAGCTTCTACCCCGCGCATCATATCACCATGGGGGAGGGCGGGGCCGTCGTCACCGGCGACGCGCAGCTTTACCGCATACTCATGTCCCTGCGCGACTGGGGGCGGGATTGCTGGTGCCGCCCCGGCTCCGACAATACCTGCCGCAGGCGCTTCGGCCTCAGGCTGGGCAGGCTGCCCGCAGGCTACGACCACAAGTACGTCTATTCCCATATCGGCTACAATCTCAAGATCACCGAATGGCAGGCGGCCGTCGGCCTGGAGCAGCTGAAGAAGCTGGACGTGTTTCTGGAAAAGCGCCGCCGCAACGCCGGGGTGCTGCTCAGGGAGCTGGACGACCTGAAGGACGTGCTCATGCTGCCCCGGCACAGCGTGCACTGTTCCCCGTCGTGGTTCGGCTTTCTTATGTGCGTGCGGCCCGAAGCGCCCTTCACCCGGCGGGAGATAGTGGAATACCTGGAGGAGCACGGCGTGGGGACGCGCCTGCTTTTTGCGGGCAACCTGCTCCGCCAGCCCATGATGACGGAGGCCGAGGTGGAGCTGCGCATAGGCTCCGGAGCGCTCATGCGCTCCTGCGACCTCGGCGAAGCACAGTACGCGCTTCTGCCCCATACCGAGTTCGTCATGGCGCGGGGCTTCTGGACGGGCACGGCCCAGAACGTGGATGAGGACGACGAGAGGGAAGTCTCGCGCATCATCCATGAGTTCGTGAGGAGCAGGAAGCCATGAAGAAGATTCTGCTCACCGGCGGCAGCGGCTTCATCGGAAGGAATCTGCGCGAGTCCTTTCTTCGGGAGAAATACGAGCTGCACGCCCCGACGCGGGCGGAGCTCGATCTTGCCGACACCGCGAGCGTGGACGCCTACTTCAGAAAGCATGAGTTCGACGCGGTGCTGCACGGCGCGGTGAAGCCCGGGCACAGGAACGCCCCGGACCGCAGCCGTCTTTTCTATACCAACGTGCGCATGTTCGAGAATCTCGCCCGGCACAGGGACAGTTTCGGCAGGTTCATCAATTTCGGCAGCGGGGCGGTATACGACGCCGCCGCCGACAATGCCGGGGTGCGGGAGCGGCAGCGCTTCCTGCGCATGGGGGAGGATGAGCACAGCTTCTGCAAGTATGTGGTGGCGCAGCGTATCGAGTCCCTGCCCGGCTTCGTGGACCTGAATATTTTCGGCATTTTCGGCAAATACGAGGATTACGCCATACGTTTTATTTCCAACGCCCTGTGCAAGAGCCTGTTCGGCCTTCCCGTCACCCTGCGCCGCAACAGAAGGTTCAGCTATCTCGACGTGAACGACCTGCCCGCCGTGCTTGAGGGCTTCATCGAAAAGGAGGCGAGGTACGCCTCCTACAACGTCGTCCCCGACAGGGTGGCGGAGCTTCGGGACATTGCGGAATATGCGGCCGCCAAGGGAGGAGTGGAAGTGCGCGTGGCGGCCGGGGGGTACGGGCCGGACTACTACGGCTCCAACGCAAGGTTGAGGGAGGAGTTCGGAGAGCTGCGCTTTACGCCGCTTGAAGACTCCATGGACGCGCTTTACGCGTGGTATGCGGACCATAAGGCAGAGCTCGACAGAACGCTCCTCACTTTCGACAGATAGGAAGGATCATGAAGATCAAAGTTGCGCATTACATTTCCCGTTTTCTTGTGGAGCAGGGCATTTCCCGGGTTTTCACCATCACCGGCGGCGGGGCCATGCACCTCAACGACGCCCTCGGCCGCGAGAAGGGGCTGAAGTGCCTGTACCAGCACCACGAGCAGGCCTGCGCCATGGCGGCGGAAAGCTACGCCCGCATCTGCAACCGCCCTGCCGTGGTGTGCGTGACGACCGGCCCCGGCGGCACCAATGCCATTACCGGCGTGGCCGGGGCCTGGCTCGATTCCCTTCCCATGGTCGTGTTGTCCGGCCAGGTGCGCTACGACACCACGGCCCGCTGGTCCGGCCTGAACATCCGCGCCCTGGGCGATCAGGAATTTGATATCTGCAAGGCGGTGGGCTGCATGACTAAGTACTGCGAAATGGTCGTGGAACCCCGCTCCATCAAGGCATGCCTGCAAAAGGCCCTGCACCTTGCGCAGGCGGGCCGCCCCGGCCCCTGCTGGCTGGACATTCCCCTCGATGTTCAGGGAGCCTTCATCGACACGGAGGAGCTGGAAGACTGGGACTCTTCCTCCTTCGACGCCTCCCTGCCCCCGGAGCTTTCCCGGGAAACGGCGGAAGCCGTACGGGAGAAGACAGCCGCAGCCGAACGCCCCGTGCTGTACGCGGGCAACGGCATCCGCATTTCCGGCGGCTGGGAACGCTTCCTGCCCGTGGCGGAAAAGCTGAACATTCCCATAGTCACCGGCTGGGACAGCATAGACGCCGTTTACGACGAACATCCCCTCTACACGGGGCGCGGCGGCATCATGGGCGACAGGGCGGGGAACTTTGCCGTGCAGAACAGCGACCTCGTCTTTTCCCTGGGCAACAGGCTGAGCATACGTCAGGTGGGCTACAATTACAGGACATGGGCCCGCGAAGCCTTTGTCATTGCCAATGATATCGACGCGGAAGAGCTGAAGAAGCCCACGCTCCATGTGGATATGCCCGTGTGGGCCGACGCCGGGGACCTTCTGCGGAAGCTCGACGCCGTGCTTCCCGAAGGCCGCCTTTTCAAGGGGGAAGCCTGGCTTGCGCGCTGCCGGGCGTGGAAGGCCGCCTACCCCGTGGTGCAGAAAAAGCACTGGGAACAGGAGAGTCCGGCCAACGTCTACGCCTTCATCCATGCTCTGAGCAGCCGCCTGGAAGAGGGGCAGATCACCGTGGTGGGCAACGGCTCGGCCTGCGTGGTGGGCAGCCACGCCTATATCATCAAGAAGCGTCAGCGCTTCATCATCAATTCCGCCATGGCCTCCATGGGCTACGACCTGCCTGCCGCCATAGGGGCCTGCATGGCCGACGCCTCCCGGGATATCGTATGCGTCACGGGCGACGGGAGCATACAGATGAACATCCAGGAATTGCAGACCATCATGACGCATCGGCTGCCCGTCAAGATATTCGTCATAAACAACGGCGGCTATCACTCCATACGCCAGACGCAGAACAGCTTTTTCGGAAAGCCCCTGCTGGGCATAGGGCCGGAAAGCGGGGACCTTTCCTTCCCGGACATGGAGAAGATCGCTTGGGCCTACGGCTTTCCCTTCTTCCGCATCAGCGGCAACGGCGAGTTCGATACCATCGACAGGGCGCTCGCCGCAGAGGGGCCTGTCGTCTGCGAAGTCATGGTGGACTGCGGGCAGGTGTTCGAGCCCAAGTCCGCCGCCCGCCGGCTGGAGGACGGCTCCCTGGTCTCGCCGCCGCTGGAAGACATGGCGCCCTTCCTCAGCCGGGAGGAACTTGCCGCAAACATGCTCATTTCACCCGCCGACTGAGGAATATTCCATGGGGCATATCCATCTGCTCGACTGTACGCTTCGCGACGGCGGCTACATCAACAACTGGGAATTCGGCTTCGAGGCCATACGCGGCATAACGCGCAACATAGCAAGGTCCGGCGTGGAATACCTGGAGGTGGGCTTCATCAAGGGCGATACTTTTTCCCGCAACCGCACGGTCTATCCGGACGCCGGCTGTATTGAGGAAATCATTGCGCCCAAGGCCCCGGGCCTCATGTATGCGGGCATGGTGGACATGAGCGACCCGGTGCCGCCGGAAAGGATAGGGCCGCGCCGCGCTTCCTCGCTGGACGCCATACGCGTGATCTTCAAAAAGGACCGGCGGGAGGAGGGATACGCCTTCTGCGCGCAGATGAAGAAGCTCGGCTATGCGGTCTTCGCCCAGCTTGTGGGCACCGACGGCTACAGCGACGCCGAGTTCCTCCAGACCATAGAGCGCTTCAACGCCCTTGAGCCTCATGTCCTTTCCCTGGTGGACACTCTGGGGGCCATTCGCGAGAAGCAGTTCCTGCGCCTGGTCTGCCTTGCCGACAACAATCTGAAGCCGCATATCGGGCTCGGCTACCATTCGCACAACAATCTTCAGCAGGCCTTCGGCAACGCCCGGAGCCTGGTCGAGCTGAACCTGGCCCGCGATATCCATATCGACGCCTGCGTGCTCGGCATGGGGCGCGGGGCGGGGAACCTGAATCTGGAGCTTTTTGCCGAATATCTCAACAGTACGGGAAGAAAGAGCTACAGGCTCGAACCCATGCTGGAAATAGCCGACGCCTATCTTCACGATATCAGGAGGCGGCATTTCTGGGGCTATTCCCTGCCGTACTACCTTTCGGCCTGCAACGGCTGCCACCCGAACTATGCGCGGTACTTTTCCGAAAAGCAGACGCTCACGGCAAAGGCGCTCCATGAGATCATGCGCGGCATGACGCCCGGGGATCGCCGCACCTACAGCCCGGAGACGGCGGAGCAGTACTATCTCCGCTACATGGAGAACTATGTCGACGATGCGGAAACCGTGAGGAAGCTTGCGGAGGCCTTCTCGGGCAGGGCCATACTTCTTCTGGGGCCGGGGGCCGGCATACTTGCCCGGGCGGAGAAGATACGGGCCTTCATCAGGGAGCGGAAGGCGCTCGTGATCTCCCTCAACTTCTACAGCGACATTTTCGGCGCGGACTATATCTTCAGCAGCAACATGCGCCGCTATGTGCATCTTCAGGGCAGGGAAGGGGTCAGGAAGATCGTGACTTCCAATATGAAGGAGGCCGCAGGCTACGACTTCATGATCAACTTTTCCACCTACAGGGCGGGGCCGCAGGAGATAGCGGACAACGCCGCCGTCATGGCGCTCAACATGCTGGAAGCGGCGGGGGTGAGGCGCGTGTATGCGGCGGGGCTGGACGGCTACCGCCGGGAGGGCGCCGTCAACTACTGCAGTGAGGCGCTGGATTTCCATTTTTCCGACAGCTGCGAGCGCCGCAACAAAGCGATTTCCCGGGCGCTGCATGAGCTGGGAAAGCGCATGGATATCCGCTTTCTCACGCCCTCGCTCTATGAAAAGGAGGCATCGATCCATGGCTGAAGCGGTTACTTTCGGCGAGCTTATGCTGCGCCTGTCTCCTGCGGGCTGGCGGCGTTTCGTGCAGGCCCCGGCCTTTGAGGCCTGCTACGGCGGGGCGGAAGCCAACGTGGCCGTTTCCCTTGCGCAGTTCGGCACTTCTGCGGAACATGTCACGAAGCTGCCGGAAGGCCCCCTGGGCGACGCGGCCTGCAACGAGCTGCGCCGCTACGGGGTAGACACGCGTTCCGTATTCAGGGGCGGGGGCAGGCTCGGCATCTATTTTCTGGAGAAGGGCGCGAGCGGCCGCCCCTCCCGGGTGCTGTACGACCGCGAAGGTTCCGCCTTCCGGCGGAGCTCCCCGGAGGAATGGGACTGGGAAAACCGGCTGCGCGGGGCGCGCTGGTTCCACTTTTCCGGCATCACCCCGGCGCTGGGCGAAAACCTGGCGCAGGCCTGCCTTGATGCCTGCCGGACGGCGCGCAGGCTCGGCGCGACGGTGAGCTGCGACCTCAACTACCGCGCCCGCCTGTGGGGCAGGGAAGAGGCCCGGCGCGTCATGAGCATGCTTTGCGGGCATGTGGACGTGTGCATGGCCAATGAGGAAGACGCCTTCAGCGTGTTCGGCCTCGGCCCGGACAGGAAGGCTTTTTTATCGGGCGGGTTCGACACGGAGGCCTACGTCGACCTTGCCGGGGAGCTGCGAAGGCGCTTCGGCTTCGACAAGGTGGCCTTCACCCTGCGCCGTTCCTTTTCGGCGAGCGACAACGGCTGGTCGGCCCTGCTTCTGGATGATGAGGGGGCGCATTGCAGCCGGGAATATTCCATACACCTTGTGGACAGGGTGGGCGGCGGGGACGCCTTCGACGCCGGGCTCATCCACGGGCTTCTGCACGGCATGGGCGGCGCGGAGGCCGTGGAGTTCGGCGCGGCCGCAGGCTGCCTCAAGCAGACCGTCGAGGGGGATTTCAACCTGGCGACGGAAGAAGAGGTGCGCAGGCTTGCGGAAGGCGACGGCTCGGGAAGGGTGCGGCGCTAGGCGCGGCGCCGCCCGTGAAGGAGGCAGGATGAGGCGATATATCATCTGTATCTGCGGCCCGTCCCGGAGCAACGGGGTGAAGGCTATGTACCGCCTTTGCGACCTGTTGCGCGCAAGAGGCTGCGAAGCCTGGATATATCCCGGAGGCGGCGCAAAGAACGACGGATACGGCTACCTTGATTTCATTACCGAAGAGATGGAGCGGAACGATATCGTCGTCTACCCCGAGGTGGTGCGCGGCAATCCGTGCCGTTTCCGCCGCGTGGCGCGCTATGTGCTGTATTTTCCCGGGGTTCTGGGCGGAAGCCGCCGTTTCCGCAGCACGGAGGCCGTCTTTACCTGGGACAAGAAATATTACGATGCCGACGTGCTCTACCAGTCCGGCCTTGAGAGGGACGTTTTTCTCAATTTCCATAAGGAAAGGGACATGGACTGCGTTTTTGTCCACAAGGGCGGCCGCTGGAAGGACGCGCCCGAGCTTGCCGGGCTGACGGAAATCAACATGGACTATCCCGCCACGAGAAAGGAACTTGTGGAGCTTCTGAACAGGACGAGGGTGCTTTATTCCTTCGACGCCCATTCCGTGCTGAACGAGGAGGCGCTCCTGTGCGGCGTCCGGGTGAAGACGGCCACGGAGCAGGGCTGGGAAGATTATGTTTCCTGCGAGCATTTCGACGGGGAGGAGCTGGACGGGCAGGTGGAGCGCTTCATTGCGAAAACCCAGAGCCTGCCCGCTTCTTCCGCGGAGATGTGCCTTCATGGGAGCATGCTGTATTTCCGGTACAAGATATTCATGTACCGGCTTCTTCTCCGCTTTTCGAAAAAGAAGCGCTATGAGAGGAAGATTGCGAAATATCAGCTGAAGATCATCAGGAAATTCATCGGCTGGGACGGCGTTGCCTGACGTTTTCGGCGCAGCGGGAGGGGATATGCATACGATTGAGGACCTGGAGATTTTTCTTCCGACACTGAACAGGCCGAAGTTCCTGAAGGAAGCTTTGGAGAGCCTTGTGGGGCAGAGCGCCGGGATACCGAAGATCACGGTGTTCAACAACGGGACCATGGAAGAGGTTTCGCAAGTCGTTCGGAGCTTCGGCCGGTACGGCGTGACGGAGGTGAGAAGTTCGGGCGGCCTTCTGGAATGTATGGCCCGTGCGGGGGACTTCCTGACGAAGAAATATGTCATGTTCTTTCATGACGATGATATCCTGAACAGCCGTTACCTTGAATATGCGCTGAAGGCGTTGAACACCTATGAGGACGTGGCCTTTGTGACGGCGAAATATACCGCGTTCCGGCAGGGGGAGGCCGCGGACCCGGCGCCTGCCGGGGAAGGGCATTACTTTTTCGAAAAGGGGGAGGCCTTTGCGCAGTATATGTATCTGCATGAGGAAGTGGCCATGCAGACGGCGATTTATGACGCCGGGCTTTTTCTGCGCGTGCCCCGGGAAAGCGGGAGGTACGGGAAGTTTTTCGACTGGCCGTATCTCGTCCGGCTTTCCCGGATGGGCAATACCGTGCTTTTTTCCGACAGGAGGATGTTCCATGTGCGCATCCACGGCGGACAGTGGACCTGGGATGAGAAATCGAGCTGGACCGTGGAAGCCATGATCAACTGGCATAAGCAGTTTTTTGAAGCCATGGGGGCACGGCGCTATTGTTCCCCGGGGTATTTCATGTTCTGCGCCAAGTTCCCTTCGCTGTTCCGGTCCGGCTATGCGAACCTGATATGCGACGCCCTGAAGAAAGAGTGCAGCCTCGGCGTGGCCCTGGAAAAGGCCCGCGAGGCCATAGGCTTCGACGAGGACGACATGCTCGCTCAGGGGCCGGAGAGCATAAGGCTGCTTCAGGATTTTTCCCGCAGGAGATTTTATTGCCGCACCTTCGGCGACGTTCCCTGCGACTGCGCCGTCGGCGTCGTCGACTACCTGACATACCGCGCCCTGTCCGGCAGAAGCGGCGAAGGGCGGCGAAGAGCGGCAGAGGAGGCCCCCGTATCTCTCGCGGAGCTTCTGCGCTGCGATATCATGCGCAGGATAAGCTTTGGGAAGAGAAGAAGGCATTATGAGGAGAAGTACCGGAGGCAGGTATGCAGGCTGACGGGCGGGCGGGGGTGAAGCCTTTGAGGCCCTTGCCGCCCGCCGCACGGCTTTGCCGCACGTTGCAGGGGCCCCGGCGCATGAAGTGTTTTTGCCCCGGTATGCCCGCGCCGGGAAAGCCCGCCCCTTTCCCTCAGCGTTGCGGGGCTTCCTTTTTTCTGCCGGGGCCCTCTGCCCGGGAAGGCCAGCGCACGGTTTTTTCCGGTATCGGCCTTTTCCGGCCTGCGGCGCCCCGGCGCATGAAGTTTTTTCGGGGGGCGTTTTTGTGAGAACGGCATACGGCCCGGAGGAGCTATGGAAGGCGGAAAAGGCGCGCTCAGATACAGGAACCGTATTGATATGACGCATGCCTTCGACACGCATGTGCTGGAAATCAACTTCATCCGCCCCGAAAGCCGTGTGCTCGATGTGGGCTGCGCCTGCGGGGATGTCGGGGCGGCCGTAAAGCAATATCGCCGCTGCCTGCTCTACGGCCTGGAATACGATGCCGACGCGCTCCGCGTCGCCGGGGAGACGGGGGCGTATGCAGCGCTGTCCCGCGTCGACCTCGACACGCTGAGCGGGGAGGATTTTCCCGGGTACCGGGGCTTTTTCGATCACATACTCTGCGGCGACGTGCTGGAACATCTGCGCGACCCCTGGCGCGTGCTGGAGCTTTTGAAAACCTATCTCAAGCCGGAAGGAAGCCTTGTCGCCTCCGTGCCCAACATCGCCCATGCCAGCATCAAGGCGAGCCTTCTTCTCGACGATTTCACCTATACCCCCATGGGTATTCTGGATGAGACGCATATCCGCTTTTTCACCCACAAATCCCTTGCCGAAGGGCTGAGCGCCCGGGGCTGGCGCGTTGAGGACTGCGCCTTTACCTGCACGCAGACCGGAGGCTGGCAGCCGGAGAACCCCTTTCCCCTGCTTTCCGAAGAGGTGAAGCATGCCCTTTTCGACGACTGGCATTCCTTTGTCTGCCAGTATGTCATGAAGCTTGTACCCTCCGGGGAAGGGGCGGAGGCCCTGCTTGCGCGCAACAGGGAGAAGCTTGCCGTGCATGAGCGCAACGCGCCCCCGCCCATCAGGGAAAACAGGGCGTATGAGCTTTCCCGGCTCGGGAAGAGAAGCGCCGAGATCATACGGGAACTGAGGGAGGAAATCGGGCGCGTGCAGGGCTGCCTTGCGCAGGAAAAGGCCCGGGGGGAAGAGCTCTGCGGGCTTATGGAGGCGCAAAGGGCCGTCCTGGAAGAGCAGGGCAGGGTTATGGAGGCGCAAAGGGCCGCCGTGGAAGAGCAGTATCGGGAGCAGGAAGCGAAAAACGCCGCCCTGGAGGAACTGCGCAGGGAGGGGGAGGCGCAAAGGCGGGCCCTTCGGGCAGGGGAGGCCGATATTGCCGGGCTTTCGGCGCGCTGCCTCGACCTTGAAAGAAAGCAGGCAAGGACAAGACGCCATAAGAAAAGGTACAAGGCGGCCTTTTTGCTTACCCTGGCCGCCCTCCTCGCGGGGCTGGGCCTCCGGCTCGGCAGCTGACCCCTTACGGCGCGGTGCCGCCGGGGCTTGCCGCCACTTCGCGCTTTAGGCATGGCTTCAGGGCGGCGCAGGGCGCGCTGCCTTCCTCCGCGCTCTCTTCGCCCCCGGGCTCGGTCTGCTCTTCTGCGGCGCGGGCTTTTCCGGCCTGCCCTGCTTTTCCCGCATGCTTTCCCGCCGGGCTGCTTCCGCCCTCCTGCGGGGCCTTCCGGCCGTGCTTGGGAAATGTTGGGGAAAAGGGCAGGCCTTCTTCCGCCGAGGCCCGGCCTTCCGGGGCTCAGGCAAGGCGGAGCAGGCCCTGCGTCCCGGGCTGTCCCGTCAGGGCGCGGGGCCCCGGCCGAAGCTTCGGCGCGGTGCTGCCGGGGCTTGCCGCCACTTCGCGCTTTAGGCATGGCTTCAGGGCGGCGCAGGGCGCGCCGCCTTCCTCCGCGCTCTCTTCGCCCCCGGGCTCGGTCTGCTCTTCTGCGGCGCGGGCTTTTCCGGCCTGCCCTGCTTTTCCCGCATGCTTTCCCGCCGGGCTGCTTCCGCCCTCCTGCGGGGCGGGGGCCGTCCCGGACTCTTCTTCCCGGCCCGCGAGTATTCCCGCCCGGCAGGGGCTTTTGCCGCATCGGCCGTTTTCCGCAGTCTTGTCCGGCTCCGCCGTCTTCCCGGGGGGTGGGGGCAGGCCGCCTTTGCCCTCGGGGGCCGCGACGCATCCCCCGCTTTTTTCCGGCCCGGGAGCGCCATGTTCGGCAGGCTCCCGCCTTTCCCCGTCCTTTCCGGCGTGCTCTCCGGGCTTTTCTTCCGCCGGGGCATCGGCATGCAGGGCGTCCCGGCAGGCGGCGAGGGCCTCTTCCAGAAGCGGGGCGGGCAGAAGGTCGAGCAGGGCGGCAAGAAGGCGCGCCTTTCCTTCTTCCTCGCCGTCGCGGTGCGGGGTGAAGCGGCGCGCGCACGTCACATTGCTTTCCATGTCCCGGGCAAAGGCCTCCCATTCGCCGCCCCGGCCTTCGCGCAGGCCGAAGCGCACGTTGCCCCAGAAGCGCGCGGCCGCAAGGGCCAGGGGCAGGGCGGGACGGCCTTCGCGGCTCAGGGCAAAGCGGGCGAGTCCCTTTTCCCGGCAGGCGGCAAGCAGGCTGCGCCGCGCTGCGGCTTCGTCGCGCGGCAGGGAGGATGCGGCAAGAAGGGCGCTGCGCTCTTCGCCCACGGCGCGGGCCTGTGCGGCGGAAAGGGGGCCGCGCTGCGTTTCTTCCGGGGGCAGGCCGGTGTGCAGGGCAATATTCTCGTACATGGAGGACTCCTTGAAAAAAATGCGTTCTTTCCGGGCAATCTTCCCCCGGCGCACGCCTGCGGGGGAACTTTTCCGGGCTTCCCGCAGCCTTGCACGGAAGGAGAATACGTCCTTGCCTTCCGCCGGCCGGGGAACTCTGCCCGGCGCGGGGCCCGATATCGCCGTCTCTTTTTCCGGGGCCTTCAGCCCGGGAAGGCGCGGGCGCTGAAGGAAGGGGGCAGGCTTCTGCGCGGGGCGGGCACATGGGGGCAGGTGTAAAAATAGCCGCACCAGCGCGGCGAACACTGCCGGCTTTCCGGCGCGGCCGGGGGAAATATCCCCGCGCCCACCGAGGCGATCATGAGGCGGAACTGCCGGAGTACCAGCGCAAGGTCGGAGGCGCTGCGCGTAGTTTCCACACTCTGGAGCGCGGGCGTCCGGGTGGAAACAAGCACGTCGAAGGCCATGCGCGAAGGCGCCATGCCCGCAGCCTTTCCGAGCGCCGCAGGCCAGAGGGCCGGGGCGGGGGAGGCATGGGCCCTGTCCGCGTTCCATTTGCGCGAGGCCGTGGCCAGGCCGTGCAGCGCGCCCTCCGTGGTGCAGCAGTCCAGGGTGACGGCCACGGGCAGGGGCAGGCCCAGGTCGAGCAGCACCTTCTCCCCCGCCAGAAGGGGGGAAAGGGAGGGCAGAAGCTCGCGGCAGAAAAGCCCGGCCAGGGCTACGGCGTTGTCTTTGCCTTCGCCGATGAGGGCGGGCGCGGAAGATACATCCTCCGGCGCAAGGTGCACGCCCTGAAGCAGTCCGCGTCCGTAGGCCTCGGCCGCCAGGTCGGCCGCCTCCTCCGGGGTGGGGGGCGCGCCTTGCTCCTTCTTGCGGCGCAGGCAGGTAAGGGCAGCCTCGCGCACGCTGCGGCCCACAAGGGCCGGAAGGGAGGGCGGCACGAAATCTTCTTCCAGGTGGCGGCGCCGCCACGCTTCGCCGCAGCGCTGGAATTCCACAAGCCGGGAGGGGGAAAGAAAGTCCGTCATGGCAAGCTCCTGGGAAAAAAGGTGGCGATCCGCCCCGTGCCCCGCGCATGCGGGGAAAAGGGCGGGCCTGTTGCCGGGTCTTTCAGCCTGCCCGGGCAACGGCGCTTCCGCCGGAGGGCCCGGGGGAAGCGGATGAGGTGATATTATACAAATGCAAAATTTAGGTCAAGAATAAATTCTACATTTGCAAAAACAACGGCGAAAAAATATCCGTCCGTCCCCTGAGGAGGGCGGAAAGCCC
>NZ_DYZA01000132.1 GCF_020741395.1 Mailhella massiliensis | reverse complement strand
GTATGATATGCCATAGTGTCGGGCGTTGTCATTTTTTGTGCAAAGTGGGAGCGGAACCGCTTCATTTCTTGGAGAAAAATTCTCCCGGCTTTGACAAAGAATGAAAAACGGGATACCTAGAAACATGATTCTACTCCCAATAATTCAGGAGCGCAGAACTTTGGGGGCTTAGAATTGCATATCGGCAAGCGGTCCCTTTTTACAGCTTCGGTTGGAGGTTCCCGGAATGATCAATATCGACATCACCCTCCTGATTCAGGTGGTGAATTTCCTGGTCGCGCTCGCGATCATAAATTACCTGATCATTCGCCCGGTGCGGGGCGCCATGGCCCGCCGCCGCGCGCAGAATGACGTGCTGAGAGGCGACGCCGATACCCTTGAGGGCGAGGCCGGCCTCAAGCTGGACGGGTACAACGCCCGCATTGCGGAGGCGCGCGCGGAAATGTCCGCCCTGCGCAAGAGCATGAAGGCCGCTGCGGAAGAGGCGGCCCAGGCCAGGCTGAACGAAGCCGGCGACGAGGCCCGCTCCATACACCGCGCCGCTGCCGGGCGCATCCAGGAGGAAGGAGCGGAAGCCAGGCGCGAGCTTGACGCAAAAGTGGGCGATTTTGTTCAGGTCGCCCTGAAGTCCATGCTCGGATAGTCATCGCAAAGGAGAACGGCGTGCAAAAAATCTATGGTATGACGGCGGCCTGCGCTCTGGTTCTGGCAACGTGCCAGATAGCCTGTGCGAGCGACGGTCATTCCCTGCCCTGGGGCGATTTTCTGCTCCGCGTGATCAACGGCGCCATATTCGTGGGCATCATCTGGTACGCGGCGAGCAAGATCATCAGAAAGTTTTTCACAGACCGCCGCGAAGGGATTGTCCGGGAGATGGACGACCTGGCCAGGCGCAAGGCGGAAGCGGAAGCGAATCTGGCGGAGGTGGAACGCCGGATAGCCGACGTGGACGCAGAATGTACGAAGCTCCTTGAAGAAGGCCGCGCTCAGGCCGAACGCATCAGAGCTTCCATTCTGGCCGAAGCAGAGAAGGAGGCCGCCCACATTGTGGAGCAGGCAGTCCTTGCCGCGGAACAGGAAGGCAAGGCCGAGCTTGAAGCCATTCGCGAACGCATGGCGGAAACCATCGTTGCGGAAGTGGAGAAAAGTCTTCTCGGCGGGCTGGATGCCAAAACGCATCAGAAACTGATCGACAAATCGTTGACCAAGGTGGTGCTGCAGTGATCGGCAATGTCGTTTCCCGGCGCTATGCCGCAGCTCTCTTTTCCCTGGGGAAGGAAGCGGGCATAGCGGAATTGGAACGCTATGGAGCGTCTCTTAGTGCCCTGGGCGAGGCGGTGGAAAAGACTCCCCGGCTGGCGGAAGCCTTCCGCAACCCCGTCCTCTCCACGGAAGAGAAGAAGAAAGTGGCGCTGTCCCTGCTGGATGTGGCGGGCGGCGGCGCTGTGGAACAGCGTTTCTGTGCGCTTCTGGCCGACAAGGGCCGGCTGTCGCTCATTCCCGCCATTGCGGCGGATTTTTCGGCCATGCTGGACGAGGAGCGCGGCATTTCACGCGGCGTCGTCACCACGGCCGTTGAGCTGGATGAAGAGCGCAGGAACAGCATCAGAACGAAGTTGGAATCGCAGACAGAGCGCAAGCTTGAGCTTGACTACGTCGTGGACCCGGCAATCATCGGAGGCGTTGTCTTCCGCGTGGGGGACAAGGTGTACGACGCGAGCCTGCGCGCGCAGCTCGACAACCTCAGGGAATCCATCAAGAGGGGTGAGTAGGCCATGCACATCAAGGCTGAAGAGATCGGAAAGATCATCGAGGAGCAGATCCGCAACTACGACCAGCACGTGGAAATGAGCGAGACTGGCACCGTCATGTATGTGGGCGACGGCATCGCCCGCGTGTACGGCGTGCGGAATGCCATGTCCATGGAACTGCTGGAGTTTCCCGGCGGGCTCATGGGCATGGTGCTCAACCTCGAAGAAGACAACGTCGGTGTCGCGCTGCTCGGCGACGATACCGAGATCAAGGAAGGCGATCCCGTCAGGCGTACCGGCCGGATTTTCTCCGTGCCCGTAGGTTCCGCCGTGGCGGGTCGCGTGCTGAACCCCCTGGGCCAGCCTCTGGACGGCCTGGGACCGGTGGAAAGCACGGAAATCCGTCCCGTGGAGCTTAAAGCTCCCGGCATCATGCAGCGCAAGAGCGTGCACGAGCCCATGGTCACGGGCATCAAGGCCATTGACGCCATTACGCCCATCGGCCGCGGACAGCGCGAGCTCATCATCGGCGACCGCCAGGTGGGCAAGACGGCTATCTGCGTGGACGCAATCCTTGCCCAGAAGGGCACGGGCGTGCACTGCTTCTATGTGGCCATAGGCCAGAAGAAATCCACGGTGGCCCTGGTGGCGGAGACGCTGCGCCAGCACGGCGCCATGGAATACACCACCATCATCTCCGCTTCCGCCTCGGAGTCCGCGCCGTTGCAGTACATCGCGGCCTATTCCGGCTGCACCATGGCGGAGTTCTACCGCGACAACGGCGAACACGCCCTCATTATCTACGACGACCTTTCCAAGCAGGCCGTGGCCTATCGCCAGATGTCCCTGCTGCTCCGTCGTCCTCCGGGACGTGAAGCCTTCCCCGGCGACGTGTTCTACCTGCACTCCCGCCTGCTGGAACGCGCGGCCAAGCTCAGCGATGATCTCGGCGCGGGTTCCCTGACGGCCCTGCCCGTCATTGAAACGCAGGCCGGCGACGTTTCCGCCTACATTCCTACCAACGTGATTTCCATCACCGACGGTCAGGTATTCCTGGAAACGAACCTGTTCAACGCCGGTATCCGCCCGGCAATCAACGTGGGTATCTCCGTATCCCGCGTGGGCGGCGCGGCGCAGATCAAGGCCATGAAGCAGGTGGCCGGTTCTCTCCGTCTCGACCTCGCCCATTACCGCGAAATGGCGGCCTTCGCCCAGTTCGGTTCCGACCTGGACAAGGACACCAAGGCCATTCTCGACCGCGGCGCCCGCATGACGGAACTGCTCAAGCAGCCTCAGTATCATCCCATGCCCACGGAAGAGCAGGTGGCCTCCATCTTCTCCGCTTCCCGCGGCTTCCTGGATGATATCGAGGTGAAGGACGTGCTTCCCTTTGAAGCCGGCCTGCTGGAGATGCTTCGCACCGAGCAGCCCGATATCCTCGCCGATATCCGCGATCGCAAGAAGCTGGATGAAGATCTCGAAGCCCGTCTTTCCGCGGCCATCAAAGAGTTCAAGGTATCCTTCAAGGCGCGGGGGTAACTCATGCCTTCGTTGAAAGATGTAAAACTCCAGATAGCTGGCGTCGGCAAGACCAAGCAGATCACGAGGGCCATGGGCATGGTCGCCTCGGCGAAGCTGCGCGGCGCCCAGAACCGCATCGAGCGTTTCCGCCCCTACGCGGAAAAGTTCGGCGAGATGCTGGGCGACCTTGCCGCCAGAACGGAAGAGGCGGCCCATCCGCTGCTTCAGGTTCACAAGAAGGTCTCTTCGGCGGTGATCATCCTGCTCACTTCCGACAGGGGCCTGTGCGGGGGCTTCAACGTCAATCTGATATCGACGGCGCTTGAGCTGGCCCGGGCCCGGGCCGGCGAAGGCCTTGCCGTCCGGTTCATCTGCGTGGGCCGCAAGGGCCGTGACGCGGTGCGGAAGACCGAGTTCGAGACCATAGAATCGTACGGCGACGTCATGGGTTCCTTCGATTTCCGTCTGGCGGTCCGGCTGGGCGGGAAGGTGGCGCAGCTTTATGAAAGCGGCGAGGCCGACGAAGTGTATCTCGTGTACAGCCAGTTCGCGGGCATGACCCGTCAGATACCCACGACCATGGCGCTTCTGCCCGTGATCTCCTCCGCAAAAGGCGGAGATGAGGAAGCCCCGGCCGCGGAGTGCCTGTATGAGCCCGAAGTCGGAACGCTGCTTGCGGAACTCTTGCCCCGCTATGTGAATGTTCAGATCTATCGCGGACTTCTCGACAACTCCGCCAGTGAGAACGCAGCGCGCATGGCCTCCATGGACAACGCCACGCGCAACTGCGACGAACTGACCAATTCTCTGACGCTTCTTTACAACAAGACCCGTCAGGCTGCCATCACCAACGAACTCATCGATATCGTTGGCGGCGCAAATGCGCAGCAAAGCCAGTAGGAGCACTAGGGCATGACAGCAAACAAAGGCCATATTGTACAGGTCATCGGCGCTGTTGTGGACGTGGCTTTCCCGGAAGGGAAGCTGCCGAACATCCTCAACGCGCTTGAGATCAATAATGTCAACAACCCCAACGCCACGGATCTTGTCTGCGAAGTGGCCCAGCACCTCGGCAACAACGTGGTGCGCACCATCGCCATGGACAGCACCGACGGCCTGGTTCGCGGCATGGAAGCGGTGGACACCGGCAAGCCCATCATGACGCCTGTGGGCAAGGCTGCTATCGGCCGCATCCTGAACGTGGTGGGCAAGCCTGTGGACGGCCTCGGCCCCATTGAGACGGACAAGTACTTCCCCATCCATCGTCCTGCCCCGGCGTTCACCGACCTGAACACCAAGGTGGAACTTCTGGAAACCGGCATCAAGGTCGTGGACCTGCTCATTCCCTTCCCCAAGGGCGGCAAGATCGGCCTCTTCGGCGGCGCAGGCGTGGGCAAGACCGTTATCCTCATGGAGATGATCAACAACATCGCCAAGCAGCACGGCGGCAACTCCGTGTTCGCGGGCGTAGGCGAGCGCACCCGTGAGGGCAACGACCTCTACGGTGAACTCAAGGAAGCCGGGGTTCTGGAGCGCGCCGTGCTTGTCTACGGCCAGATGAACGAGCCCCCGGGAGCCCGTGCCCGCGTGGCCCTCACCGCCCTTGCCTGCGCCGAGTACTTCCGCGATGAAGAACATCAGGACGTGCTGCTCTTCATCGACAACATCTTCCGCTTCACCCAGGCCGGTTCAGAAGTGTCTGCGCTTCTGGGCCGCATGCCTTCGGCCGTGGGCTATCAGCCCACCCTGGGCACCGACCTCGGCGGCCTCCAGGAACGCATCACTTCCACCTCCGCAGGTTCCATCACCTCCGTGCAGGCCGTGTACGTTCCCGCCGACGACCTTACCGACCCGGCTCCCGCCACCACCTTCGCCCACCTGGACGGCACGCTGGTGCTCAACCGTTCCATTGCCGAGCTGGGCATCTACCCGGCCGTGGATCCGCTTGACTCCACCTCCCGCATCCTCGACCCGAACGTGGTCGGCACGGAACACTATTCCGTGGCCCGCCGTGTCCAGCAGGTGCTGCAGAAGTACAAGGATCTCCAGGATATCATCGCCATCCTCGGTATGGACGAACTTTCCGACGAGGACAAGATGACTGTGGCCCGCGCCCGCCGCATCCAGCGCTTCCTTTCCCAGCCCTTCCATGTGGCGGAAGTGTTCTCCGGTATTCCCGGCGTGTATGTGAAACTGGAAGACACCATCAAGGGCTTCAAGGGGCTGCTTGAAGGCGAATACGACTATCTCTCCGAGACGGACGTGTTCAACGTGGGCAGCATCGACATGGCCATTGAAAAGTACAACAAGCGTCAGCAGGCATAAGAGGAGACCGCTATGGAAGGTCTTCGTCTTGATATCGTCACTCCCGACAAGGTCGTGCTTCAGGAAGAAGTGGACTATGTGGGCGCAAGCGGTGTGGACGGCGAATTCGGCGTCATGCCCGGCCATGCGGCCATGCTTTCCGCATTGAGGATCGGTGACCTGTACTACCGTAAGGGAGGCGTCACAGGCTGGGTTTTCGTATCCGGCGGCTTTGCCCAGGTCGCGGACAACAAGGTGACCATTCTGGCGGAAGCCGCCGAACTGGCCGCCGACATAGACGTGGACAGGGCGGAGCAGGCCAAGGCCCGCGCGGAAGCGCGCCTTGCCGATCCGCAGCCCGATACGGACGTGACCCGCGCCGAACTGGCCCTTGCGAGGGCCATAGAGCGCATCCGAATCGCCAGGCGCTGAAAAAGATCCCTTGCGCCGCGGCCCGTCGTTTTTCCGGCAGGGCGCGGCCGTGGGGCTCTGTGTGAATTGTGGGGGCATCCCGGAAGGGATGCCCCTTTTGCGTCTCCGGGCAGGACCTGTGTTCCCTGCCGGGAGGCTCCCGATTTCAGGAGCCCCCGGGGAACCTGGGAGCCGGTCGGCAGGGAAGTTTGTGCAGGCGTCCGGAAGGGGGATTTCCTCCTGCCCGGCAGCGCCGGGCCCCGGCCATACCGGGGAGCTTTTTTCCTCAACGGAACGGCTTTTTTTATTCTTTTTTCGTTCTTCCTTGCGGCGCAGGCAGTCCTCGTGTAGAGCAGAAGAAGAGTCTTTCTGGGATGAGCCTGCCTGCATTTTGCCGGGAGGCGTGTCTGCGGGAGTGTTTTCCCCATGCAGGAGAGTATGATGCGCGGAAAGTCCTTTTTTTCTTTTGTCGTGGCCGTGGCCGTCCTTTTTTCCTCCGTCGGAATCCTGGAAGCCAGAGCACCTGAGGTGGTTTCGGTGGACATGCAGCGCCTCATGGTGGAATCCACGCCGGGGAAGCAGGCCGAGGAGCACCTCAAAAAAGTGCAGCAGGTGCTCCAGAAGGGCTTTGAAGACCTGAAGAAGGCCCATGCGAAAGAGGCCGAGGCGGAAAGGAACAGGATCTACGCCCAGGGCCTTGCCGTGCTGAACCGGCAGATGGACGTGGAGCGTCAGGCCGCCATGCGCGCGGTGCAGGACGTGGTGGTGGAGGAAGTGGAGAAGTGGCGGAAAAAGAACGGCGTATTGCTGGTCGTTTCCCGGAGCATGGTGATTGCCGGAGACTGGGACAAGGCCGATTACACCAACGCCATCCTTTCTCAGGTGAACAGGCGCAAGGTGAAATTTGCCGACCTGCCCACCGTCACCATTAATAAAGATAATAAAGAAGAAAAGAAAAAGGGCAGGCGCTGACGGCCCTCCCGGCAGGGGAAAGCGGGGCCCGGGCGTCCGCCCGGCTTTCCGCGGTGCAGGCCTCAGGGCCTGCGCGGAACGCTCCGGCAGAGGCCGCGGCCTTTCCTTTGCCCTTTGCAGGCAGGAAGCCGGGCTTCCCCGCACCCGCGGGCTTTTCCGGGGCGGCTGCCCTGTTCTTCAGGCCCGCCTGAAGAGGGCGGAAAACATCGGAAACGTCATTGAGGAGCAGTTATGTCTGAAGAGCAGAAAATCGGCCTGCATGTGGAGTCGGCAGGCATCCGTACCTCCTATGCCAACGCCTTTCAGGTGCGCTACGGGGAAGGGGAATTTTTTCTGAACTGCGGGGTAAGCCGCATGGAACCTTCGTCCGACGCGGCGCTTGCCGGCAATCTGGTGGTGGAAATGCAGGACCGCATAGCCATGACGCCGCAGGGCGCGAAGCGCCTGGCCGCCACGCTTATCCGCACCCTTCAGGAATATGAAGGGCGCTTCGGCCCCATTGAGCCTTTTTCGGCGGAGAGAAAAAGCGAAGAATCCTGACGGCGCAGGCGGAGCTTCCTCCCCCGCGCCGGGCAAGGATCCGGGGGCGGCGCTTTTTCTTGTGCATGGCATCCTCCCGGAATTGCCTTCAAGGTACGACAAGCTTGGGGCTTTGCTCAACGGGAATGGCTGCATGATATTGTGCGGCGCGCTTTCCGGGGCCTGCGCGCCGCGGGAAAGACGCCCGGGGGCGGCGCCCTGTCACATGAGCGTCTTCTTTCTTCATGAAGAAATCATCATGCCTTCACAGATGCGACACGGGCTTCGGCCATAGTGCCCGCATGGAAAACAACTTGTGGAGGAATATGATGAAGATAACCGCAATAGCCCCGCTGTGCCTCGGCATGGCGCTTTTTTCGGCCACGGCGCAGGGCGCGCCCGCAATCTACCCCGTGGACACCGCCCGCTTCCTGGGCGGCGCGAAGTTCGACTTCAAGGTGGAATTCGACAGGGAGATAAGCGCCTCCGAGGCGGACGTGCGCATCAACGGCAAAAGTGCGGCCGACGTGTTCGGGGCAAAGCCCGAGTTCATTAAAAACGAGGAAGGCAAGGGCTCGGCCGTTATTCTGCGCAACGTGACCCTGAAGCCCGGCAAGTACACCGTGAGCGCGAAAGACGGCAGGGAGGAGGCCCGGGCCGGGTGGGACGTGTACGGCACGCCGGATACGCCGAAGGCGAAGAACGTGATCCTGCTCATTGCGGACGGCCTGAGCATGGGCCACCGGACGGGCGCCCGCCTGCTCTCCAAGGGCGTGACCAACGGCATGTACAACGGGTATCTCTCCATGGATACGCTGCCCCATACCGGCATGCTCGGTACCTGCAGCGTGGATTCCATCGCCGCAGACTCGGCCAACACCGCTTCCGCCTACATGACGGGCCACAAGTCCAGCGTGAACGCCATAGGCGTGTATGCCGACCGCACCAAGGACCCCTTTGACGACCCGCGCCAGGAGACCATAGCCGAGCTTCTGCGCCGCAAGACGAAGAAGTCCATAGGCATCGTCTCCGATGCGGAAATTGAGGATGCCACCCCTGCCGCTGTGGTCTCCCACACGCGCAAGCGTTCGGAAAAGGCTGCCATTGTGGGCATGTTCGCCGATATCCGCCCTGAAGTGCTCATCGGCGGCGGTTCCGCCTATTTCCTGCCCCGCACGGTGCCCGGCTCCAAGCGCAAGGACGAGAAGGACTATGTGGAAGACTTCCGCAAGGCGGGCTACAGCCTCGCCACCACGCGCACCGAGCTTCTGGAGGTGATGGAAAAGACGCCCGACCGGCTGCTCGGCCTCTTCCATACCGGCAACCTCGACGGCGCGCTGGACAGAAAGCAGCTCAAGAAGGGCACGGTATCCAAGTTCCCGGACCAGCCCGACCTCACGGACTCCATGGACGCCGCCCTCAAGGTGCTCTCCAAAAATCCCGAAGGCTTCTTCCTCATGCTGGAAGCGGGGCTCGTGGACAAGTATTCGCATCCGCTGGACTGGGAGCGCGCCATTTACGACACCATCATGTTCGACAAGGTGGTGGCCAAGGCCCAGGCATTCTGCGACGCCAACCCCGACACGCTTCTCATCGTCACCGGCGACCACACCCATGCCCTCAGCATCATCGGCACCGTGGACGACACCCTGCCCGGCGAGCTCATGCGCGACAAGGTGGGCATCTACGCGGCCGCCGGTTATCCCGACTACAAGGATGCCGACGGCGACGGCTACCCCGACGACGTGAATGTGAAAAAGCGCCTCGCCGCCTTCATCGGCAACTACCCGGATCATTACGAAACTTACCGCCCCAAGGTCGACGGCCCCTTTGTCCCTGCGGTGAAGGATGAGAACGGCCACTACATCGCCAACGCGGCCTACAAGGACATTCCCGGGGCGCAGTTCGTGCCCGGCAACCTTCCCCGCACGGAATCCACCGGCGTGCACGCCATAGACGACCTTGTGGTGGGTGCGAGAGGCCCCAATGCCGAACAGATACGCGGCTTCATGAACAGCACGGAAATTTTCCGCATCATGGCCGAGGCCCTGGCCCTCGGCAGGTAGGCGGCAGGGCGGGGGAATTCGCTCCGCCTCTCCGGACAGGGCGTCCCGCATGGGCGGGGCGCCCGCACGAGTCTTTTTTCCACGGGAAGCGACATGAAAATCTGGCTGACTCTCCTGCTTTGCCTTCTGCTCGGCGCGCCGGGCGCACAGGCCGGGGCGGACAAACGCCTGAACTTCGACGAACTTTACAGCGGGGGCGGGGCGCTCGGCCTGCGCTTTTCCGACAAGGTGCTCTCCCTGAAGGGGGAGCGCGTGATCATCCGCGGCTTCATGGCCCCGCCGCTGAAGGCGGACGCGGATTTCTTCGTCCTCACCCGGGAGCCCGTGGCCCTGTGCCCCTTCTGCCAGTCCGATGCGGACTGGCCGGACAACATCCTGGTGGTCTACCTCTCCGAAAAGCAGCGCTTCGTGCAGAACAACGCGGTCATAGAGGTGGAGGGGATGCTGGAAGTCGGCTCCTGGACGGATGAGGATACCGGCTTCGTGAGCCAGATGCGCCTGAGAGACGCCACCTTCCATACCCTGTGAGGCAAGCATGGACAACGCCCTTACCCTGAAGAATGTCCGCTACAGCGTGAAGGACGGCAAAGGCACGCGCCTTGTGCTGGATATCCCGGAATTTCATCTTCCCGGCGGCACGCTGGCGGGCCTGTACGGCGATTCCGGCTCCGGCAAGACAACCCTGCTCCATCTCCTTTGCGGGCTTGTGCTGCCCGACAGGGAAAAAGGCTGTGAGATCCGCTGGGGCAGGGAGGAGCTTTCGTCCATGCCCGAGAGGGAAAGGGACGTGTGGCGCGGGCGGCATGTGGGCATGATTTTTCAGGATTTTCAGCTTTTTCCCCGGCTTTCGGCCCTGGAGAACGTGCTTTTGCCCGTCACCTTCCGCCGTTTCGGCGTGCCGGAGGATATTCTGATCCGGGCGCACAGCCTCCTGCGGCGGCTCGGCATACGCAATCTCGGGGCGGCGGCGGGCGTGTTTTCCCGTGGGGAGCAGCAGCGCGTGGCCATGGCGCGGGCCGTGCTGCTCCGGCCTTCGGTGCTTCTGGCCGACGAGCCCACGGCCAGCCTGGACAGGGGCAACGCGCAGCTTGTTACCGATGAGATGGTGGATCTGGCCCGCTCGGAAGGCTGCACCCTTCTTGTGGTGACGCATGAGCGGGCCATGCACGGCAGGATGGATCAGCGCTTTTTTCTGGAGCGCGGCCGCCTTTTCCCCGTGCAGGAAGGCGAACTCAAGGTCAAATGACTTCCGCATCCCGCGAAAAAGCGACGCTTCCGGGAAGGGGCGGCGCGGCGCAGGGCTTTTTCATGGAGTTCTGGAGCGTTATGAATCCTTTTCTTTTCCTTCGCGGCGAATTCCGCCGCTCCTGGGGCGGTGCGCTGGCCCTTGCCCTGGTGCTGGCCCTTGCCGGGAGCCTCAGCCCCGCCGTATCCCTCATGGAGCGCGCCATACGCTCCGGCATGGCCTCTTCCGCCGACGCCTTCGACCTTGTGGTGGGGGCGAAGGGCAGCGCCGTGGATCTGGTGCTCGGCACGGTGTATCTCCGGCCGGAAGCCCTTTCCCTGCTGCCTGCGGGCACGCTTGAGGAAGTGAAGGCCCACGGCGGCATCCGCTGGGCCGCGCCGCTGGCCTTCGGCGACCGCTGGCGTAATTACCCCATCGCGGGTACTTCCTCCGAGCTGGTCAACCTGGGCGGTAGAAGGCCCCTTGCCTCCGGCCGTATGTTCCTCACCCCCGGCGAGGCCGTGGTAGGGGCGGGCGTGCCCCTCAAGGAGGGGGACAGCTTCATGCCGAGCCACGGCAGTGTGGCCGAGGCGGCGCTCGACGAGGGCGGCTCCTCCCATGCCCATGATCATCCCTTCCGTGTGGTGGGGAAAATGCCCGCCACCGGCACCCCCTGGGACAGGGCCATTGTCGTGCCCATAGAGGCTTTGTGGAAGATGCACGGCGCGGGAGAGGGCCGCTGTTCCGCCGTGGTGGTCAAGCCCGTCACCGTGGCCGACGCCTACCGCCTGCGCGCGGCTCTGAACGGCCGGGATACGCAGGCTGTTTTTTCCGGCGAAGTGCTCACCCGGCTTTTCGGCACGCTGGAAGAGGTGCAGCGCGTCATGCTCATGCTCACCTTCGCCGCGCAGGCGGCCGCCCTTGCCGCGGCGCTGGTTTCGGGCTTCTTTGCCGTGGCCATGCGCGTGAAGTCCCTGGCCCTTCTGCGCGCTCTCGGCGCTTCCCATGCCTTTCTTGCCGTGAGCGTGTGGCTCATGGTCTCGGGCGTCATGCTTGCGGGCTGCCTGCTCG
>NZ_DYZA01000131.1 GCF_020741395.1 Mailhella massiliensis | reverse complement strand
CCGCGGACAAGGCTGCTCCGGTAGGAGGCGGGATCACTCTTCTGCGCGGCGGCGCGACCGGCAAGCACTTTGTCAAGCTCGGCCTCACGAATGTCAAGCCCTTCCCCGCGCGCCCAAAGAAGCAGAAGCGTGCGCCTTACGGCCTTTTTCCGAGCCGCCTGCTCAGCTTCCTCCTTCATGATGGCGAGAATTTCCTTCAATCTGTCCGGCGAATCGTACCGGCTCTGCAAATACTGGCGGGAGCGGCGCAGGGCCTCGCGGCGGCCATGTTCTACAAGAACGGCGGGGGGCTCAACCCCCTCCCACGCTTCCAGGAGCGCCGCAAGCTCACGCTTCGCCTCCATGCGGGCTCGCGCCCGGCTCCGCTCCAAGGCCAGTCCATGGGCCGCAGCCTTCAGTGCTTCTACACCGCCAAAACCAAGGCGGCGCGCCGTTTCCTCCGTGAGCGGAGGGAGAATCTCCCTTTCCACGGCGCGAAGGCTCACGGTAAGCTCTATGTCCCTGCCCCGCAGGGAAGGATCGGGATAATTGTCCGGGCACACCGTCGTACCGGCGCCGGTTTCCCCCACGTTCAGCGAGCGCACCACCGGATCCAGATCCGGGGCCTTCTCTCCCGGGCGAAGAGGCATGAGACGCATGCGACAGGGGCCGGTGTTCATACCGGGCAGGATGCGGCCGTCCATGCGGCCCGTCACCTCTGCCTGCACGATATCGCCATCCTGAGGGCGGCCTTCTTGCACGGGCACCCTTTCGGCAATGCGGCCGAGCATGTCGCGCAAAGCTGCGGCATCCTGTTCAGCGTCGGCCGCAGGAACCTTTTCCTTCACTGAGAGGGAAGAAAAATCCGGCTCTTCCCCTTCAGGAAGATACCCGAAACTCACGCTGAAACGAAATTCCCGCCCGCGCAGAGCGTTTCCCCCTTCATAAACAAAGGAGGTGACGGGCAGCAGGCCTTCCGCCGCAAGGGCCTTCCTCACGCCGCGTCCGATCAGCGCATCGGCGGCTTCTTCGGAAATCCGCCCCCCGAACTGACGCTCCAGCACTTCCAGCGGAGCCTTGCCCGGCCGGAAGCCCGCCATGCGGAAGGAAGACGCAAAGGGCGCGGCGGCCTTTTTCCATTCCGCTCCTACTTCGTCCGCAGAAAACACGCAGGAAAGGCGACATGCTCCGCCTTCCCCTTTCTCCAGATGATATTCCATAGGAAACCTGAACCAGTTCTTTAAGGTTAATCACACCCGCTCAGGCACGGGCCTCTTCCCCGGCCGGGGCAAGCCCCATGAGAAGCTCATCCCGCCCGGTTTTCTCTTCCACCCTCCGCCCCAGTATCGAAAGGCCATGCTTTTGATAAAAAGCCACGGCGCGGGCGTTCTCCTTGTACACGCACAGGGAAAGATCGGGATGCATACGCCTTGCGATGCGGAGCAGGCGGCTTCCGAGCCCCCTGCCCTGGGCATGGGGAGCCACGAAAAGCGCGGCAAGAAAAGTATCCACAAAAGCGAAGAACGCGTCCACCTCACCTGTCGCATCGTCGACATGCACGACGATTTCATCGCTCATGGGGAGGTACAGCTCGCGCATGTCCTCGGCCGCCGCCTCCCAGTACGAAGGGGGCATAAAGGCATGAGCTTCGCAGGAAGCCTCCAGCCACAGCCGGATGACGGCGTTTGTATCGTCGGTGCAAAAAGGGCGTATCATACAGCCTCCCTGCGGATATTGTATCAGAACAAAGGGAATGGCAAGGCACGGAGGCAGGCCGAGAATCATGCTTGCACTTGCCCCCCGCTCGTGTCATGCTGCGCTTTCAATCCCATGAGAGGTACATTCCATGAATATTGCTGTTTTCCGGGCTGCGGCCCTTGCCTTCGCCCTTTCCCTTCCCCTGCAGGCCCTTGCCATGCCCGGCATGCAGGGAGGCTCTCCCGCCCGCTCCGCCGACCCTGTGGAACGCTTCCATGCCATGGATGCCGACAAGGACGGAGTGCTCACCAGGGAGGAACTTTCCGCCGCAAGGCCCAATCTCAACCGCAATGCCTTCGACACCATCGACACCGATCACAACGGCGGCATCTGCCTTGAGGAGTGGAAAAACTTTTCCGCCGGGCACGGCGCTTCCGCGAGCATGCCCGACATGGAAGGCATGATGAAGGCCATGCGCGGAGCGGGCGATCAGGCCGCCGCACAGAAAGAAGGCATGCCCCTCGTCATGCCTCCGGCGCAGAAGGCCGCTCCCTCCGGGAACGGTTCCCTGCCCCTTCTCGTCACTCCGCCCGCCAAGGGAAACTGATCTTCGCCCGCAAACACGCCGCGGAAGGCATGGGAGAAGGTCCTCTTCTCCCGGGATGAGGAAATTCACGGCTCTCCAGGGCGCGCTTGCCGGTTCGTCCTCTCCTGCCCAGGCGCTCCGCGCCCGTACAGCGCCCCCTTTTCCGCACTCTTCCCGACACCTTGAAAGCTCCCGAGCAGGCATCTGCCGGACATTCCCGAAGGAATGAAGCATGAAGGATTCCACCATACTCACCCACGCCGGACGCGCGCCCCTGCGGGTCGGCGGTCCCGTCAA
>NZ_DYZA01000130.1 GCF_020741395.1 Mailhella massiliensis | reverse complement strand
TGTGATCAGATATCTCGCCAAGCAGAATCCAGAATCAGCGCAATGAATTTTAAGATGGATGATCTTGGAAAAGAAATAGCTGATCATGAAAGGATTTTTCAACAGGAGCTTGCTAGGCAACAAGCCGAATTTCAACGGGAGATACATACGCTGGGCAGTACCGTTGCGGATTTGGACAACAAATTTACAACCGGACTGGAGGATTTGAGGAGAAATATGAAGGACTCCGTAGATCATCTCCAGCAGGAAATACGCCGGCTGACGGAGGAAAGCAGGCGAAACATGGGCGTTTTGTCCGACCGTGTCGGGAAGCTGGAAAAGGCGCAGGAATATGCCGGGAAGCAGACGCGGCGGTGGCTGGAATATGCCCGGGGACAGTATGAGGCGATAGAGAATATCCCGCAGTTCCAGCGCTTTTTTCCCCATCGCCTGGAGCCCTTTGTCCGGGACATGAAGAATGTGCAGCAGGATGCTGACCAAGGGGCTTTTCAGGCAAGCCTTCCGAAAGCGAGGGAGGTAGCCTTCGGCCTGAGTGATCTGCGTGCAGAGGCGGAGAGTACCATCCGGATGTGGGAGCATTTGCGCGTTCTTGCCCGGGCCTGTACCGAGCAGCTTCTGGATGAGATTGAAAGCAATCGGAAGATTGTCGCTGTGGGGATTGACGGAGAGGAGATCCAGGGAGTCTTTCTGGATACGGATCACTGGACGGAAGAAGGCCTTGCCGGGCTGGAAGCGCAGCTGCGCAGGGAGGCCGAGGATTTTCGTTCCGCCGATTGCCCCTTGGATATGCAGGGCCTTGAGGACTGGCTGACGAAAAGATCGAAGGCGTATCATGATGAGATCGGCGGGCTCTGCCGTAAGGCGCGCCTTGCAGCGCTGCTGTCCCAGATCAGAAGCGAAATGGGGGAGGAGCTTTGCGAGGCTTTCCGCACGCAGGGCTTTGTCCTTGATGGAGCTTCCGAGCCAGTTTTTGAAGAACTGGATGAACGTAAAGCTCTGCTGATGGACTTCGTCAGCCGCGACAGAACGCATATTGCCGTACGTATTGTCCCGGATCCCGAGCATTTTCGGAACTCTCTGGAGATCCATTCCTACGACGCCGAGAAGCTTCCGGAAAGCCAGCTTCGTGCTCGCCAGAAAGATATCAACGCGCTGCTTACCCGCAGCCTGCAACTGGATATCGCTCCTGACCATGAGAAAAAAAATGCGGATCCTGCAGTAAGGCAGGCTTTTCAGGAGGCGCGTTCAAAGCTGGCCCCCCACGGCATGATGCACTGAGGGATGATAGATGGATATCCCTCGTATTGACGGGCAGCTTGAGCCTAAAAAGCTCGGGAACACGCTGGTATTCTATGGCAAAGGCATAACCGACGAGTTCATCGGTTCCGGCTACGTTGCCCAGAATTTCACGACGGCACTGTACGATGCGCTTCGAGCAAAAGGCTACGAGCGCATTATTTTCTACAGTCTGCAGCGGGGTATCTTTTTTTATGACGCCCGCTCGCGCGATTTGAGCCTGCCCTCATCGCCGCGCCGGACGGAAAGTCCGCGCAGGGTCGGCGTCCTGGGGCGACCTCAGTTGCGGCGCGCGGCAGAGGCTCCGCCTGAAGCGGAACGGCCGACGGCTATTTCCGACGAGCGTTCTTTTTCTTTACTCAACACCTTCATGAAGGAATCAAGCCCGCTGACGGCCGTCGTGTTTCTGCATACCGAGGGGGTATTCCAGCATGTTGAGAACAGAAGGATGCTCTACAGCTATGCCAATGAGTGGATGACGCTTGTCGAACCGAACAGGAACCTCTGCTGCTGGGTCTATGCTGCGGACAGTCTGAGCGAAGTGCATACGCACCTGAAAGAGAACTTTCCGGCGCTGCACGCGCGCATTAAACAAGGCCTGTCGACAGATTCGCCGTTTTCTCTATGCCTGTATGTCGGCGCTCCCGATGCCGTGGAAATACGGCGTCTTGTCACGCGAATGCGTCTTCAGGGAGAGCTCAGATATGACTGGAAGGATATCGACAGGCTGACAGAATATTTTGCCGCGAGAAACCTGTTGCTGCGGGACTGGCATTCCCAATTCTTGAATCATGAGATCACCCGGAAGACGGCCGTAGAGAATAAATGGCTGGAGACCGCCCTGAGCGACAAGAGTGCGGTGGAAAGGCTGGATGAGCTTATCGGCCTGAGCGGCGTTAAAGAGATCATAAAGAAATTCGAGCGCCGTGTCCGCGGGGAACAGCAGCTGGGCACGCGCAGTTTTCCGCACCTGCACATGGTTTTTCAGGGGAATCCCGGTACGGGGAAGACTACGGTGGCCCGTCTTCTCGGCGAGATGTACCGGGAGCTGGGGCTTCTGAAGCGGGGCCATGTCCGTGAGGTCGCCAGCCTTGCGGATATCGTGTCCGAGCATGTGGGGGGCACAAGCCCGCGTATGAACCAGGTCGTTGACGAAGCCCTGGACGGCGTCCTTTTCATTGACGAGGCCTATCAGCTGGCAGATGAGGAAAATCCTTTTGCACGCGAGGCCTTGAACACGCTGATGACCAGGATGGAGAACGACTCCCGGCGGCTGGCGGTCGTGCTTGCCGGGTACCCCGATGAGATGCAGCGTCTGTTGAAGGCCAACCCCGGGCTTGAGCGCAGGTTTTCCAGAATTGTTTCCTTTGAGGACTATACGGCGGAAGAGCTTTATTCCATCCTCCGGCAGTTTCTTGAGGCGGCATCCATACCGGAGCTGTCTTCCGACATGGCGGATTGCCTGCGGCAGGTCGCCCGGGGAATGTATGCGGAGCGGGACAGGAATTTCGGAAATGCCGGAGAGATGCGCAATCTTTCCGAACAGCTGTATGAGCAGTGGATGGATCGCTGCATGAGGGACGGGCTGGACCTGCACACTGAGCCTTTAGAACGGGCCGACCTGCCGGAGACGTATCATCACTATGAAGCGACAGGCGCAACGCATCAGGACGGCGGGATGGGCGCCATACTCGACGAGCTCGACGAGATGGTGGGCATGCGGGAGGTCAGGGAGCACATAGAGTCCATGGTGAACCTTATGAAGTTGAACCGCCGCATGGGAAATAGTTCCGAGCAGACTCTGCATCTTGTTTTTTCCGGCAGGCCGGGAACCGGGAAAACGACGGTCGCAAAAAAAATGGGCCGTATCTACCATGCCATGGGATATCTTCCGACGCCGCGGTGCATTGACGCTTCACCGAAGGATATCATCGGCCGCCATGTGGGGGATACGGAAAACAATGCCGAGGAGCTTTTCCAGAAGGCCCTTGGAGGTGTGCTCTTTTTTGATGAAGCGTACCAGTACGCCACACATACGTTCGGGCAGAACTTCATCGACAGCCTTGTCAGGTTCATGGATGCGCACAGGGATTCCCTGGCCGTCGTCATAGCTGGCTATCCTGATAAGATAGATGAATTTCTTGACAGTAACGAGGGGCTTCGCTCCCGGTTTAAAAACAGGATCGAGTTCCCCGACTATACCGCCGGGGAACTGGGGGAGATTGTCGCCCGCATGGCGGCGAAGGAGAAGATCGGCTATACGGAGGAAGTACGGGCCGTGGTTGTGGAGCGTATGCGCCTTGCGGCGACCAGGAAAGACTTCAGCAA
>NZ_DYZA01000129.1 GCF_020741395.1 Mailhella massiliensis | reverse complement strand
GGTATGCCTGATAGTTGGTAAAAAAAACGACTATCAGGAGCAGTTATGATCAAGCATTTTCCCTGGAGGCGTAAACCGTGGAAAGTAGAATGGAAGAATCCGTGGACAAAAGCCCCTCGTACCCGCTGGTTTGAATCAGAGGCGCAGGCGGTTGCCTTTGAGGAAGCACAGCTGGCGATTTATGAAAGGGAAAAGGTGCTCATGACACGGGCGAGAAAACGCAGCAGGGCGAATGCGCCGGCAATCACCATAGCTGAGCTTTTCCGGGAGTTCCTGGCACGTCCTGATATCAGGGAGTCCACAAGATCATCGAGCGGCTATCATATCAAGCCCCTCTTGGAGCTTTTCAGCGCCCGAAGGGCGGCCAGCCTTACGCTCGATGACGTGCGCGTATTTTCGGAAATTCAGCGGGGGCGGAATGTTGGCCAGAGTACCATAAATCGCCGTCTGTCTGTCCTTCGTGCTGCCTGTAACTGGGCAGTGGCCAAAGGTTTTCTGAAGGAGTCTCCCATACGGAACATGAAGCTGCCGCACGCACCTTCCCGACGCATAGAGCCGCCCACCATACCGGAGATTGATCGTCTCCTGAAGCATGCCCCTGAGCATATCCAGAGAATCATTCTTCTGGGGCTTTACACAGGGGCGCGTCCCGGCCCCTGTGAGCTTTTCCGGCTGCGGTGGGATGACATTCTGCTTGATGAGGGGGTTATCTATATGCCGTGCGCCTACAAATCAAAGACGATTTCCGCACGATATGTCCCCATTCATGAAGCCTTGCTTCCCAAGGTCCGGGAATGGCGGAAGCGGGACGGGAATGCCTGTGCAAGCGTCATTCACTACCGGGGCAAGCCGGTAAAACGTATCAGCGAAACATGGCGCAGACTGAGGGGGAAGGCCGGCATTGCCCGAAAAGTACGGCCGTATGACCTGCGCCACGCCTTCGCCACTCTGAGCATGGCGGAAAGCGGCGATATAAAAAGCATTGCCGAACTGATGGGGCACAGTACCTACACTATGCTGCTATCCGTCTATCAGCATGTGAGCAACGCTTTGAAAATTAAGGCGGTCAACGCCATACCGGTAGTGGCCAGCCTGAAAATCTGACCTTCCGGAAAAAGAGCCTGTTGGCACCACGGCATCCGCCGGAGGTGGTCTTGCAGTGCGCCTGAAATCGTTTGCTCAGGAGTGCCCCAGGCTTTACGCTTGCGGTTTAGAGGGGAATACAGCCGAAACGTAGAAAAAAGGAGAAGTGTCATGAAGCTGTATAGGTATGACCTGAAAACCGGCGAGCTCACCGGAGAAATGGAAGCCCAGAAACGGCCTAACGGGCAGGACATTGTTGACGTGATAGGGGCGACGGTTCAGCAGCCGCCGCAGACCGGAGAAAAGCAGGCCGCACGTTGGACGGGCGAAGCCTGGGAACTGGTGGAGGATCACCGCCAGACCAGGGACAAGGGCGGCGTTATCGTGGAAGGCTCCGGAACGGCTTACTGGCTGCCCGGCGATACTTGGCAGACTCCGGCACGGTATCTCACCGAACTGGGGCCGCTGCCTGAAGGTGCGTTGCTGGAACGGCCGGCTAAGACGCCAGAGGATATTGAAAAGTAAGAGCTTGCCGCGGCACAGATGCAGGCAAACAGCATCATCAATGCTCGTATGCGCACGGCTACGCTCCAAACGTCTGCGTTTTCTGCGTCTGAGTTCGCAGTTATGGCTAAGGCTCATGTATTCGAGTCCTGGCAGGCCGGGCAGACCTATAACGCAGGATACCGTCTGGAACATGAAGGCGTGGTCTATGAAGTTGTGCAGGAGGTCACTGCCCAGGAACACCAGCCGCCGAACGCCGAGGGGATGCTTGCCGTGTACAGGCCTCTTTCTGTGGACGCGGGTACCGGCGACGAGCCGGACGGTACGAAGGAGAGCCCCTATACATATCTGCATGGCATGGACGTGAAGAATGGAAGCTACTATACCTTTGACGGCAAGCTCTGGCTGGCCAAGGCTGATATGCCCGCATGTGTATGGGATCCTGGTACCGAAGGCCTCTGGCAGTGGGAGGAGGTGACAGAGTAATGGAAAAGCTTATAGGGCAGGGCGTCCACTTCGAGCGTATCCGCCGAATCACCGGCTACCTGGTGGGCGGACTGGAGCGCTTCAACGATGGTAAGCGGGCCGAAGAACGCGATCGCGTGAAGCACATGAATATGGAGCTGGGGAAACATCGTGCGGCTTGACGAAATCAGGAAAAATGCTCATTAAGAAGGGGCAGGGAGTGCGTCAACACTCTCTGCCCCAGTGTATGGGCCAGCTTCCGCGTTTAGTGGGTACTAAACACATTTGCCAGCCCCCGGAAAGTCGCAGCTTCCGGGGGCTAACCTGTTAAAGGTCTATACGACGGATAACAAGGGCCGCGATGACCGCCGCCAGAATCTGGACAAGCAGGTCAATGAGAAGCTGCTCCATTTGAGCCTTCGCCTCCTTTGCGGAAGCAGGCCCATGCCCGGCACCATACGAAAGCACCTCATAAAAAGCAAGGCCCGGTTTATGCCGGGCCTTTTGCAGTTTTTAAAGTGAGAATTTCTCTTGTTTTTCGTACAAGAATCATTCTGACCAATTTTCCCAGACGGGAGACTATCCTTTTTTTTTCAATATTGAACGAATAAAGCCGAATACCACGGGAGAAATGGA
>NZ_DYZA01000128.1 GCF_020741395.1 Mailhella massiliensis | reverse complement strand
TTTTGATGGGGACGGAAGCCTGAACAACTCCGTCTTATCGAAAAGGTGTTTTTCAGGTATCACCATTTTGAGTTCCACCCGCTAAGCGGGTGTTTTTCTGTTTCGGTCGCTTCCGCTCCCTCAACTGCCTGGAGGCCTTAAAACTCAACCGGCTTCTCCGAATCAAGTCGGAAAAGCCGGTTGTTTGACAGTGGAGGTGTCGCCTCCGGAATGTCAGTTTTCCCACTTACCTTTCACATAGCGGGGAAGTTCCGTCAGCTTGCGGATCTTCACGCAGCGGAATTCACCGTTGGCGGCTTCCTTGTGGGTATTGCCCACGCTCTCGAACGTCAGTTCCTCATAGCGGAGCGTCGCCACATAATCGAAATGCTTGCTCTTGCTCTTGCGCATCTGCGCCTTGGCCGTCTGCTTGTTGATCTCCGTGAATGTTGCGATGTACTTGGAGCCGCGCTTCACCACCTGCGGGCGCGCACGATTGACGGTCATACGCTTGTTGGCGCTCGTGATATACTGGCTGACAAAGGCGTCGAGGTCGGCCTGAATTTTGGATTCATTGGCTGCAAAGGAAGCGCAGGGATCCAAAAGCAGAAGACCGCACAGGACTACACCCATCCAACACTTGCGAAACATGAATGAAAACTCCGTGCTTACAAAATCAGAAAGGGGCCCGGTGTTGCCGGGCCCCTCAGTCATACGGGCTCAGTTATTAGTTGAAAAGCAGCTCAACGCGACGATTCAGGTAGCGGCCTTCTTCGGTAGCGTTGTCATACTTGAAGGACTTGCCCATACCGATAGCGGTCAGCTTGGAAGCGGGAACACCCTGTTCCACAAGATAAGCCTTAACAGCGTTGGCACGATTCTGGGAAAGAACCTTGTTGTAGGCGTCGGTACCGATGGAGTCGGTCCAGCCTTCCAGGGTGACATGCACATTCTTTTCCTTGAGCACAGCAGCGGCTTCGTCGAGGATGCCCTGAGCCTTAGCGTCGAGCGCATAGGAATCGAAGGCAAAGTTGACGCCATGGAGCACCAGGGCTTCTTCAGCGGCGCCGGTGTAGAACACGTCGGCCACGAACTGATTCAGGGCGTTCTGATCAGCCATGAGGTCGGCGCCCTTCACGGATACGGAGCAAGAATTCAGGCCGGCGATCTTGTCGAGAACAGCCTGACCTTCTTCAGTGTCGGCAAAAGAAATGACGTGGAAGCAGATGCCGGGCTGAGCCTGATAAATGGCAGCGGCTTCAGCCACGGGATCAACGCCGAGGTTGTTGGCGCCGTCGGAAGCGAGCACAATGGCGGTAGGACGGGCCATGGCGGCATAATCACCGGAGTTGGCGGCAAAACCGTCGCCCATGGGGGTCATACGGCCGAAGACCTGACCGTTATCCTGCAGAGAGGCAATACCGTCGGCCATGGCGGAACGATCCCAGTCACCATAGGCAACGACGCTGCCGGCGGGAGCGACGGTGTGCAGGGAAGCCTTGTAGCCGAGATCGGGAATGGCTTCATTCACGGCGGCGAGCACCTGCTTGGCGGCGGCGGCCTTGGTCATCTTGAATTCTTCGGACTTCATCATCATGGAGCCGGACTGGTCGGCCAGAAGATCAAAGCTGTCCACCTTACGGACAAGATCCGCAGCCTGGGCGGCAGAGGCAATCCCCATCACCATAGCCGCGGCAAACAGCGCATGACGAAATGCTTTCATGGAATCCTCCATTTAAAAATGTTATGGCAAAATCGGATACCTTCATCTCTATCAAAGGCTATCCCCACAGGCAAGTAGAAAAAAGGCGAAAGAAAAACTCTTCCGCCTTTTCCTAAAGCTCTTATACTGTCAGCACAAGAAGTACTGGCTTACACGCAGCCGGTGGGCTTGGGCAGACCGGCCATCTTGCAGGCGCCCTTACCGGGGCCGGAGGGGAACAGCTCGTAGATTTCCTTCAGCTTATAGCCGGTATTCTTGGACATGATACGCACCATGGGGGCGATACCATTCTTCTTGTAGTAATCCTGCAGGAAGTCGATAACCTTATGATGATCGGCGGTGAGTTCCGGAATACCTTCGGATTCCTTCACGAATTCCAGCCATTCAGGGCACCAGTCTTCGAAGCGAAGCAGGAAACCGTCTTCGTCGACTTCAAAGGTCTTTCCCTGGAAAGAAACTTCAGCCATGCGCGTCCTCCTTGGACATGTTGGGACTGTGGGGAAAATTGCCTGCGCAAGACACAGGCTCACATACATAAAAAGGAAAAAAGAATGTCGTTCCTTCTGCTCTGGAAGCCTGCCACAAATAGGGGGAAATGACAAGCCCTGCCGAGGGTTCTTTTTTCCCGGGCCGCAAAGACTCTCACAGGGGCCGCCCCCTATGAACGAAACTTTCCGTGGAATGCCCGCCGGAAAAGCCTATTACAGTGTTTTGCGCCGGAACGCAAGGGTTTTCTCCGTTTTCCGCATTTTCTTCACGGCTGAAGAGCAAGGAATACTTCCTGCCCTGACGCGAAGAAACATTCGTAATCTCGACACGCCAGAGCTCCGACGCCTCCGGCCTCAAGGTCTTTCCGCAGCCGCCTCGGGGCCGCCTTCCGCACTCAGCGGGGCATACAGCATTTTTTGTACTTCTTGCCGCTGCCGCAGGGGCAGGGATCGTTGCGCCCTACTTTCGGCGTTTCACGCCGAACAGGCTGCTTGGCGTACACATTGCCTTCCACATAGAACCACTCGTCGCCTTCCTTGCGGAAAAAGGCGTCCTCACGCAGTTCCTGGGGCATGTTCTGCACGCTGTAATGGGCGCTGAATTTCACTTCGCCTGTAGAGTCGTTCTCACCGCCTTCAACGGTTTCTATGATTTCAAGCCCTTCCCAAGTCATCATGGACGACCATTCCTTGATTTCATCGGCCGAGGCGTCCTCGCGGAACTGGGGGTGCGTGGTATCCGTCAGATATTGATAGCGGCCGAGACAATGGGCCGTGTAGCGCGAACGCATAAGGGCTTCGGCTGTGGGAGCCTTGGCTTTTCCTTCAATATACTGGCCACAGCAGGCATCCAGTTCAAGGCCGGAGCCACAGGGACAAAGACTCATAAACATTTCCTCCAAAAGGGTTTTGGCGCAGTGTGCCCGCATTTTTCACAGAACACAAGCCCGAAGGGGCAGAAAAAAGCCCGCCGGAGAGGGAAGCCGACGGGCGAATGGTGTTGATGTTTTCCAAAGGAATGTACTTATTGTTATGCAAATTTTATGCCAATAATATCATTTTATTATTTTATCAATAAAAAACAGTATATTATGCTTTTTCATCCTTACTATCTCTCTCAAAAAACAGAAAAATACGTATTTTTTTTTGAACTCTCCGTTTTCAGGAGAAAGCGGGCTGCCGGAGGCCTGAAAAATTTTTGAACTCCAAAAAAAATCGCTCACCTTCTCCCGGGAAGAAAAGAGTATTTATTAAAAAAATCTGAGCAGCTTTAGTTTTTTGTCCCCCCCCCCGGGCACGGCTTTTCCCTCTCCGGACACCCTGCGTGCCGGGCAGGTCTTTTCAAGACAGGCCTTCCAGCCTGCGAAAACGACGCAACGTGAGGTGGCACACGGCAATGGCCAGGGCATCGGTACTGTCCAGAGGGCCTTCGATATGCGTTTTTCCCAGAAGTCGCGCCACCATGAAGGCCACCTGCTCCTTTTCCGCCCTTCCTGTGCCCACCAGCGTCTTTTTGACCAGGGTGGGTTCATAATCCTGTACGGCAAGGTGAAAGGACGCGCAGGCCGCTATGGCTGCACCTCTGGCCTGGGCCAGCTTGATGGTGGAAGCGATGTTCTTTGCCGTGAACACCTGCTCCACTCCCGCCTCTTCGGGATGGAACTCTTCAATGATCCCGTGCAGACCATGGTAGATGCAGGCAAGGCGCTCGGGAAAGGAATCACCTTTGACGCGCAGCACGCCATTCGCCACGAGCTCCAGCCTGCCGGAACATTCGCGCACAATCCCCCAGCCGGTAATGTTGGACCCCGGATCTATACCCAGAACGGAAATCGCCGAGGAAGGATGGATGGACATGCCTGCCCCTTGAGGAAATTGATGGTGAGAGACAAAAATCGCACGGAAACTTCCTCATCTCTCCGAATACGGGGAGGACGGCACGCCTTACAGGGCGGATGCCCATCCCCACGGAAAAGGCCCGGGATAAGGAGAGGGAGAAAATGAGCTTTCCGCAACGCAGAAGGGCAGTTCCGGCCGTATACCGACGTGCAGAGTCGCTTTTTCACGCACCCTGCATCCATAGAAAAAAGGCCGGGGCAGCAATCTGTCCCGGCCCAGGAAAGGCAAAGCCTGCGCGCGATTATTCGGCGGGAGCTTCTTCAGCACCTTCCATGAAGACGGAGACCATGGTGAAGTCAGACTTGTACACGGCCTTCACGCCTTCGGGAAGAGGCATGTTGGAAACACGAATGGTCTGGTTGATTTCCATACCGGAAACATCCAGGCTGACCTTACGGGGCATGTCGGCGGGCTTGGCGGAAAGCACCACTTCGTCGCGGTAGGTTTCCATGGTGCCGCCCATCTTCACACCCTTGGGGGTACCCACATATTCCACCTGCACCTTGACCTTGATTTCCTTGTCAAGATCCACACCGAAGAAGTCGACATGGGTGAAAGTATTCTTCACAGGGGAATACTGAGCGTCCCACACGAACACGGGATGCAGGGTCTTGACACCGTTTTCGTCTTCGATTTCAAGCTGGAAGACATTGGTGCGGCCCACCTGTTCGTAAATCTTGCTGAGGGGCAGTTCAGCCATCTGAACGGCGATATTCTGGCCGTCGGCGGTGTAGTAGACGCCGGGCACCAGAGCTTCGGTACGAAGGCGGCGATTGGCGCCCTTGCCGAAAGCGGTACGCTTCTTCACAGAAAGGGTTTTCAGTTCGGACATGATGCTTTCTCCTTATGGGCCGTCTCCCGTCGAACGGGGTGCGGCGCGATATATCGTCTTCAATCCCCTGAATCAGAACAGGGCGCTGACAGAAGAACCGTCGTGAATATTGCGGATACTCTTGGCCAGGACTCCGGCGATGGAAGCCACGCGGAGCTTTTCACACTGGGCGGCATGGTCGCCGAGCGGAATGGTGTCGGTTACGATGATTTCCTTGAAAGGAGAATCATTGAGGCGCTCGCAGGCAGGGCCGGAAAGTACTGCATGGGTCGCACAGGCATACACTTCCTTGGCGCCACCTTCCATGAGAATGTTGGCGGCGGTACAGATGGTGCCTGCGGTGTCGATCATGTCGTCCACAAGCACGGCAGTCTTGCCCGCAACATCGCCGACAATATGCATTTCCGCCACCTGGTTGGGACGGTCGCGACGCTTGTCGATAACGGCAAGGCTCGCGTCCATCTTCTTGGCGAAGGAGCGGGCGCGTTCCACGCCGCCGGCGTCGGGAGACACCATGACTATTTCACCGGAAAGCGCGCTGAGCTTCTTCAGGAGCACGGGGCGGGCATACAGATTATCCACGGGGCAGTTGAAAAAGCCCTGGATCTGACCTGCGTGCAGATCCACCGTCACGATGCGCTGCGCGCCCGCCACGGTGAGAAAATCGGAAACAAGCTTGGCGCTGATGGGAGCGCGGGGGCTGACCTTACGATCCTGGCGGGCGTAGCCGAAATAGGGAATAACAGCCGTGATGCGGCCGGCACTGGCACGCTTTAGAGCATCGAGGATAAGGCACAGTTCCATAAGGGACTTGTTGGCCGGGGCACAGGTGGACTGGATGACGAACACGTCATGCCCACGCACACTGGCGCCGATTTCCACGCGCAGCTCACCGTCGCTGAAGGTCGTGCAGAGTGCAGGCGTAAGGGCGCAGCCAAGGTGGTCGCAAATATCCATGGCCAGCTGAGGATTGGCCGTACCTGTGAGAATTTTAAGGTCGCCGTACATAAGGAACATGCCTTCCTGAGTAAAGTACCTAAGCTACAGAGGCGCCGCCGCCAGGCGAAGCCGGAACATAACGACACATGGCTGGGGCGGCAGGATTCGAACCTGCGAATAGCGGACCCAAAACCCGCTGCCTTACCGCTTGGCGACACCCCAACATTGCCAGCCGACAGGAAGACTCAGAAAAGGAAAGGGCCGAACACCTGAGCCTTTTCCTGCCCCTTTTGCAAAGCTGCGGCGCCTTGAGCCGCACACACAGGATCACGAAAAAGCCCGAACAGTGCCGAACCGCTTCCACTCATACCTGCAATATCCGCACCTTCCTGTAATAGTTGCATTTTTAATGCAGCCAACTCAGGATGGGCCGCGAAAACCACAGGCTCAAAGTCGTTCCTGCCATAGAATGACTGGTAACTTGAACGGTTATTTTTATCTGCCTTCGTTTTCTCTGTCAAGGAAAATGACGCCCTTTCTGCATCCCATGCCGCGTAAGCCCATGCCGTATCGACATGGACATGAGGGCAGACAAGGACGCAGCTCATGCCTCTCACGCCGCTTTCCACCGGAAAAAGCCGCTCTCCGATGCCCTGCGCAAGGCAGGGCACGCCCTTCAGAAAAAAGGGTACGTCCGCCCCCACTCGGGCGGCTATCGGCAGCAGCTTCTCTTCCGGCAAGGGTTCAGGCGCATGACGCTGGAGCCATAAGAGAACCTGAGCGCCATCCGCGCTGCCGCCGCCGAGGCCCGCTCCGTGCGGAATTTTCTTGACAAGCTCCACATCCACGGCCGGGGCGAAGCCCGTAGCCTCAACATACAAGCCGTAAGCGCGGGTAAGGGTATTTTTCTCAAGGTCTATGCCCGGCGTCGTGCAGCTCACCGCAATCCCACTATCGCGGGAAGCAGGCCTGAACACCAGTATATCCTGCGGCCCGGGCAGAGGCATGAACAGGGTCTCCAACTCATGGTAACCGCTCGGAAGCTTTCCCGTGATGAAGAGAAAAAGGTTGATCTTGCCTGCGGCGTATATCCTCTCTTCCCCTGCCGGAAAGACCTTCTCTTCACTCATCGCATGCTCCCTAAGCTTTTCCGGGTATCCCGGACGCCCTTTTTTCCCTCTCCCCCGACGGAAAGATTCCGCCCCTTCCAACGCAGGCCCAAGCGAACATCCGCCTTCTTCACTTTCGTGAGGAGAAGCTCCGCGCAGAGATCCCGTCAAGAATTCCGACGCCTTTTGCAGGGAAGCCTGTCAATAAAATCTGCTCAATCCCTCTACCGGGGCAGGAGTGAGGCCTCAATAGCTACATTTTCCTCAGGCAGTTCCTCGGCTAACCTTGCGGCCGCCGCCTGCGCGGCGGCAAGCGCGCGAAGCCTGGCCAGAGGCCCTTCCTCGGCCACGGCCTCGGCCACAAAAAGGCCGTCTTCATGCAGGATGCAGGAAATCTCCACCCCGTAATGGGAAGACGACGCTGCGCTCGCAGCCGCGCGGCCAGCCTCCCTCGCATGGAGAAAGGCGGCCTCCCGCACAGCCATATCCTGAAGAAGAGAAATCGCGGAGGGAGAAAGCACCATACGCACGCTGGCGTGCACAGGTGAGGGGAAAACAGAAGGCAATTCAGCCTGCTTCATGATGACAGCGTCCAGTAGTACGCGCAGCACCCCTTCCAGATCCAGATCGGAAGTATCCACAATAACGGCATCTTCCGCAGGACGGAGGGGATCCACAGCCCGGCCTCTGTCCTGTGCATCCCGCGCTTCAATGCCGCGCTGTATCTCTTCCAGTGTCTCCCCATTCAGAGTCCCCCTGGCTTCCAGCTCCAGATAGCGGCGCCGGGCACGCACTTCCGGGCGGGCGTCGAGAAAAAACTTATGCCTTGCCGCCGGAAAGACCCGGGTACCCATATCACGCCCTTCGGCCACGAGCGAACAATTCTCCCCTATCTCTCGCTGGGCGCGCTGCAGCTCTTCCCGAAGCACAGGCAGACGTGCCACCAGGGAAGCCAGCCTCCCGGCCTTTTCCGTGCGGATTTCCTCGCCCACAGGAACCCCGTTGCAGCAAAGCCCGGGTGCAGCTCCCGGCTCCGGTGCTTCCAGGCTGAAACGGTATTCCCGGCAGCGGGCACGCAGGGTCGCTTCATCCATATCGGCAGAAGCGGCTCCGAGGCGCAGGCCCAAGGTACGATACATGGCCCCCGTATCGAGATAGGCGATGCCCAGTTCAGCGGCCAGGCGACGCGCCAGCGTACTTTTCCCCACGCCCGCAGGTCCGTCCATGGTAATGACCCCATAAGAATCTTTTGCCATGTTCAGGCTCCCAGTATCTCGCGCGTATAACGCAGGAAAAGTTCGTTCTCCTCATCGGTCCCCACGCTCACCCGCAGCCAGTCCGGCAGATGATAGCCGCCGAGGGCCCGGATAATGATCCCCCGGCGCAGAAGCTCGCCATGCAGGGTCTTTACGCCCACAGCTCCTTCAGGAGTCCGGAACATGATAAAATTGGAAAGGCTGGGCAGCACCTCGCATCCCATGGTGCGCAGCTCTTCCGTAAGCTGTACGCGGCCGCGCTTCACAAGCTCTATGGTCTTTTCCCGGAACTCGCTGTCGTCCAACGCAGCCAGGGCCGCTTCCTCGGCCAGAATGTTGAGGGAGAAGGGCAGACGCACGCGCCACAGATAGTCTGCAATGGCAGGGGGGAGGATAGCATAGCCTATACGCATGCCGGCCAGGCCGTAAACCTTGGAAAACGTGCGCATGAGAGCCACGTTGGGGAGGCTCTCAAGCCGGGAAAGCAGGGAGTATTCCGCCCCCGCGAATTCAATGTACGCCTCATCCACTACCAGCAGGCAGGCGGGAGGAAGCGCTCCGGCTAGAGCGGCAAGCTCTTCTACGGATGCTGCACGGCCGGAAGGATTGTCCGGCGAGGTGACAATGACAAGAGTGGTGTTTTCATCCACCAGCTTCAGAAGACCGGGAAAATCAAAGGAAAAGTCGGACTTCAGAGGAGCCTGACGCAATTCTACGCCCGCCATTTTCGCCTGCGTGGGATACAGGCCGAAGCAGGGCCGGAACGCCACGGCATTATGTACGCCGGGAACAGCGCGCACCCGGAAAAGGAGGTCTATGACCTCATCAGAGCCGTTACCCACGAAAATGCGCCCCGCATCCACGCCATAGAAGGAAGCCAGGGCCTTCACCAGCCTGGGATTGCCGGACTGCGGGTAACGGAAAGCCTGGGAAGCGCACTTTTCCATGACTTCGCGAACCCTGGGAGATACGCCCAGCGGGTTTTCATTGCTGGCCATTTTTATGACGCGGG
>NZ_DYZA01000127.1 GCF_020741395.1 Mailhella massiliensis | reverse complement strand
TTTTTCAGGAAAGGTAGACTATCGTGCTGGACGCAGATGTCGGTCCGCAAGCCGTTTCTCTTCTATGTGTGGAGCAGCCGTGATCGATCAGAAGTATTTGCAGTGCCATTTTTTCAGATCGCAGACCAAGGAAAGGGACATGCACAGGAAGAAGCCGCAGGGGGGAAGGTTGTATCGCATCGGGGAGGCCGCCCGTGCGCTCAACCTTCAGACCAGCGTGCTCCGCTTCTGGGAGGGGGAATTCCCCGCCCTCAGGCCCGTGCGCACGCCCAAGGGCCAGCGCTTGTATACGGAAAGCGATATGGAGCTTCTGCGCAGGATACGTTCTCTGCTCCACGAGCAGGGCATGACCATTGAAGGCGCGCGCCGCGTCCTTTCCGGCCAGGCCATGCCCTCCTTTGCCGAGGTTCTTTCTGCCGGGCCTTCCTCTCTTGCCGGGGCCGACGATGCCCTTCTGCGGGATATCGTGCGTTCCCTTCAGGAGATACGCGCGCTTCTCACCTCCAAACCGTCCAAGGAGAACCGTTCATGATACTTTCGCCCTCGCTTCTCTCCGCCGACTGCGGAAATTTGGCGCAGACTTTGCGGGAACTGGAACAGGCCGGAGTGAAGTGGGTACACTGGGACGTGATGGACGGGCATTTTGTGCCCAACATGACGTTCGGTCAGCATGTCGTCAAAGGCCTGCGCTCGGCGTCGGGTCTTTTTTTTGACGTGCACCTCATGATAGAGCAGCCGGAACGCTATCTTGCCGATTTCAAGGCAGCGGGAGCGGACATGCTCGTAGTCCATGCCGAATCCACCCTTCACCTCCAGCGGACGCTTGCGGAAATACGCCGCCTGGGGATGAAAGCGGGTGCGGCGCTCAATCCCTCCACGCCTCTCTGCGCGCTGGACTATGTGCTGGACGAGGTCGACATGGTGCTTGTCATGAGCGTGAACCCCGGTTTCGGGGGGCAGAAATTTCTGCCCGCTACGTTCCGCAAGGTGGCGGAACTGCGGGCAAAACTCAATGCGGCCGGCAGGGCCGACTGCCTTGTACAGGTTGACGGCGGCGTGAACCTCGACAACACGAAGGCCCTGACCGGGGCCGGGGCGGACGTGCTGGTTTCCGGTTCTGCCTTTTTCGGCCACCCTCCCTTCAGTGAACGCCTTGCCGCGTTCATGGCCGCCGCCGGCTGCTGAAAAATTTTCCGTACTACCCAAGGAGACAGCTTTTATGCCTACTCGCGCAGAACTTGCCAACGCCGTCCGCGCCCTTTCCATCGACGCCATAGAAAAAGCCAAATCCGGCCATCCCGGAGCCCCCATGGGCATGGCCGATATGGCGGAATCTTTGTGGCGCGGCTTTCTGAAGCATAATCCTGCCGACCCCGCGTGGCCCGACCGCGACCGTTTCATCCTGTCCAACGGCCACGCCTCCATGCTGCTTTATTCTCTGCTGCACCTCACAGGCTACGACCTTTCCATGGACGATATCCGCTCTTTCCGTCAGCTTGGCACGAAAACCCCGGGCCACCCGGAGCGGGGCGTCACCCCCGGCGTGGAAGTGACGACCGGCCCCCTCGGCCAGGGCATAGCTACGGCCGTGGGCATGGCCCTTGCCGAGCGCATGCTGGCCCATGAATTCAACCGGGAAGGCTTCCCCGTGGTGGATCATTACACCTGGGTTTTCCTCGGCGACGGCTGCCTCATGGAAGGCGTGTCGCAGGAAGCCTGCTCACTGGCCGGCACCTGGAAGCTCGGCCGCCTCATTGCCCTTTACGACGACAACGACATTTCCATTGACGGCAATGTGAAGGGCTGGTTCACCGACGATACGCCCACCCGCTTCGAGGCCATGGGCTGGCATGTGGTGCGCGGTGTGGACGGGCATGACGGCGAGGCCGTGGATCTGGCCATACGCGAGGCCATGGCCGTGACTGACAAGCCTTCCCTCATCTGCTGTAAGACCACCATCGGCCGCTTTGCCCCCACCAAGGCGGGCACGGCCGCCTGCCACGGCGCGCCCCTGGGGCCGGAGGAAGCCGCAGCCGCGCGCGCGGCCATGGGCTGGATCTCGGAGCCCTTCAGCGTGCCGGAAGAGATACGCTCCGCGTGGGACGCCCGCGAAAAGGGCGCGGCAGCGCAGAAGGCCTGGGAAGAGATGTTTGCCGCCTATGAGAAGGCCCATCCTGAACTTGCCGCCGAATTTCGCCGCCGCATAAAGGGCGACCTTCCCGAAGCCTGGCCCGCCGCAGCCCGCGCCGCCGTGGAGGCCGCCGCGGCGGAAGAGAAGGCCGTCGCCACCCGTGTCTCGGGCAAGAACGTGCTCAATATCATCGCCCCGGCCCTGCCGGAACTTGTGGGCGGCTCCGCCGACCTCAGCGGTTCCGTGGGCACGGAGTTCAAGGGCGCGAAGACTCTCGACGTGGACGACTATTCAGGCAACTACATACACTACGGCGTGCGCGAATTCGCCATGGGCGCGGTGATGAACGGCATGGAGCTGCACGGCGGCTTCATCCCCTACGCGGGCACGTTCTTCGTGTTTTCCGATTATGCGAAAAGCGTGATCCGTTCCGCGGCTATCATGAAGCGCCGCGTGATCTGGGTGCTTACCCACGATTCCATCGGCGTAGGCGAAGACGGGCCCACCCATCAGCCCGTGGAGCAGATAGGCGCGCTGCGCATGATGCCGGGCGTGCAGGTCTGGCGTCCGTGCGACAGCCTGGAAGCCGCAGTGGCCTGGACCGAGGCCGTGGAGTATAAGGAAGGCCCCGTGTGCCTCATCATGAGCCGCCAGGGCCTGCCGCAGCAGAAGGGCGGCCTCTCCCGTGAGGAAGGCATACGGCGCGGGGGCTATGTTTTGAAGGACTGCGAGGGGCAGCCGGAACTTATCTATATTGCCACAGGTTCCGAAGTGCAGCTCGCCGTTCAGGCCGCCGAGGCTCTTGAAGCGAAGGGCCGCCGTGTGCGCGTGGTGTCCATGCCCTGCTGCGAGGTGTTCGACAGGCAGGACGCCGCCTACCGTGAATCCGTGCTTCCCTCCGCCGTGCGCGCCCGCGTGGCCGTGGAGGCCCAGAGCGCCGCGTGGTGGTGGAAGTATGCGGGGCTTGACGGCCGTGTCGTCGGTATGGGAACATTCGGCGCTTCCGCGCCTGCGGGCAAACTGTTCCCCCATTTTGGCTTCACTGTGGAAAACATCGCAGAGCAGGGCCTTGCCCTGCTGTAAGGAAAGGAGATCTCAAGATGAAAGCACTGACCATGAACGATGTGGATATGAAGGGCAAGCGCGTTGTCATGCGCGTGGATGTGAACGTGCCCATCCACGACGGCGTCATTACCAGCGACAAGCGCATCCGCGCGGTGCTGCCCACCATTAAGAAGGCCCTGGACGCGGGCGCGGGCGTCATCCTGCTCGCCCACCTCGGCCGCCCCACGGAAGGCGAGTTTGAGGAAAAGTATTCCCTGCGCCCCGTGGCCGCCCACATGGGCAAGCTCCTCGGCATGGACGTGGCCTTCTGCGCCGACCCGCTGAACGGCGTGGAATGTAAGCCCGGCGAAGTGGTGCTGTGCGAGAACGTGCGCTTCTTCAAGGGCGAGAAGAAGAACAACGAGGAACTCGCCGCCAAGTACGCCGCCATGGGCGATATCTACGTCATGGATGCCTTCGGCGCGGCCCATCGCGCCCAGGCCTCCACCGAAGGCGCGCTGCGCAAGGCCCCCGTGGCCGTGGCCGGCCCGCTCATGTTCGCGGAAATGGAAGCCGCCACGAAGCTGCTCGACAACCCCGAACGCCCGCTCTACGCCATTATCGGCGGCTCCAAGGTATCCACCAAGCTCACCGTGCTGGAAAACCTGCTCAAGCATGTGGACGGCCTCATCGTGGGCGGCGGCATTGCCAACACCTTCCTGGAAGCCGCGGGCTTCAACATGGGCTCCTCCCTTGTGGAAAAGGACCTCATCCCCGAAGCGAAGCGCCTCATTGAAATGGCGAAGGAGCGCAACGTCATCCTGCCCCTGCCCACCGACGTGGTGGTGGCCCCCAGCTTTGAACGCGCTTCCGAAGCCGTGACCAAGAAGGTGTCCGAGCTTGGCGCCGAAGACTGCGCCTTCGATATCGGCGAAGAGACCGCCAGGGAATACGCGCGCCTTCTGGCCGACGCCCGCACCATCGTGTGGAACGGCCCCGTGGGCGCTTTTGAAACGGTACCCTTCGACAAGGGCAGCCGCGCCCTGGCCGATATCCTGGCCGACTGCGACGCCTACACCCTGGTGTGCGGCGGCGATACCGTGGCCGCTGTGGAATCCTTCGGCGTGGCCGCGAAGATGGGCTACCTCTCCACCGGCGGCGGCGCTTTCCTCGAAGTGCTGGAAGGCAAGACCCTGCCCGCCGTGGCCGCCCTTGCCGACGTGGCTTTCAAGTAGGCATCTCTGCCTGATCCAGAGCGTTTCAACTTTGAAAAAGTGAAACGCGAAGGCGGCAGCACAGCGCCGCCCGGCCCTTCGTTTGCGGAAAAACCGCGTTTTTTCCGCGAAACGACAGGCCGTATGGTTTGAAATGCACAGCATTTCAAACTGAAATTGCTCTAAAGAAAAAGCCGCCTCCGGGCGGCTTTTTTTGCGCCCCGGCCGGAAAGAGGGGGAGGGACAGGCCCGGCCGGACAGTCTGCCGTTCCCCGGTTCCGGGGAGGCGGGGACTCGAGAGCCTTGGAGGCCCTTCTGCGGCGCGGGCACGGTGTTCCGGGAGAAAGCAGGGGGGAGCCCTGAAAACGTGTCCGGGGCGGGGAGCAGGGGAGGGCTTTCGGCAGAGGAAAGCCCGCTTTGGGCTGCGGCACGGCCGAAGGCTCGAAGCGGGGCTGTTTGGCAAAGGTTTTCGCGGGGAGCCCGGGGCATGGCGGAAAGGGGGCCTTCCGGCGGCGATACTCGCAGGAAAAGGGATTCCGTGTGCGGCGTGCGGGGAAGGCCGTTTTTCCCGCCGTTTCCCCGGGGCTTCCGTCCTCCCCGCGCAGGGAAGATTATTTCTTTTCCACGATGAAGAGGGTGATGTAGTCGTTGCGGCTGGTCTGCACAAGGAAGCGTTCCACCACGCGCAGGGGGGAGTCGCCCATGAGCACGGCGGGCGGCGTGGTGTCGGTGTCGAGCAGGAGGAAGCGCTTTTCGGGCACGTCGCCTAGGGAGGCGATGCGCGTGGTGTCCCGGCCTGTTTCCCATTCTTCCGTAGGGCTGAAATTGTCGAAGGAATAGCAGGGAAGCCCCTCCAGCCGGGGCAGGGCGCGCAGTTCCTCCAGGGAGCAGGTGGGGGGCGTTTTCTGCACCACGGGCCGGGTGGAGCCCATGCGGAAGGCGGCGAGGCACACAAGAAGCACCATGAGGCAGGAGACGGGCACGAGGTACGTTCTGTATTTGAGCCCGAACGCGCCGAGCCCGAGGCAGAGCAGGGCGAAGGCAATACAGGAGAGCGCGTATTCGCTGTGGTTCCAGGCCACGAAGAGGCAGATCCCCGCGGCGGCCGGCGTGCCGAGGGAAAGGTGCAGGGCGACCATGCCCCTTTCCGTGCGGGAGAGGAGGCCTTTCTCAAGGCCGCTCACCCAGTGCCGCAGCACCTGCGCAGAGAGCAGCGCCAGCGGCACCATGGCGGGCATGAGGTAGCGCTCCTTTTTTTCCGGCACCAGGGAAAGCAGAAGCAGCGAGAGCAGGAACCAGGCGAGCAGGAACGTCATTTCCGCCCTGTATTCTTTTTCCCTGTTCAGCCACCGGTCGAATATGCCCGCAAGGCAGGCAAGGGCCCACGCGCCTGCAAAGCCCGGGAAGGAGAGGTAGAAGAAGAAGGAGGCCGTGTGCATGGTGCTCCATGCGCTTACTTCGCCCCGGGCCACGCCGGCGGCCACATGGGGCACGGCGAAGTACGCATAGGCGTACCAGAGCGAGCCGAGCAGCGTGCCGCCGAAGAGTATGGCGGCGAGGCGCTTCCACGGCACGGGGCGGCGGCAGAGAAGGAGCGCGGCGAGGAAGGGCAGAAGCATGGTGTAGAGCTGCACCGGGCCCTTGCTGAGCACCGAGGCCGCCAGGAAAAGCGTGCCTGCGACAAGCCGGCCGCGCCCGGGCTTCACAAGGCCGACGAGCGCGCCCGTCATGAAGACCACGGAGTATATGTCCCAGGAGTTGGTGGTGCCGAGCTTCAACGTGAGCAGCATGGAGGAGACGACGAGGCCCGCGTAGAGGGCGGTTTTCTCATCGTAAAAGAGCGCGCGGTACAGATCGAAGCAGAACACGCCGAGAAGCCCTGTCGTGAGTATGACGGGCAGGTGCAGGGCGAACAGGGAAGGCTCGGGGTTGAGGAGGAACACGGGCACGGTGAGCCACACGGGCAGGGGCGGCTTGTTCAGGCGTATTTCCGTGTAGAGGTGGGGGATGAGCCAGTCGTGATCGAGAGCCATGGACTGGGCGGAAATGAGGTTGCGGGCCTCCATGATGCCGGTGCCGAACACATACACGAGCGGCAGAAGAAGAAGCAGGGAAAAGAGGTAGATGATGGTGCGCTGTTTCATGGAGTGCCTTTGCCTGACGCTTCAGGAATGATGTTCGGGGCCGGAGGGAAGGCGCGCGCTGCGCAGGCCTATGACGATGTTGCGTGCATAGGCGGCAAGCCCGAGGGCCTGGCCGAGGATGAGCACGATATCGAGCCGTATGAGGCCGTAGAGGCAGATGAGCACGGAGCCTGTGAGGCTTATGGCCCAGAAGCCCATGGGCAGCACGGAAACATGGCGGGAGCGGCTGTACCACCACTGGTACACGAAGCGCAGGGTGAAGAGCGCCTGGGCCGCGCAGCCGAAGACAAGCAGCGGCAGGGGGATATCGGGATTTTTAAAGAGCGTGCGGCCGATATCCGCGCCGCCCGCCATGAGGCTCAGGGCGGCGGCAGGCGGGATGAGCGCGACAAGAAGGCGCAGCCACCAGGCCGCCTTCTGCCATATCCCGTTGGTCCGGAGGTTCCAGATATAGATGTAGTAGGAAAGGAACTGCCCGAGAAGTATGGCGAAATCCTCCCTGAGCCAGCCGTAGAGCATGAGCAGGCAGGAGCCGCAGATGCTGAACACCCAGAACAGCGAGGGCGATATGATTTTCTTCGCCTTTTCGGTTTTTATCCACTGGTGGAGCATGCGCAGGGAAAAGAATCCCTGGGCGAGAAGGCCCACGCCGGTGACGAAGAGATAGTCTTTCATGGAGTGTCCTTGCGTGCGCGCCCCGGGGATGCCCGGGGCTTTGCCGGGGCCTGCGGGCCGCGCGGGGCCTGCCGGGAGGGGGGCGCGTCCATGCGGCAGGGCGGGCATGGGCGCGGGAAGAAGCGCCGCCCGGTGCTATTCGTCCCCGAGGCTTTTTTCCTTCACCTCATAGTCGATATGCCTTTTCTGCATCCAGCGCACGGCGAAACAGTCCATGAGGGGCGCGATGAGCCTGTTCCACAGGTGGAATTTGGACACGCCCGCGACCCTCGGGAAGTGCGACACGTCCACCTGCTTCACCTTTCCGCCTTCCATCTGCACGAGGGCGGCGAAAAAGCGGTGCATGCCCTTGAAGAAGGGCAGGCGGCGGGCCATGTCCGTGTGCATGACTTTGAGCGGGCAGCCGGTGTCGCGCGCGCCGTCCTTCACCATCATGCGGCGGAAGCCGTTGGCCACGCGGGACTGGAACTTCTTGAAGGCCGAGTCCTTCCTCTTTGCGCGCACGCCGGTGACGAGGGCGTACTCGTCAAGATAGGGCGTGAGCAGGTCGAGCTCTTCGGGCGCGGTCTGAAGGTCGGCGTCGATGTAGGCGACGTACGGGGAGCGGGCGGCGTCCATGCCCGCCTTTATGGCCGCGCTCAGGCCGCAGTTGCGGGTGAATTCGAGGAAGAAGAAGCCTTCGTGCTCCGCGCAGGCCTTGCGGATGAGCGCTCCGCTTGTGTCGGTGGAGCCGTCGTTGATGAAGAGCACGCAGGAGCGTTTCTTCGCGCGGGGCAGATAGGCGGCGAGGCGCGCGGAGAGGGCGCGCATGTTGTCTTCCTCATTGTACACGGGGACAAGGATAGTCACTTCATAGGAAGATGGGCAATGGCTCTGTGTCATGTTTTTTCCTCCGGCGCGGGGAGATGCGCGTTTGCCGCCCTAGTTTTCTCTGAGCGGGTTGAGCGGAGAATCGTACCACGCGGCAAAGCGCCGTATGCCTTCCGCAAGGGGGGTGGAGGGGCGGAAACCGGTGAGGTTGCGGAGCTTCGTCGTGTCGGCAAAGGTCTGGTACACGTCGCCTTTCTGCATGGGCAGCATGTGCAGCGAGGCCTTTTTCCCCAGCGCCTCTTCCAGAGTGCGGATGAAGTCCATGAGCTGCATGGGCCGCCCGCAGCCCACGTTGCAGATATCGGTGGGCACGTCGCCTTCGGGCGCGTGGCCCATGAGGCGCAGTACGGCTTCCACAATGTCGTCGATATAGGTGAAGTCGCGCGAGAGGTTGCCGTTGTTGAACACGTTGATGGGCTTTCCGGCAAGGATGGCCCTTGCAAAGAGCGAGGGCGCCATGTCCGGCCTGCCCCAGGGGCCGTACACGGTGAAGAAG
>NZ_DYZA01000126.1 GCF_020741395.1 Mailhella massiliensis | reverse complement strand
AACATGGAGGAATATCAGGAAGAAAAACTTTTTCGTACCGGAGGGCGGTATGAGAGTGTTTTTATTTTCCACGAAAAGGTAGAAAAATATTCTGCATAAGTATGTGCAACATTACACAAACTTTTTTCTGAAAGAAAATTAAGATAATTATATCAAAGTATTGTTGTGTAAAAACAAAAAACGACCAAAATGTGGATTTCAGCTTCCCGAAAACGGAGGGCCCGGGACAAGGGGCGAAGACGTCCGTAAGGGCAAGGGGAGGCGGGGCTTCGCGGAGGCGGAAAATGCCCATGAGCTGCGGAAAACGGCGATGCGGCGGGGTGCGTTTTCTCCGCAGTTTCGGCGCAGGCTGCGGGCACGTTTTCTGCGGGCCCGGCGGTTCGTTTTTCCTTCGGGAGGGGGGGAGGCGGAATACAGGATGGAAACTTTTCTACCGAAATGTAGAAAAGGATGGTTTATGCCGTGCAGGGCCTTGTGCCGTGCCCGGAGAGGCGTCTTGGGGCGGAGGGAGAAGGCTGGTGTGCGGGGGCTGCGCCGTGCCTGAAGGGCGCTTTGCGGTATCGGAGGCAAAAGGCGGGGCTGCCCGGAAATTCAGGGGGCCGGACGCAAAGAAGCCGCATGGTGTTGCCCATGCGGCTCTTTGAGTTCATAGCGACACGTCGATATGAATGACGTGCATCACTTCACGCCCATGGCTTCCTTGTAGAGCTGGCCGTAGACGCGGCTGAAGAAGTGCCCGGTGGAACGGCAGGCGGCGCCGATGACAAGGTCGATGTGCTTGCCCTTGGCGCGGCCGGCGAGGTTCTCGGTCTTTGCCTTGGCGTTTTCCACATGCCAGGCTTCCACGGTGTCGCCGTTCATCTTGTCGATCACGATGGTGAAGTAGCCTTCGGGGCCCTTGAAGGTGTTGTTCTTGGCGTCAAGGACGATGGGTTCCTTGTTTTCCAGCACGATTTCGTGGATGAAGGAACATTCCGCGCAGATTTCGGGGCGGGTGACGAAGCGCTTGTCGGCTTCCCATTCGCCGCCGTTGAGCACGGTGATGACGTCACTGTGGGCCATGAGGGCAACCTTGCCGTTCACGAAAGCGCCGCCTTCATTGCGGGGATTGATGTTCACAAGTTCCTTGCCGCTCTTGGACTGGGCGTAGAGAGCCTTGCAGACCACGCGGGAGGCGGGGAAGAGCTTGAGGGATTCCTTGTCGGCCTTGAGCGTCTTGGTGACGGTGCCCTGCTCGTCGGTGATCTTCACGGTGGCGGTGTCGGCGGTGAGGTCGGTCACTTCCACGGTAGCCTTGCCGACTTTGAAGGTGTCGCCCTTGCCGTAGAGGCCCATGACGGGGGCGTTAGGAGAGATGAGCGCCTTGGCGGTGCTCACGGTGACGAATTCCTTGATCTTGGCTTCGTTCGGGCCGATGGAGTCCACATAGATTACGGAACGGGCGTTGGTGGAGATACCGTTACCCACGAGGTAGGGCAGGATATCGGCCTGTTCCATGCAGGAGGTGGTACCTTCCTTGAGGCCGGAACCCGTCTTGAGCAGGGAGCCGTCGGAAGCGGAGGGCTTCACTCTCTCGCCGCCCACCACGATGAAGGGATTGCCGTAGTAGTTGCCCGTGGTCTTGATGAGCCAGAAGTAGGCGATATGGCCGCCTTCAATGCCGAAGGGATCGGGGTCTATGGCCTTGAGCTCCCAGCCTCTGGTCTTCTCTTCGTTGCCGAAGATGATATCGCCGGGCTTCATGGTCACGTTTTTCACCACGTCCTGCTGATATTCGTCGGTGATGAAGTGGTACATCTTGCCGGCGATGGTGAAGGTATGGTCGTTGAAGGACCACCAGTTGCTGCAGCGGGAGGTGGTGAAGAGGCCGGCGGCAGGGATGACGACCTTGCCGTCCTTTACATAGCTCTGGCGGATGACGACGCCGTCGTCGATGGTCTTGCGCTTGCCGTCAAGGAGCTTGATCTTCACATTGTTGGTGAAGCCGAGCATCTTGAGTACATACGCGCCGTCGGCGGCAGGGGATTTCATGGCGGCGCTTTCCGCAGCAACGGCGGTGCCGCACACGGCAAGGGCGCAGGCCAGAGCCACGGCGGCTTTGGCGAAACGGATTTTCAGAGACATGAATACTCCTGAAAACGGGGGAAAGACCCCGTCTTGCTGAGGCCGGCCCGGTGCCTCTGCCATGGCAGGAAAAATGTCGACGCTTTTTTGTAACGACGCGTGATATTTTTGTCAAACCCCTTTCGGGAAAAACGCGCATTTTTCCTTGCGCCCCAAGGAAGAGTAAGGAAAATGGCCTTGTTGAAGTGGCACCCTTTTTCCCCTATGATCCGGCATGGAATCATAGGAGGTGAAGCATGAAAGTCCGCTGCCCGCAATGCAGAAGTTCCCGCGTATTTAAAGACGACCGCTACCGTACTCTGGGTACTGCCGCAGGAGGCATAGGCGGCGCTGCGGCCGGGCTTTCCAACATAAGCGTGGGAGCCGCCGCGGGCGCTGCCATAGGCTCCGTGGTGCCGGTGCTCGGCTCCGCCATAGGCGCGCTTACCGGCGGCCTTGTGGGGGCTTTGACGGGGGCCGCCTCCGGAGCCGTCATGGGGCACAGGGCCGGCCACGCGCTGGACAACAGGCACGGCAGGCATCTCTACCGCTGCCGCAACTGCGGCAAGCTTTTTGCGGCGTAGAGTTTCTTCCGGAACAGGAAAAGGTGTTGACAAACGATGCCCGTATCCATAGAAAAAATAGGTCAGACGTCTGATGAGTAGAAAGTTACCTTTGGCCCGCACAGTGGGAGAACAACTTCTGGAGATCATGCGCGCGCTTCCCGAAGGAGTGCGCAGGCTTCCCTCGGAAGAGGAACTGTGCGGCATGCTGGAAGTGAGCAGGGCGACGCTTCGGGAAGCGCTGAGCCTGCTCGACCGCGCCGGTTTCATCACCAAGCGGCACGGGGTGGGGAATATAGTCAACCCCAGCGTACTCGGTTCGCCCATGCGTTTCGATGCGGAAGTCAATCTGCACAGGATGCTGGAGAGCGGAGGAGGCGTGGCGGAGACGAAGCGTTTCGCCCCGTGGCTGGAAAGGAAGGACGTTTTCGGCAGCGCCGTGTCGTCGGAGCTGACGACGCCGCGCCCCTGGGTTGTCCAGCGTTCGGAGCATACGCTGAACGGCGGGCCCGCCGTGCTCACCTTCAACGTATTTCCCGAAACGGGGAAGCTCTTGAAGGAGGCACAGGTCGGCGGACTCTCCTACGGGGAGATGATCTGCGCGGTAACGGGGGAGGAGCTTTCGCATACAGTCACGGCCTTTCATGCCTGCCCGGCATGGAAGGAGCCGGCGGCCTTCTTCGGCCTGCAAGAGGGTAAACCCCTGCTGTTCTGGCATCAGCGCAGCTTCAGCCTGAAGGACGACCTGCTTTGTGAAAGCCTTGTGTTTTTCAATCCCGAACTCGTGACGCTGCATTCCTTCAACCGCTGGGAGTAGAGGAATGGGCGTCAGACAAGGAGTGGATATGCTGAAGCGATGGATCGTTTCCCTGGCCTTCGCGGCGAGTGTGTTTCTGCCCGCCTTTTCCGGGGTTGCGGCGGAAACATACCCTAACGGCCCTGTGACGGTATGGCATCCTTTTGAACCGACGCCCTACGATGCCCTGAGCAAGGTGTACAATGCCCAGATGGAGAAGATTCTCGGCGTGCCTTTTCTCTTTGAATACGGCATGATGGGCAAGGCGGCAAAAGCCGTGCTCGATACCCCGCCCGACGGCGCCAACGTGTTTTTTGCGGCCATGGGGCCCATGGTGCTCAAGCCCAACATGACGGCCCCCATATATGAACCCGGGGATTTCCGCTGCGTGGCGCGGGCCACGCTGCTGCCCATTCTCTTCGTGGCGCACAAGGATGCGCCCTTCAAGACCTTCCGTGAGTTTGAAGCCTACGCCAAGGCCAACCCCGGCAAGGTGAGCATAGGCCTCACCAACGCCCCGAGCTCCCTGCAGATAGGCATGACGCACTTCATCCGCGATATCGCCAAGCTGGACGTGAAGCTCGTGGAGCAGCCCGAGGGGCCCATCCGCGGTACCATCGACTGTCTCATCGGCTATACGGACGCGCTCATCAACCATCCGCCGGATATCATGCGCTACATCAAGAGCGGGCATTTCATTCCGCTTGCCACCTTCAACGCCGAGCGTCTCGCCATGCTGCCCGACGTGCCTACGCTCCGTGAACTCGGCTACGATTTCGACCAGACGAGCTGGCGGCTTCTCGTGGTGAACAAGGATACGCCCGATGAAATCGTGAACATCCTTACCGAAGCCACGAAAAAGGCCATGGAAAGCCCCGAGATGAAGAAGTCCGCCGAGGAGAATTACGAGATTCTTGCCTACCTTCCTCCCAAGGAGGCGGACGCTTTCCTGCAGAAGGAATTTGATTATTACAGGAATCTTTCCCTCGCCATGGGCCTGCATTATTCACAGAAGAAAAAGTAGGCCAAGGCCCGCATAGCCTTTGTGAACATTCCAAGCTTCCCCGGCGTGTAGCGGCGCGAAAGCGCTCCGGCCCCGGGGAGGCTTTTTTTCGTCCGGTGAGGCGGGAACACTGGGGAGACGGGGATATGCCGCAAGGAAGGGAGGCCCAAGTTCCGGCGTAAAGGAGTCCTGCCCGGCCTGGCTTTCGGGCAACGAGAGGCTGTGCGGAAGGGGGCGCAGTTTGTCCGGTGTGTCCCGGGGAGGGTCCGCCGCACGCGAGGACGGGCCAAGGGAAAAAACGAGGCGGAAGGAGCACAGGCTCCTTCCGCCTTTTATGCCCGCGCGCGGGTGGGAAAGTGGGGAACCCCGCCGCGGGCGGGGAAGGCCGCCGTGACAGCCTTCCCCCGGAGATAGTTTATCAGCAGAAGATGGAGACGCCGGTCTGGTACTTGGTGTCTTCCACGAGTACCTTGATTTCGTACTTGCCGGAGAGGCCTTCCTTGCTGATGTTCTGCTTGATCACGCGGTCGTCTTCTTCGAGGTAGGCGCCGGAGCACATGGCGAGATGATAGGAAGCGGCGGTGTTGATGAAGTAGCCGCGGGTTTCCTTTTCGCCTTCGAGCAGCACCATGACCAGGGAACCGCGGGCGAAGCGGCCGTGGAAGACGATGCGGTCTTCGTCTTCCTCGATGTTGATCTGATGCCAGGAGTTTATGACTTCCTGGGATTCAGGCACGTCGGGGATGGTGTCGAAGGTGGGAGTCACATCGAGGTGGCCGAGGAGCTTGCCCTCACCGAAGGCGGCGTTGTCGCCGTCATGGTAGGGGAAGAGCTTTTCGGCGCGGTAGAAGTTGCCGTCCACTTCCATGGAGTACATGACGACGCCGTCCTTCTGTTCCACGGTCTTGGCGCAGATATCGGTGCCGGGTTCCTTCTTGGGGTTGATGAAGGCGCCGAGCTTGTCGGAGGCATAGCCGTCCTGCCAGCCGATGCCGCCGGAGTGGATGAGGTAGTGGCCTTCGTCGTAGTATTCCACGTTGCAGATGTAGGGCGAGAAGAAGCTCTGGCCGAGTTCCTTGCCGTACTGCCACACCTGTTCGATTTCCATCTTGTCGGTGTCGATGCGGTAGCGCACGCCGCGGGAGAAGTTGTCGCGGTTCCTGATGTACTTTGCCTTCACCTTGGAGCGGTACTGGCCGTTGTCGAAGCACATGATATCACCGTCGGGGCAGACCACGCAGGCGTGCTGTTCATACTGCCAGTCGAAGTTCGCCACATCGCCCACGGGCTTGAAGAAGTACTTCTGCATGTCTTCGGGCCAGCCTTCGGGGTCGCCGATGATCCAGTTGAGCTTGCTGGTCTCGTAGTCGAAGTTGACTATGGCATCCTGATGGCGGCCGGAGATGGTGATGGTGTTGTTCTTTTCGTTGTACCACAGGGCGTTGTTGTGGAACCAGTCGTGGGCGTCCTGGGAGCCGGAGCCGCCCACGTTCTGGGGCAGGAAGGTCTTGTAGTCCCAGGTGCGCAGGATTTCGCCGGTTTCGCGGTCGAGCAGGGCGATCATGTCTTCCACGGTGCTCGCGGTGAAGTCCTGGGTGAGGGCCAGGATGTTGCCGTCGGGCATTTCAAAGTGGTCGTGGTGATAGTTGCCCGGCATGCGGAATTCCTTGTAGATCTTGCCGAGCAGGTTGAGTTCCACGAGGCCGGTGGAGCAGTAGGGCATGTGGCAGAAGCGGTGGGAGCCGGTGATGATGTTGCCGTTCTTCACGCGCTTGATATCGAACATGGTGTTCTCGGTGAGCAGCCAGCGGATATCGCCCATGTAGTCGTAGGCGGTGGGCAGGTTCTTGCCGGCCGGGGTGAGGAACATGAAGTTGTTGCCGAAGTAGTCCATGGACGTGTTGATGTTGCGGCAGCGGCACACGTCTTCAGGGAGCGGCTGGGACATGATGGAGAAGGTGTTCTTCTCGCCGGTGGAAAGCTCCACCGTCACCTTGGTGGCCATGCCTTCGTACAGGCCGATGACGGGGATGAAGTGATCCGTGCCTTCGGGGAAGGTGTGCACGATGTTTTCACGGGCGTTGCGCTTGCCGTGAATGGTCATGGTGGCGGAGGCGGGCTTCTCGCTCTTGAAGAGGATCAGGGCGCAGAGCGGGTTGATGAAGTAGGGGTTGACCAGAACGTGGGCGTTCTCAAGGGTGGGCTTTTCCGCTTCAAAGGCGGCGAGGAATTCCTTCTCGGCACGGTTCTGGCGGGTGATGAGGTGGTCGCTGTAGGTGTGCGTCACTTTGTTGCTCATGGCTTGGGGACTCCTTCTTGAGTGTTGCGCTTGTTGCGGAACGGAAGAGCTGGCGGCGGGGCCGCCTCGCCCTGCGCGCGGGAAGTCACATTTTCCTCGCGCAGGGCGAACACGCCGCTTTTGCGGCGGAAAGGCAGTATTCAGAAAAGGCTCAGGCTTTGAGCTTTTCGATTTCCTGGATTATGGCGGGCTTCTGCTTCAGGCCTTCGAGGCGGGAGACTTCCGCGCCGTCCTTCATGAAGAGCATGGTGGGGAAGCCCTTCACGCCGCAGCGTTCCTTGAGGTCCTGGTTGGCGTCGAAATCCACGGTGAAGATGCGGAAGTCGGGGTCGTTCTTGCTGATATCCTTCAGCACGAAGGAAAGCATTTTGCAGGGGCCGCAGGTCTTGGAATAGAATTCCACCATCATGACGCCGGATTTGTCCATGCTGTCGTAGGCGGCGGTATCGATTTCCGTGATCATGGGAAAACTACTTGAAGTTGAGGGTGGCGGGGAAGGGCTTTTGCCGGAAGAGAGCTTATCCTCTCAGTTTTTCTACATATTTGGAGGCGGTATTCGCGGCTATGGCGCCGTCGCCGCAGGCCGTGGCCACCTGGCGCAGGCCTTTGACGATGATATCGCCGGCAGCGAAGATACCGGGGCGGGAAGTCTGCATGGCCGCGTCGGTGACGATGCAGCCGGTACGGTCGAGAATGCCGAGATCCGCGCAGAAGGAGGCCGTGGGTTCGAGGCCTATGTATTCGAACACTCCGTCGCAGGTGACGGTGCGTTCCGTGGCGTCTTCCTTGGTGGACTTGAAGCGCACGCCCTCAAGCTTGTCCGTGCCGAGGAATTCCAGTACGTCCTGATAGGGGTACACAGTCACGTTGGGCATGGCGCGCAGCTTGTCGCAGGCGGAGGGGTCGGCCGTGAGGTCGAACATGGTCACAATGGTGAGCTTGTTCACGATGCCCGCGAGGTAGATGGATTCTTCCACGGCAGAGTTGCCGCCGCCTATGACGACCACATCTTTGCCGCGATACTGCGCACCGTCGCATATGGCGCACCAGCTGATGCCCGCGCCGGCATGGGCATCCTCGCCGGGAATGTGCAGGCGGCGGGGGCGGGTGCCGGTGGCGATGATTACGGCGGAGGTTTCGTACACAGTGTCGTCCTCAAGGCAGACGACCTTTTTTACGTCGCCTTCGTCGATGATCTCCGTCACGGTCTTGTAGTCGAATTCCGCGCCTACTTCCTGGGAATGTTCAAACATCTTTATGGCGAGTTCCGCGCCGTTGATGGTGCCGAAGCCCGTGTAGTTGGCGATTTCGTTGGTATTGATGATCTGGCCGCCGGGGGCGAGCTTGTCGAGCACCAGGGTTTTCATGTTGGCGCGCACGGCATAGATGGAAGCCGTGAGGCCGGCGGGGCCGCCGCCCACGATGATGACGTCGTACTTGTCCATGGTATGACTCCTTTTCTATGTTGGCTCCCCAGCGGGGAAAGATTGCTTGATTCAGGCGGGCACGGCGTGCTGCCGGCCCGCTTGCTGTTTTTTAGAAAATGAGCATGGCGAGCGGGATGCCGACCACGATGACGACGCCCGCGATGATGAGCGAGGAAGAGACGCTGTAGGTCACGATTTCCTTGGGCGAGAGCCAGCGCGTATTGCCGAAGAGCATGGCCGCGAAGGGCGAGGCTGCGGGTGTGCAGGCGGCGATGAGCACGGCGTAGATGAAGCAGGCCATGAGGGGGCCGGCGTTCATGCCGAAGGCGTTGCACATGGCGAGCAGCACGGGCGTGAGCACGAGGCCGAGCACCACGGAGTTGCAGAAGTTGGTGCAGCTTATGCCGAGCAGTATGACGGCGATGCAGAGAGGTACATAGCCGAAGCCCGCGAGCGCGCCGCGCAGCATGTATTCCATGTATACAGTCACGTTGGTGCCCTTGCCTGTCATGGCGTCGCCGAGCAGCATGGCCACGGCGATGAGCAGGAAAATGCGCCAGGGGTAGACGGCGGCGGTTTCGCTGATATCCGCGATGGGCTTGCCGCGCAGGTGCACGAAGCCTACGAGGAAGAGCGCCACGAGAGGAGCGAGCAGGGAGTTTCTGCCGAGGAAGGCGCCGATCACGTTGTCCTTGCCGATGATGCCGGGCAGAAGAATCCAGCAGGCGAAGATGGCGAAGGCGACGAGCACGCCGATCTGATAGCCGGTCATGGGAGGCAGGGGTTCCTTCCGCAGTACTTCAGGGTCGAGCTTCATGAGGGGGGAAACGTCCACGCGGAAGACAAAGCGCATGGCGGCCATGAGCAGGGCGATGGAAACAAGGGAAACTACAAGGGCGAAGCAGAAGTAGGAGGCTGCGGGCAGGGCGGGCACGTTCATGCCGGGGTTGCTGGCAGCAAGGCCCCACACGTTGCCGAGCAGAAGGAAGGCGCCCGTCTTGAAGGGGTCGGAAGCGAAGGAGAGCAGCGCCATGATGATGATGAGCACCAGCATGATGGAAACGTACTTGTCGCCGCGTTTGAAGCCCACCTGGTCGAAGATGCTGTAGAGTACGGGCCAGATGAGGAAGCAGATGGAGGTCTGTTCAAAGAAGGCCAGGAAGTAGGAGGCGATGAGAATGACGGCGGTGAACGTCCACGGGCGGCCGATGATGAAGTCGCGCCTGAGTATCCACTGGGCGAGCCAGGAAGAGACGTTGCTCTTTATGAGGGCCGTGGCAAAGCACAGGGTGAAGAAGATCATCACCACCATGGGGTTGCCGAGGAAGGAGGACAGAACCTTGGGCGCGGGAGTGAAGCCGCTGAATGCCAGCATGAGCACGCCGAGAAAGCACGGCCAGAGGGTGTCCACGAAGGTCCAGAGGTAGACCACGCCGAGGAAGATCATGGCATTGACCATGCCCATGCGGGTGATGGTGATGACGGCGTTGCCGTCTACCACGGGGAAGCCCGCGGCCACGAGGGCGTCGTTGACGGGGACGGTGAGAGAAGGACAGGGAAGGACATGGCCCAGGAACATGAGCCCTATGCCGATGACAGTATGGATGATGGTACCCAGGGAAAGTTTTGCGGCCGACATGCTTGCCTCCGGTTGTGGCGCGTAAAGAGCGCTTCGTGAATAGAGACGGGATGCCTGGAAAGCCTTGGGCCTTGCCGGCACCTTCAACTTCTTGCTGGGGCACAGCATAGAGAGATGGGGAACAAAAAAAACTAGTCTAAACTAGAATTGTGAAAAATTTTCCCCAATCCCGGAAAAAAGCCTGTTTCCTGCGTGGGGAAAGGCCTTCTCCAGAGGGGCCTTCCGTCGCCCGCAGAGAGCTTTGGGAAAAGCATTGTGAAGAAAAGAATTTTTATGATGACAATAAGATATCTGAAATTTACGGCATAGTGCGCGGGGAGGGCAGGCCCTTTCTCCGTGTTGCCCGGCAGGGAGGGCGTTTCCTTTTTTTCTTTTTTTTGTCTCATCGTTCCTGTGCAAAAAGGGTTCCGGGCGTTTTCCGACAAGGGGGCGCTACGTCCGGGGGCTTTCCGCCCCGGCGTTTTTGTAGGAAAGCAGGCTCTTTTGCGAAGCGAGGCTCATGAGGCGCGCGGGATCCTTCACAAGGGTGACGCCGTGAATCCTTCCCAGGATGCCTTCCCTGCGCAGGGAATGGAAGATCTTGGTCACGGTCATGACGTGCAGGGAAAGATGCCCGGCGATTTCCGTATGGGTGAGATAGCGGGGAATGGCATGGGGCTCTTCCTTCTGCATGAATACGGAAAGCATGCGGCACACCCTCACCGTGGCGGAAAGGGTACAGTTGTTCACCGACTGGACGATGACTTTCAGAAGGTTGGAGGCAAGGCCCCGGATAAGCAGGGTTTTTATCGGTTCCTCGTCCATGTGCCGCATGAACTGCCGGTGATCGGTGCAGACAAGGCGGCAGGGCGTCTGGGCGAACATGGCGAGGGATTCGTTGTAGAGCAGAAAGTCGAAAGCCTCGTGGGGGATGGAATAGACGTGATTCACGGAAGGGATGAAGCTGAGCAGATCTCCGGGTTCAAAGTAGACCAGGGAATGACGTTCCCCCGTGGCGGAGACGGCCGTCAGGGAGACGGCGCCTTCCAGGAGATAGAACACATTGCCTATCATGAGCTTCGTGCCTCGCGGGACGGAGATTTCCCGGCTGAAGCCCAGGAGGAACTTTCTGCAGGTTTCCATGTCGGGAAGCGGTACACGTGTGCCGCCGTCCTGCAGCGTACCGAGGGGGCTTCTTCCTGTGGGGGAAGGTATGGGCATGGAAGCACTCTTCATGGTGAGGCTCCTCGGGACAGGTTGCGTTGGGCGGCGTGAGGCGCGCCGCGCGGAAGGGGCGCTCGTTCCGTATCCTTGCGGCGGAGGCGGGCCTGTTTCGTTCAAGGGAAAGAGCCCGGGGAACCGGAAGAGAACGATTGTTTCAACATTCCATTGCCGGGGTGTTTTTGTCAATTCCCTCTCTTCGGTTGGGGCAGGGTTTTTTTTCGTGCTGTTTCCCTGCTAAAGGCGCAAAAAAGGGCGGCCTTCCCGGGGAGGGCCGCCCTTATCTGCGGGAAAGAGTTTACTTTTCGTCCCAGGCTTCTATGCCGCGCCTGTCCGGAAGCTGGCCGGGGTGAAACACAGGGTCGGCCACGCCGGCCTTTTTCTGTGCGGAATAATCCTTCAGGGCGATGAAGGCGTTTCTGCCGAGCAGGGCAATGGCCACGAGGTTCACTATGGCCATGAGCGCCATGAAGAGGTCGGCGAGGTTCCACACGAAGGGCAGGTCGGCCACGGAACCGAAGGCCACCATGCCCACCACGAGCACGCGGAAGAGCAGAAGCAGGGCGGGCTTTGTGCTGAAGAACTGGATGTTGCTTTCCCCGTAGTAGTAGTTGCCCGCAATGGAGCTGAAGGCAAAGAGGAAGACCATGAAGGAAAGCAGCACGCCCGCGAGGCTTCCCATGTGGGAGGAGAGGGCCAGCTGTACAAGCTCGATGCCCGTCTTGCCCGCGTCGGCATAGCCGTCGTACAGAAGCACGATGCAGGCCGAGGCCGTACACACGAGAAGCGTATCCACGAACACGCCGAGCGCCTGTACAAGGCCCTGCTTCACGGGATGGGAGACAAAGGCCGTGGCCGCCGCATTGGGTACGGAGCCCATGCCGGCTTCGTTGGAGAAGAGGCCGCGCTTGGCGCCGGTGAGAATGGCCGCGCCGATGCCGCCCACGGCCGCCTCAGGCGCGAAGGCCTGGGAAATGATGGTGGCGAACATGGCGGGAAGGGCCGTGATGTTCATGATCACGATGATGAGGGCTATGAAGAGGTAGAGCGTGGCCATGATGGGCACAAGCCAGCTGCTGAGGTGGGCTATGCGCTTCAGGCCGCCGAAAATGACGATAGCGGAAAGGATGGTGATGCAGGCCCCGCCGAGGGCGCGGTCGAGCCCGAAGGTGGACTGGAGGGAAAGGGTGATGGTGTTGGCCTGCACGGAATTGAAGCAGAGCCCGAAAGTCACGGAAATGAGAATGGCGAAGAGGGCCGCCGCGCTTTTGTTGCCCAGGCAGTTGCGGATGTAGTAGGCGGGGCCGCCGCGGAAGCCGAAGGTTTTCTTGTCGCGCACTTTGTAGATCTGGGCCAGCGTACTTTCCACAAAGCCCGAAGCCGCGCCGATGACGGCGATGACCCACATCCAGAAAATGGCCCCGGGCCCGCCCGTGACGATAGCTATGGCGATGCCCGCGATGTTGCCCACGCCCACGCGCGAGGCTGTGCTGATGCAGAAGGCCTGGAAGGAACTTATGTGGACGTGCCCGCCGTCATGGCTCACGCCTTCTCTCAGAAGGCGCAGCATTTCCCGGAACAGGCGAAGCTGCACGAAGCCCGTGCGTACGGAAAACCAGAGCCCGAGGGCGATGAGCATGACGACGAGGACATAGGACCAGAGAATATCGTTGGAGACGGTTATCGCTTTTGCAAGAAATTCCATGCGCGGGCCTTTGGTTGGGGTGGAAGAAATGATGATTCGTGCAATAGTTCACGAAGGAAGGGAAAAAGTCAACCTCCCTGCCGGTAAAACGGCGGAAAACACGCATGGTCCGCCTTTTTTCATGCCTATGCCCGCCCTTTTTCGCGCTACAGGGCCATAAGCAGGGTGCCCAGGGCTATGAACGCACACCCGACGGCAGCCTTGAGGGTAAGCTCCTCATGGAGAAAGAGGACGGCGAAGACGACGGTGAACACGATGCTCATCTTGTCCACGGGGGCCACCCTGGATACGTCGCCCAGCTGAAGAGCCTTGAAGTAGCAGAGCCATGAAGCTCCGGTGGCGAGACCGGAGAGGATGAGGAAGGTCCATGTCCTCGCGCTGACCGCGGCAAAGGAGAACTTCGCCCCGCAGAGAACCGCCATGCCGCAGGCCATGAAGAAGACCACCAGCGTGCGGATGGCAGTACCGACGTTGGAATCCACGCCCTCGATGCCCACCTTGGCCAGGATGGACGTGAGCGCCGCGAACACGGCGGAAAGAAGCGCGAGAGTGAGCCACATGTTTCTGGTTTCCTTGTGCATGAGAATGCCCTGAGCTGTTACCCCGGAGGGAGCATGCATGAAAGCGCCGCGTCCCGTATGCGGGCTTTCCGCCTCGGGGCGCAGGCGGCAAAACGCCTGGGCAAGCCTTGCTCCGCACGGCCGTTCTGTCAACCGTTTTGCCCGGG
>NZ_DYZA01000125.1 GCF_020741395.1 Mailhella massiliensis | reverse complement strand
ACATTGACGAAGACGATATCCGCGCCCTCACCCCCGCCCTTGCCGCGCGCGTTCTGCGCCGCAACTTTTGGGACGTGTTCCCCCTGGACAACGTGAAGCCGCTCATGGCCATGGTCATTTACGATACGGCCGTGAACATGGGCGTTCCCTACGCCAAGAAAATGGTGCAGCAGGCTCTCGGCGTGGCCGTGGACGGGCGCTTCGGCCCCCTTACCTGGGGCGCTCTCAAGCTCTGCGACGACAAGAAGACCGCCGCGGCCATGTGCCATATCCGCCGCGCCCGCTACTGCGAACTTGCGCGGAGCAATCCCGCCCTTTCCCCGTTCCTGTCCGGCTGGCTGCGCCGTACGGACGCGCTGGAAGAGGCGGTGGAAGGCGCATAGGCACGCTTTCCGCCGGGGCATGGGAGCATGCGGGCCGGCTTTTTCGCGCCGTCATCTGCGCAAGCTTTCGCGCTTTCGGCTTTCCGGGCGCGTTTTTCGGCGGGCCGGGGGAAAAGCGTGATGAAAAAACAGGGAAGGAGGGGATATGGATACGCGAACTGCCGTGGGCGAAGGCGTGGCCTTTGAACGCATACGCCGCATTACCGGCTATCTTGTGGGCTCGGTGGGCAGGTTCAACAACGCCAAGCGCGCCGAGGAGCGCGACAGGGTGAAGCATTGCCGCATGGAGCCTTTTGCCCCCGCTGGGGAAGGCGCGCGGCCCTAGGTTTTTCGGGCAGGGCTTTTCGGAGTTTTTTCCGAAAAAGGCCACGGCAACGCGCCGACGCCCGGGCGGCGCCGCGACAGGGGAAAAGGGCCCGCGCCTTTGGGCACACCGCCGGATTGATCTTCATGGAACAAAGACAAGAAGGCGGCCCGCGTGGGGCCGTGCCCCGGATCCCGGCAAGGACAGGCTCACGGCGGCCCGCCCCGTTGAGGGGGAAGATTCGGCATGCAGAAGCGCGAAAAGGGCGGCCCTTCGCCCGCGGAGCCCGCATGCCGGAGGCCGCAGCAGGAATAGAGCCTCGGCGTTCCGGGCAGGGCCGCAAAAAGGGGCATCCCGCGCCGGGCTTTCCCCGCACCGGCGGCAGAAAAAGCGCTTTCTCCGCGCCCGGGGCCCGGCAGCCCTGCGGCGCGCCCCACGCCATGGCCTCCGGCTGAGGGAAGGGCCGGGCCTTGTTCAACGGCCTGTTCAGCCCTGTTTCACGAAGGAAGTCCTTCTTGCCGCGCTCTCAGGGCCCTGTTTGTGAAGGAATACGTTTGTTCGGCTTTTTTTGTGAAGGCCTGCGTTTTTTGCAGCGCGCAGAGCGGGCGGAAATTCATGTCCGTCGCGCCGTGTCCGCCGCAGGGCCCGCGCAAACGGCCTTCCTGACTTCAAGGAGGAGAACATGGAAGAGATCATTACGGAGATATGCGGCTCCTATGCGGGCCTTGTGCTTTCGCTCATGGGCGTGTGCGCGGCCGTGTCCGCGCTTCTGCCCGCGCCTTCGGCAGGGAGCGGCGTCGTCTACCGCACGGCGTACAAACTGCTCAACCTTCTTGCCGTGAATGTGGGCCGCGCAAAAAACGCCGACGACGCGGCACAGGAAAGGAAGGCCTGATGTGGAAGCCTGGGCCGCGCTTGTCGCCGCGCTGCTTGAAGCCGGGCTGCGCCTTCTGGAAAGGCTGGATGAAAAGCGTGCCGCCGATTTTCGCCGCCGCGTGGCTTCTGACGGCGCAGGGGTGCTCATCTCCCAGCTCAACCCCGGCGGAGCTTCCGCCCCTGCCGGTGCTGACGAGCCTTCAGCATGCGACGTTGGGCGGGACGCCCGGCGTGTGGATGAACGGCGATGACGCAGGCCGCCTTGCCCTCTGGATTTACGACGTCACCGGGGAGGAGGGGCTTTGAACGGCGCGGGCGCAGGGCGGCCTCCGTTGCCGGGCGCACGCCTGCACGGGCCGGGAGCTGAAGAGCCGGCGGAGCGCGCCCTTCAGGCCTGCCTATGCTCCGCTTCTTCGCTCATGGCCTGAACACGCTTTGCCATGGCGCGGCCCCAGGGCCGGGAAATGCAGTGGCTGCATATCTTGAGGCAGAGGCCGTTCCAGGCGTGTTCCGCCTCGTCCGCACTTTCCGCCTGGGGGCCCGTCATGCCGCAGTTGCGGCAGCCCACGGAATAGATTCTCCCCAGAATGTCGATGAGTCCTATGTCTTCCGAAGAACAGTAGGGGCAGGCGTGCATCATCATGTCGCGTCCTCACAGGTTGAAAGTCCGGGCGGGCTTTATGCCTAACACAGGAAAAGGAACTTTGGCGAGTGTAAAAAAAATCACGATGCAGGGAGGTCAGGTGAGCCAGATAGGGGGGGACGGCGCAGATCACGCCGCCGAATACCTGGGTGCGGTAAAGGGAGCGTGGCCGCTCGCGCTCATGGCCGGAGCCGTGGCCGCGGCTTCCGCCGCAAGGCAGCTGAGGCGCGGCTACAAACAGCGCTCGCGGAGGGAGCAGGCCGTCACGGCGCTTCTGAACGCGGCGCTTACCACGTCCATGGCCGTGAGCTGCTCGCTTTTGCTGCCGCTTGCCCTGCCCGGCGTCACGCCGGAAATGCAGGTGGCGGCCTCCATGGCTGCGGCGGGCCTCGGCGGCGAAACGGTGAAGCTGTGGCTTTTGAAAAAGCTCGGCCTTTCGGTGGTGGATCTCATGGATCCCGGCGATATCAACGAGATACGCAGAACCATGCCGCCCGAGATGCGGAAAAAGCATGTGGAACAATGCCCCTTCCGGGGCGACGAGTGCCCGGTTCCCGGCTGTGAGGAGGGGCGGTGATGGCGGCGGAAACGGCAAAAGGCCGCGCGGGCCCTTCGGGGAAAAAAGGCGCAGGGCGGAAGAAGGCGGAGGAGAGCTTTGAGGCGGCGCTCCGGGCGCTTGTGGACATGCCCCTGGATGAGGTGGAGGCCCTTCAGGGCGTTTCGGTGCGGCGGGCCGTGTGCAGGAGCCTGTTGCTGAAGGCGGCGGGCGGGGACAAGGCCGCCGCCGAGTGGGTGCGCGACACGCTGGGGGAAAAGCCCGTGGACAAGGGCAGAACCCCGGCGGCGGAGAGCGTGAAAGTGGTTCTTTTCGGCGAGGTATGATGGAAGTTCGCGTGAAGCTCAGGCCCTTGCAGCAGAAGGCGCTGGAGGAGCTGGATCGCCGAAGTTTCGGCGTGCTCATCTGCCACAGGCGCTTCGGCAAAACGGTGCTCGCCGTGGCGAGGCTCTGCCGCAACGCCGCGCAGGGAGGCGCCTCCTACCGGGGGGCGTACATTGCGCCCACCTACCGGCAGGCCAAGGACGTGGCCTGGGATTACCTCAAAAAGATAGCGCTGGCCGCCGGGGCCAGGGTGAATGAGAGCGAGCTGCGCGCGGATTTTCAAAACGGCGCGCGCATACGCCTTTACGGTGCGGAGAACCCCGACGCTTTGCGCGGGCTGAACCTCTGCGACGTGGTCTTCGACGAAGTGGCGCAGATGCCCTATGCCATGTGGTCGGAAATAGTGTTGCCCATGCTGCTCGCCACGCACGGCAAGGCGCTTTTTCTGGGCACTCCCAAGGGCAGGAACGCCCTGTGGAAGGTATGGGAGAACGCGAAGCTCCGCGAAGAATCCTGGGTTGCGCTCATGTACCGCGCGTCGGAAACGGGCATACTTTCCGAAGAGGATCTTGCCGTGGCAAGGCGCGAGTCGAGCGAAGCGGAATATGAGCAGGAATACGAGTGTTCCTTCACCGCGGCCGTGGTAGGTGCGTACTACGGGAAGCTCATGGAAGACGCGGACAAGTCCGGGCGTATCTGCTCTGTGCCGTACCGGCCGGACTTTCCCGTAATGACGGCGTGGGACCTCGGCTTTTCCGACTCCACGGCGATATGGTTCGTGCAGATCGTGGGGCAGGAGGTGCATGTCATAGACTACTGCCAGGCCTCGGGCGTGGGGCTCGACCACTATGTGCGCGAGCTTCAGAAGCGGGGCTATGTGTACGGCGAGCACCTTTTCCCCCACGACGCCGCAGCTTCGGAGCTCGGCACGGGCACTACGCGCCTCGAAACTCTGCAAAGGCTCGGCGTGCGGGGGCGCGTTCTGCCCATGACGCGGGTGGAGGACGGTATCAATGCCGTGCGCCTGCTTCTGCCGCGCTGCTTTTTCGACGCGAAAAAATGCGCGCAGGGGCTGGAAGCTTTGCGCCTTTACCAGCGCGAATGGGACGACAAGGCCGGGGATTTTCGCGCAAGGCCGCTGCACGACTGGACAAGCCACGGAGCCGACGCCTTCCGCTATCTGGCCATGGGCGTGGAGAATCCGGCGGGGCGGGGAGCGTTTCACAAGCTTCCGCCGCGCAAAAACCTGAGAGTGTGCTGATGGACGACAAAAAGGACAGGGTACGCCGCGCCATAGTGCGGGAAATGGAGCGCTGCATGGGCCGCGAAGGCTCGAAGCTTTCCGGGGCGCGCGAGCAGCTCAAGCGCCGCTATCTCGGCCACGGCTACGGCGTGGATGAGGAGCGCGGGGAGCGGGGCTTTTCCACCTACGTCGACCGCACGGTGATGGAAACTGTGGAATGGGCCAAGCCGGGGCTCATGAGGGTGTTCTGCAACGACGAGATCATCCGCTTCGACCCGCGCACCCCGGCGGAGGAACAGGCCGCGGAGGACGCGACCTTGTACGTCAATCAGGCGGTGTTCGGCCGCAACATGTTCCGCCTGGTGCACGACGTGCTTGCCGACGGGCTGTACCAGCGCGCGGGCTGGTGCGTCGCCCACTGCCCGGAGCGGGAAGAGACGCAGCTTCTCCAGTATACCGGGCTTTCCGAGCAGGAGGCCGTGGCGCTGCTCACGGATCCCTCGCTCAATCCCGGCGATCCCGGGGCGGTGCGGGTGGAGCAGTATGCCGCTCCCGGGGGCGCGGGATACGACGTTTCCCTGAAGAGGAAGGTGAAGCGGCGCGAGATACGCATCGACCCCGTGCCCTCGGAAAACGTCCTCCTTTCCGCCGACGCGCGGGACGTGGAAAGCGCCCGCTTCATCGCCTTCTGGGAGAAGAAGACGGCCTCCGACCTTCTGAAGGAAGGCTATGCGCGGGAGCTTGTGGAGAGCCTGCCGCCCATGGCCGAGGGGGATATCATGCCCGAGACCGGGGCGGGGCTCGGCGTGAACGACGAAGAAGGCGGGCGCGGCTCGGCGGAGGGCGAGGCCGTGCGGGAATACAAGGTTTATGAGGCCTGGTTTGATTTCGACCTGGACGGCGACAACGTGGCGGAAAAGGTGAAGGCCGTGTTCTGCGGGGAGGGGGAACAATGCCGCGTGCTCAAGGTGGAGGAGTGGCCGCTTTACCGCGCGCCGCTTTTCGCCGCCTGCTCCGTGCCTTTGCCGCATCAGGCCGTGGGGCTGTGCCTGGCCGACCTTGTCTCCGACGTGCAGGACCTGCGCACGGAAATGACGCGCCAGTATCTGGACAGTCTCGCCCTCGGCAATCAGGGCGAGCTGGTGGTGAACGAGGGCATGAGCGGCAGCGTGGAATACGACAGTCTCCTTGCCCGGGGCGTGGGGGCCGTGCACCGCCTGAAGGGCGACGCCACCATCGCGCCCCTGCCTGTGGCCACTTCCGCCGCCGAGGCCTTGCAGGGGCTGGAAATGAGTTCCGCACTCATCGAGCGGCGCACCGGGGTGTCGAGCCGCACGCAGAGCCTTCAGGCCGATACGCTCCAGAACACGGCCACGGGCGCGAGCATCATGGAGGAGGCCGTGAACCAGCGCCTGGAGCTCATCGCCCGCGTGTATGCCGAGACCTTTTTCAAGCCCCTCGGCCGCTACATTCTGCACCTTCTCAACCGCTACCACGACAAGGCCGTGCAGCTTCGCCTGAAGGGCCGCTTCATGGCCTTCGACCCGCGCAAGTGGGATCCGGACATGGATATTTCCGTGGCCGTGGGCCTCGGCACGGGCAACAGGAACAGGCTTGTCTCCGCCTATCGGCAGATTCTGCAGATCCAGCAGGACTTCCTCCGGCAGCTCGGGAAAAATTCCCCCGTGCGCCTTTCCCATATCGCCTATACCTGCCGCAAAATGGCGGAAGCGGCAGGGCTGGAAGCTCCGGAGCGCTTCTTCGGTACGGAAGAGGATGCCAGACGTGCGGAAGCTGCCATGATGAACGCGCCGGCTCAGCCGTCTCCGGAACAGCAGAAGTTGCAGCTTGAACAGCAGAAGGCGCAGGCGAAACAGCAGACCGATGCGTGGAAGGCGCAGACGGACGCGCAGCGCAAGGCCTTTGAGACGCAGAGCAGGATGGCGCTCGAAAAGCAGAAGGCGGAAGGGCAGCTCGCCTTGAAGGCCATGGAAATGAGCATGGAAAAGGATCTCTGTCAGACTCGCCTTCAAATGGGCGAGAGAGGAGGCGGGCTGACGAATATCCGTGGCGTAGGGGGCATGTCATGAATATAAAGACGCTCGGCGGCTTGCTGGGGCTTATGGCTGCTTCGACGCCGGATGAAGCAGAAGGCGCGGTAAGACCAGATATTCTGGACATAGTAAAAAAGGCCATTGCAGGCCGGAAATATGGGGGGAGTAAGGCAGGGCACTGGAAAGAGTGAATACCGCAGCGGCTCTGGAAAATTCGTCAACATATGGCGGTAACTATGGATATTTTAATAACCATGGGCTTGTCCAGCGTTTTCACAAGGATCACTGGACGCCGGAGCATATAGCTGAAGGATACCGAGGAATTTACGATTCGCCGGATACGGTACTTATTCCCCATGTTCTTGGTGAGCATCCGGTAGCGAAAGAAGCGTTGCGGAATCCTGCGGGCAAGCAGGACAGGCATGGCATATGCCTATGTTGCCGTACAAAAAAAGTTTCCGAACCGTTACCGTGTACGATCCGAAAAGCTCAAAGGCGGAACATCTGTTGAAGGAAAGGGGGTACTGGGAGGACGGGCCGAATTCCTCCATATTCTCACCTTCAATGATGCAGGTGCCTGCGGAGCAGGTTGGCAGCGGTCCCATTTCTGCTGTCAGCACCCCTTTGAAAATACCTTAGAGGAACCGTTGAAAAAGCTCACTCGCCATAGCGGGTACAGGTGCAGGGCTGCCCTTATGGCCGACCGACGCTCCCGGGTATGTAAACACGGAGCCGGGATTGGGAACGCCGAATTTTGATCCCGTTGATATGTTGACGGATCCAATCGGCGTACCGGCAAAGGCAGGAAAGGCGGCCGCGGACTTGCTTGCGCCTGCGTTTTTCTGCGGCGTGGACGAACTGGGAGGCCTGCTTGACTAATTCATGGGAGAAAAAGAATGACGCATGAAGAGAGGATGGAGGCTCTGGAGGCGGGGCGTATTCTGCAGAGCGAGGTGTTCCGTGAGACCTTTGCATGTCTGGATGCGCGTTACGTCAGGGCGTGGCGTACCTGTACCGACACGGTGAAGCGTGAGGACTGGTGGTACATGCAGCGGGCGCTTCAGGAGGTGAGGCGGGAACTTTTTTCTCTTCTGCAGGGGGCCGCGGCGGGGAAAAAGGGGAAGGATGACGTGCTGAACGCGGCGCTTGAGCGCGCAAGGGAGAAGCCCTGAAAGGCGCATGGGGAAAAGGACGCCGTGGCGGACATGCCGACGGAAGCCGGGCGGCGAAAAACGGGGGAACATGCAGAACGCCCCGCAGGCCCGTGCCTTCCGCACGATGAGGGAGGAAGAGTGACGGCAGACTTCAGGAAAGGCCCTTTGCCTGCCGCCTGCGGCAATGCTGAGCCCGGACGAGGCGGAAGGGTATTCCAAGGATGGGCGGCGGTTGCTGGATTTACTTAATAAGGCGGCAAAAGGCGCCTTGCCGATGCATGAACCTGTTTTTGAGTTTCAGGAACGCCTGCCGAAGGACGTTTTCAAGGCGGCGAAGGAAGACAATGGGGCGTTTCATACCCGAAAGCCGGTTGCAGACAGGAATGATATTCCCACTCCTGGAATACCGGACACGGGCAGTTGCCCCATGAAGAGATAGAAGATCTTGTGGAAGCTCCGGTGACAGGCAAAGACAGGTTTTATGTGCGTGCGAACAAGCCCTATGTCGAAAGTGTAGCAGCGCTGGGAAAGGGCACGGGGGGAAGGGGCTCTTTGCGTCCTTCGGAAGAATTTACCTATCTCCACCAGGTGAACCCCATAAACAATAAGCGGCTCCTCAACATGAAGAGCCGCACCTGGGGAACGCCGGATGGTTCCGCCTTCCATCCTGTGGCAAATGAAACATCTCCGTTATTGGAGAGGCCTACGCAGCGAGCGATCTCTGCTGACGGCGTTCCCGACGACTTCACTCTATCAGAAACGGCCATGCCCCGCAAGGGAGCGCCGCCCTTTTTGCGTCTCTCCGGGGGAAGGGAGGCAGGGCGGAAGCGGGCGCTTTTTGCAGGAGAGACGAAAATCTTTTCTTCCGCCGTGTGCCGCGCCTGGAGAAAAGGGTAGGGATGAAGTGCTGAACGCGGCATTGAGCGCAGCAAAGGACGGAATATGAGCGAGGAAATCAGGGAAATCGGCGGGGCGGATATCGGCCGTGAGGAAGGCGTGTACGAGATGGACGCCGTAGCGGGGCTTTTTGAGGCAGGTACGCCGGAAGAGCCGGACGGCACTTCGGGCGAAGCGCTCCCGGCCGGGGAGGAAAACGACGGCGCGGAGGAAGGGGCTTCGGCGGAGGCCGGGAAGGGACAGGAAGAGGAGGTTCTGCCCGACATTCCCATGCCCGAAGGCTGGGAGGAATCCGTCTGGCAGGGGCTTGCGCCGGAGGCGAAAAACGCGGTCAACGCCCGCGAAGAGGCCCATGCGCAGGCCATGGCCGGGGTGCGCGCGGAGCAGCGGCAGGAGAGGAAAAGGCAGGAAGCCTTCGCCGTGGAGGCCAACGCCCGGATACAGCAGGCGCTTTTCGCCATGCGGCAGATTGTGGAAGGCGAGTACGGCTCCGTGGACTGGAACGGCCTCGCGCAGTCCGACCCCGCCGCATACGTCAGGCTTCAGCAGGCGTACAACGCCCGCATGGGCGCGATTCAGCGCGTGCAGCAGGGCGTGGCGCAGCAGGTCCGGCAGTACGAAGCCGAGAGGGCGGCCGAAGCGCAGAAAGCCCTGGCCGCAGAGTTTGCCGGGGTGCAGCCGGAGCTCAGGGCGCTCATGGGCGCGGGCTTTGAGGGGAAGACCTTTGCCGCCGACATGGCAAAGTACATGCAGGAACAGGGCTGCCCGCCTGAGGTCGTCAACGGCCTTTCCAAGGGCTATGAGCTGAAGCTCATCGCCAAGGCTATGCTCTACGACAGGCTCCAGGCAAGGCGCGCGCAGGCCGCGAAAAAGGTGGCGGAAGCGCCCAGGGTACAGAGCCCGCGCGGCGCAACGCCGGCAGAGACCGATATCAGGGCGAGGAAGGCCCGCGAAATGCTCGGCAGGAACCCCGACAGCACCGAAGCCCTGGCGGCGCTGTTTGAAGCGACCATGTAGGGAGGAATTTCATGGCAAACGTAGTATCAGGCCAGCTCAAGGACGCGAACATCAAGGGCAAGCCCCGCGACCTTATGGACGCAATCTTCAACGTGGCTCCCACGGACACGCCCTTTCTCACCATGTGCGGCAAGTCCGCCGCGAGCCAGACCCTGCACGAATGGCAGACGGACACGCTGGCGAGCCCTGCGGAGAATTCGGCGCTGGAAGGCGCGGACACCGCCGCGTTTTCCGAGAGTTATACCACGGAGCTTTCCAACAGGACGCAGATCCTCAGGAAGGCGATCAACGTGTCGGGCACGGCGCAGGCCGTGAAGCAGGCGGGCGTGAACAGGCAGTACGCCTATCAAATGGCCCTGCGCACCCGGGAGCTCAAGAAGGACGTGGAGTACGCCCTTTTGCAGAACAAGGTGGCCCGCGCGGACAACGGCACGGACGGCCGCCTCATGACCGGCCTGCCCTGCTGGATGCAGGCCAATTACCACGGCGCGGGCACGAAGTCCGACGGTTCCGCCGCGGCCTGCGCGGCAGGGACAACCCGCGTGCCCACCGAGGCCATGCTCAAGGACCTGCTCACCGACGTGTACAACGCGGGCGGCAACCCCGACTGCATCATGATGGCCCCGGATATCCGCGTGAAGATGAGCGAGGTGCTCTCCGGCGGCGCGACGAAGATGGAGCGGGCCGAAAAGAAGAAGGCCACGGCCGTCATCGACGTGTACGTTTCCGACTTCGGCGCGCTGAAGCTCGTGCCCAACCGCGTGCAGGCCTTTGAACCCTTCTCCAAAACCTGCGCCTTCGTGCTCGACCCGCAGTACTGGAAGGTGGCGTACCTGCGCCCCTTCCGCGAAGAACGCCTCGCCGTCACCGGCGACAGCCTGAAGGGCCATGTGCTTGTGGAGTGCACGCTGGAGGCGAGAAACGACGCCTCTTCCGGCGTGCTGGCGGATTTGAAGTCCGCCTAGGCAAAAGGCGCGGGCAACGCGCGGCAACAGAAAAAGGGCGCTCCCCATGCGGCAGGGAGCGCTTTTTTTTGTCCTTTTTCCGGGATGTTCGCCGCAAGGGAAAGGGGCGTGCGGGCCGCCCGAAAGCCGGGGGAGCTTCGGCCCGCGGGAGGAAATCGTTTTTCCGCCGGGGAAAGGTTATACTGGTAATGGGGTATGTTTTTCGCTACGCTCGGGAAAAATCAAACAGGGAGAAGGCATGTTCCGCCTGCAGAAGGCAGGGGCCGGACGTGTTTTTCTGCTTCACAGGCGTTTTTTCCGGGAACAGAGCCTGCTTCCCCGGGAAGGGGTCGTATTTTCGGGAGGAAAGTCAATGAAAGGCATACTTCTTGCGGGCGGCAGCGGCACGAGGCTCTATCCTCTCACCCGCATCACCTCAAAGCAGCTTCTGCCCGTGTACGACAAGCCCATGATCTATTACCCGCTCTCCACGCTCATGCTCTTCGACATACGGGAGATACTCATCATTTCCACGCCCGAAGACACGCCGAACATCGAGGCGCTGCTGGGGGACGGCGCAAAGCTCGGGCTCAGGCTCTCCTACAAGGTGCAGCCGGAGCCCAAGGGCATAGCGCAGGCCTTCACCCTGGGCGCGGATTTCGTGAGCAATGACGACGTGTGCCTCATCCTCGGGGACAACATCTTCTACATGGGCGACCAG
>NZ_DYZA01000124.1 GCF_020741395.1 Mailhella massiliensis | reverse complement strand
AAATCACAGTTTAACCCCAATGCGGTATTTTTTTTTGAGGCAGGTCAGGAAGGCGGATATCGCCTTTTGAGGTCAAGAGTTATCCGGAGGCTCATTATGTCTTATGCTGTTCGTAAACCCAGGCTCGGCGTACTCGCCCTGGGTCGTTCCACCTTTGATACCGAATTCGCGGCCAAAGTTCACGCTCAGGCCGTCAATACGCTTTCCGCCATGGATGCCGATCTTGTCGGCGGCAAGGAAATTCTGTACGACGCAGCCGCTCTGGAAGCGGCCCTGCCCGCCATAGAAGCTGCCGACGTGGACGCGCTTCTGATCATTCAGGTAACCTTTACCGATGCGGAAAGCACTGTGGCCGCCGCCCTCAAGCTGGGCAAGCCCGTCATCATGTGGTCCTGGGCCGAAGCGCGTACCGGCGGCCGTCTGCTGCTCAACTCCTTCTGCGGCGTCAACCTGGCTTCCCATGCCCTGAGCCGCCACGGCAAGAGCATCATCCATGTGCACAAGGATGCTTCCGATTCTGAGGCGGCCGCGGAAATTTTCCATGCTGCTCAGGCCGCTTCCGTGCTCAATCAGCTCAAAGGGCAGAAGTTCTTGCTCATCGGCGAGCATCCCGACGGGTTTGATGCCTGCAACTTCGATCCCAACGACTTGTTCCGCCTGTTCGGTATGACTACCGATCATATAGATATTCTTGACTTCATTGAGGAAACTAAGGCTCAGCCCGATAGTGTGGCCGATGCGCCCTATGCCCGCCGTGCCGCTCAGTTTCCGAACCTCGGCGAGCTCGACCACGATGCCACCATCAAGACCTGCAAGATATACGCCCGCATGCGCGACAAGGCTGCCGAACAGGGGTACCTCGGCATGACGGTGCGCTGCTGGCCTCATTTCTTCACCCATTACGGCGCGGCCGCCTGCGGCGCCATGGCCATGATGAATGAAGACGGCGTGCCCTGCGGTTGCGAAGGCGACCTCTACGGCGTGCTCACGGCGCTTCTGCTCACCCGTCTGCAGAACTCCGGAGCGTTCAATACCGACCTTGTGGATGTCGACGTGAAGGACGACACCGTGGTTTTCTGGCACTGCGGCCAGGCCCCCATCGATATGGCCGATCCCGAAGGTCCCATCCGCGGTACCATACATTCCAACCGCAAGCTGCCTCTGCTTTCGGAATTCTGTCTGAAGCCCGGCCGCTTTACGCTGGCCCGCATCAGCCAGGGTAAGGGCAAGCTGCGCCTGCTCATCGGCGGCGGTGAGATGATCAGCCGTCCTCTGGCCTTCTCCGGGACTGCCGGCGTGGCACGCATGGATATTCCCGCCGGGCAGTTCATGAAGAACCTCATTACCGAGGGGATGGAACATCATTCCGGCATCGTGTACGGCGACTGCCGTGAACAGCTCAAGATGATAGCCGAGATGATCGGCCTCGAAGTGGTGGACCTCACCAAGGCGTAATATCAGGGACGGAGACGGACCGTGATGGTTCGTCTCCGTTTTTCATATCAGCCATTCTTTTGGCTGTAGGATTTCTCTATAACAGAGTCATAGCAGAACAAGGCAGAGCACACTATGCAAAACTTTGAGAATCTGTCCCCATGTAAGGGGCTGGCCCTGGCTTCTCTTGCCGATAACAAAGCGGTTTTTTCCACTGATGCCGGAAAGCTGGAGGTCTCCGTCTATGCGGAGGGCTGCTTCCGTGTCCGTCTTGGCGATGCGGAGGTCAACGATTACGGCATCGTATGCGCCAAAGATGAACGTCTTGCCATGGAAGTTGTGGAAAACCAGGACGATGTGCTCTGCTCAAGCGGTGAATACGCGCTTCGTCTGACCCGTTCTCCTCTTACTTTCAGCCTGGAAAAGGGCGGTAAAGTCGTGCTTCCCGTGACGGAAGACAGCCATTTCGTACGCAAGTTCCGTCTGCCTCCGGTGGCGGCTACGGAAGAGGGCTGGTTTGCGGCTCTCGGCCTGCCCTTCGGTGTGGCTGTGTACGGAGGCGGCGAAAATTATGCCGGGCTGAATCGCCGCGGCATGCTGCTCGACATGTGGAACGAAGATGCCCTCGGAGTAAACAGTTCCGTCTGCTATAAGAACTGCCCCTTCGTGTGGTCTCCCGAAGGCTACGGCGTATTCGTGAATACTCCTTCTTATGTTCGCATCGGCGTGGGCTATCAGCAGTGGGCCAACCAGAGCCTCTGCCTCGATGTGAAGGACGCCGTGCTCGACCTCTTCTTCCTTTTCGGCGACACGCCCGCAGAAATTCTGGGCCGTTACACGAAGCTCACCGGCCGTTCCGCCAAGGCTCCGGTGTGGAGTCTCGGCCTTTGGCTTTCCAAGGCCTATTACCGCGTACCCGCCGAAACCCTGGAAGCCGCCGCCAAGATGCGCGAGATGGATGTTCCCTGCGATGTGATCACCATTGACGGCCGCGCCTGGCAGGACACCGACACCCGCTTCGCCTTTGAATGGGATCCCTCCCGTTACGACGATCCCAAGGCCTTCTGTGATTCCCTGAAGGCCATGAATTACAAGATCTGCGTGTGGGAATATCCTCTCGTTTCCATCAAGAACAAGCTGTTTGGCGAAATGGCGGAAAAAGGCTGGCTTCTGCGCGACAAGGACGGCAAGGCCTATGAATACGCCTTCGATCCCGGTCCTTTCGGTCAGGTACTGACGCAGCTTCCCAACAGCGGTCTTGTGGACTTCACCAATCCCGAAGCCTGGGAATACTGGTGCGGCCGCCATAAGGAACTGTTCGAGGCCGGCGTGGACTGCATCAAGGCCGACTTCGGCGAACAGGTTCTGCCCGACATGTACGCCTGCAACGGCGACAACGGCGTCCGCATCCATAATGTTTACTCTCTGCTTTATAACCTCTGCGTGTATGAGGCCGGCCGCCGTTATCACGGCGAAAACGCGCTCTGCTGGTCCCGCTCCGGCTGGGCGGGCAGCCAGAGGGCTCCCATCCAGTGGGCGGGCGACTCCCAATCCAGCTGGGGCGGCCTTGCCGGCTCCATTCTGGGCGGACTGTCCTGGGGTATGAGCGGCGTTCCCTATTACTCCTCCGATATCGGCGGATTCTACGGCGATCAGCCCACGCCCGAACTCTTCGTGCGCTGGACGGAAGCCGGAGCCCTCGGCTCCCACATGCGTTTCCACGGCATCGGCCCGCGCGAGCCCTGGGCCTACGGACCCGAGGCGGAAGATATCTGCCGCCGCTGGGTGCGCCTGCGCTATCGCCTCATTCCCTATCTTTCCGACGCCAGCGCCCAGGCGGCTGATACGGGCATGCCGCTCATGCGCTCCATGGTGCTTTCCTTCCCCGATCAGCCCGACGTGTGGCCCTTTGAACTTCAATACATGCTGGGCGACAACCTGCTCATCGTGCCGGTGGTACGGGAGGGCGGCAAGGTTCGCTACCGTCTGCCCAAGGGCGCCTGGTATGATCTCTGGACGGGCAAGGCCGTTGCCGGCGACCGCACCGTGGAGGAAATCGTACCTCTCGACCGTATTCCGGTCTTTGTGCGCGAAGGAGCCGTGCTCAAGCTCGGCCCGGCCGTGCGCCATACCGGCGAAATCGAAAGCGGCAGGCGTATCGCCGCTGTGGCCGCTTTCGGCAAAGTCACCGAACACTCCTGCACTTATGACGACGAAGTCGTCTTTGAAAACGGAAAGCTTGTCCCGGCCTCCCATGTGAGCGTCGTGGAACCGGAACAGCTCCATGAATTTCTTTTTGCCGGAGGGAAGATATGCTGAGTATGATTGAGCAACTGGTCAAAAAGATCAACGGCATAGCCGTCAAAATCAGTACCGTCCTCATGGCGGGCATGCTGGCCGTAGTCACGCTGAACGTGATCCTGCGCTATTGCTTCGGCTACAGCATTACCTGGACGGAAGAGAGCGCACGCTTCATGATGGTGTGGATTACCTTCCTGCTTTTCCCCTACGCGCAGCAGCGCGGGGAACTGGTGGCACTCGACTTTCTGGTACTTCGCTTCCGCCATTCCTTCATCGGGGTGGTGCTCGCGCTCGTTACCGAAGCTCTGGCGCTTCTTGTTCTCTCCGTATGCGTCTACCAGTCCTACTTCTATATTCAGCGTTCGTTTTCCTCAGTCAGTATGGCCATGCAGCTGCCCATGTGGATTGTTTCCATCGTGCTGCCCTACAGCTTCTGTATGACGTTCATTGCAAGCTTTTTGTGGTTCCTTAAGCTCATTCCCTGCCTCGGTAATCCCGACAGGCTGAGAGAGCTTGACGAAGCCAGAAAGGTCTGATCCGCCCCGGCGCTCCCGCTGAAATATTCACGAGTATCTGGAGTCGTTCATGAATATCATTGCTAAAATCGCAGCTCTTAAAATGTTTTATCTGGTCTACTTCCTCGGACTTGTGCTCATAGGCCTTCCCATCGTCTATGTGCTTCTGCTCGCCCCGGGGATAGATCTTGCCCAAAACGGCCAGTGGGCCTTCTTCCCCCTGCTTCTGCAGCGTCTGTGGAACGGTGTCGACAGCTTTGCCCTTATGGCTCTGCCTTTCTTCGTGCTCGCAGGCGAACTCATGAGCGCGGGCGGTGTGACTGTGCGTATCGTGACTTTCGCTGAAACTCTCATCGGGCACTTCCGCGGAGGCCTCGGCCATGTGTGCGTGCTTGCTTCCGTCATGCTCTCCGGCGGTTCCGGCTCCGCCGTGGCCGACGCCTCCGCCCTGGGCGGCATGCTCATCCCGGCCATGAAGAAGATGAAATATCCCGACGGAATATCTGCGGCAATCATTGCTTCCGCCGGTATCCTCGCTCCCATCATTCCGCCGAGCGGACTTATGATCATGTACGCTTTCGTGGAAAACTGCTCCGTGGCGGCTATGTTCGCGGGCGGCATCATCCCCGGCCTCATGATCGCGGGCGGTATCATGCTGGTTATCTCCCTGCGTGCCCGCTCCGGTGTGTTCCCCGATCCCAAGCCCCGTGCGAGCTGGAAGGAACGCGGTCAGGCGGCCAAGAAGGCTATTCTGCCCCTGGGTACTCCGGTCATACTCATGGGCGGTATTCTCGGCGGCATCATGACGGCCACGGAAGCCGCGGCTATCGCCGCCTTCTACGCTCTGATGCTCGGTGTGTTCTACACTCGTGAAATCAAGCCCTCTCAGCTGCCCCGCATCTTTGCCGGTTCCGCCATAGCTTCCGCCAAGATCCTCATCCTGGTAGGTGCGGCCGTGGCGTTTGCCTCCGTGGTAAGCCTGCGTCATACTCCGCAGATGCTCGGTTCCGCTCTGGTGGCCCTCACGAGCGATCCGCATCTCCTGTTCCTGCTCGTCAACGTCACCCTGCTTCTGGTCGGCTGCATCATGGACGCCGGTCCCACCATCCTGATTCTCGGCCCCATTCTTGCTCCCGCCATGGAGGCTGTGGGCATCGACCCCATTCATTTCGGCGTGGTCATGGTCATCAACCTTACCATCGGCCTCATCACTCCTCCCATGGGTCTGGTGCTCTTCGTCACACAGGGTATCAGCGGCGTCAGTCTGGACAAGCTGGTCAAGGAAATGCTGCCCTTCTTCTTTGTGCTTGCCGTGCTTCTCTGCGTGTTCAGCTACTTCCCTGAGACTGTTCTGTTCCTGCCCAAGGCCTGGGGCCTCATGTAAATCCTGCGGATAGGCCCGCAGGCCGGTCCGCCCTCAATTGCAATAGGAAGAACCGTTTATCCAAGCGGTTTTCATGACACATAAACCTTTAACGAAAGGATATCCCTATGAAAGGCTTTGTGAAGTCCGTTGTGTCCCTGTCCCTCGTGCTTGGCCTTGCCTGCGCCGCCGAGGCCAAGACCGTACTGAATCTCGACTTCCTTTCCAATGAAGGAACCGCCGAGCATGCGTCCACGCTGTTTCTGAAGCAGTACGTGGAAAACCGTACCGGCGGCGAGCTGCAGATCGATATCTACGCCGGCGCTCAGCTCTGCGGCAACCCCATCGAATGTTTCCAGTCCCTGGAAGCTGGCGTGGTGCATATCTACCCCGCTACCGCCGGCGGCATCGCCGTGGTGTATCCTCCCATCGCCGCTCTGGATATTCCCTACATCATGCCCTCCGAAACCGTTGCTCAGAATGTGCTCTCCGGCCCCTTTGAAGACAAGCTGCGTGAACTCATTTACAAGAATACCAACGGTAAACTCCTCATGATGAGCCTTTCCAACAGCGCGGGCTGGAGAAACTACGTCAACGCCAAGCATCCCGTGAAGACCCCCGCCGACCTGAAGGGCCTCAAGCTCCGCACCGTGGAAAACAAGGTACAGCAGGAACAGGTTCGCCTGAACGGCGCTTCCCCCACCCCCATCCCCTTCATGGAAGTGTATGACGCCCTGAGCAAGGGCGTGGTGGACGGCACCCTGAACTCCATCACCGACCTTACCGCCGTGCGTCTGCATGAAAAGGCCAAGTACATGACCCTCGACGGCCACAACTTCATGTTCTCCGCATGGTTCATGAATGCCAATTACTTCAAGAGCCTGCCCAAGGAATTCCAGGACGCCCTCATCGACGGATTCAAGCTGATGGGCATCGTGGAAAACGGTGTGCAGATGGATATGGAACGTCCCGCCTATGCCGCCTTTGCCAAGGCCGGCGGCCAGACTTACTTCCCCACTCCTGAAGAAAAGGCCCAGTTCATCGAAGTGGTGAAGCCCCTGCGTGACATGTATCTGCAGGAAACTGAAGGCGGCGCCGAATTCCTGAAGGAACTCGATGCGGCTATTGCCAACGCTTCCAAGTTTGAACAGAACCGTCGTGCTTCCTTCGATGCTCTGAAGTAATTCCAGTAGCTTTCCGGCCGGGGGTGGCTCCCCCGGCCTCCATGAGGCTTTCTCCAAGCGTCCAAGCGGGTGGGCGTTTGGACAAGTCCGTCATGGAAAGGCGCATTCGCGCCACGGACGGGAGGCCGGTTGCCTGTCGACCTTTTTTTCGCTCTGTTACCCCTGTTTTTGTGGAGAATCATCATGGCTGTTACTGTCAAACCTTTCGGCAGATTCTGGAATCAGGATATCAAAGCTACCGTGCTGACTAATAAGAACGGCATGGAAGTGGAAGTGCTCGATTACGGCTGCATCATGCGTCGCCTGGTGGTGCCGGGCAAGAACGGCCCCGCCGACGTGATCCTCGGCTTCGACAACCTCGCCCAGTATCTCTACGGCCATCCCTGCTACGGCATCCTTGCCGGCCGTGTGGCCAACCGCATCCACAACGGTGAGTTCACCCTGAACGGCAAGACCTATCATCTGCCCTGCAATGAGGGCCCCACCGGCCAGCATCTGCATGGCGGCGTCCGCGGTTTCGACAAGTATGTGTGGGCCTCCGAAGCGGAAGAGAAAGACGGCGTTTCCCGTGTGATCCTCCGTAGGACTTCCGAAGACGGCGAACAGGGCTACCCCGGCGAACTCGACGTGCTGGCCGAAATCAGCCTCGATGAAGACAACGGAGTGGCCATGAATTTCACCGCCACCGCCAAGGATCAGGACACCATCGTCAACCTTGCCAACCATAACTACTACAACCTCGCCGGACATGGTTCTCCCAGTATCGAAGACCATGAACTGCGCCTTTACGCTGACGCCTATACTCCTGTTCAGAGCAATATGATTCCCACCGGGGAAATCCGTCCCGTGGTTAAGGATCCCGCTTACGACTTCACTTCCATGAAGCGCATCGGCGATCAGATGGCTCTGCCCGGCCTGCCCGACCGCATGTTTGATGTGAACTATGTGCTGAACGGTACGCCTTCTGCCGAAGCGGGCCTCACCCTCGCCGCGGAACTTCGCGATCCCGCCTCCGGTCGTACCATGACGGTGTCCACCGACCTGCCCGGTATTCAGTTCTACAACGGTTCCAAGCTGAGTCTGCGTCACTGGGACGGCAAGGACGGCGTAGTGTATCAGGCCTTTAATTCCCTGTGCCTGGAAACTCAGTTCTTCCCCGACGCGCCCAACCAGCCCGATTTCCCCTCCATTGTGCTTAAGGCCGGTGAAACCCGCGCCACGCACACCATGCACCGTTTTAGCTGGTAAGGCTGGTCTGGAGCGGGATGAGCGCACGTATCTTCCGCCCCTCGCCGATTTTCCTTCCACCTCTTTAACACCCTGCGAGGTTCCCCATGCCCTTTTATACCATGAATGAACTCCTTGCCCTCGATCCCGCCAAAGACTGGTGCGTCGGCCACTTCAACGTGCACAACTACACCACCCTGGGCGGCGTGGTGAAGGCAGCTGAAGAAATGAAGGCCCCGGCTATTCTCGCTCTGGGTGCCCAGGCCTACAAGCACATCGGCATGGAAAACATCATGGCCCTGTGCTTCTCCGTCATGGAACAGAGCAGTGGTCGTTTCGCCCTGCATATCGACCATGCCCGCGACCTCGGCCTGATCCGCAAGGCCCTGCGCCTCGGCGCTTCTTCCGTGATGTTCGACGGCTCTTCCCTTTCCTTTGAAGAGAACATCCGTATGACGAAGGAAATGGTGCAGATGGCCCACGACTACGGCGCAAGCGCTGAAGGTGAAGTGGGCGAAGTGCCCATGCCCGGCGGCAGCCGTGCCGATATCATGTACACCGATCCCGACCAGGCTGCGGAATTCGCCGAACGTACCGGTGTCGACTTCCTGGCTGTGTCCCTGGGGTCCATCCACGGTATGAAGACCAGCTCCATGGATCTGGATCAGGATCTGCTGCGCCGCCTGAGCGCCATAGGTGTGCCGCTGGTGCTGCACGGCGCTTCCGGCGTGACGGAAGACGCCATACGCACCGCCACCCGCAACGGCCTGCGTAAGATCAACATCAACACCGCCCTCAAGGGTGCGGCCGTGAAGCGCATCCGTGAGCGTCTGGCCGTGGAGCCGGAATGTGATCTGCTGGCCCTTCTGGAAGACGGCCGTGAAGGCGTGCGCGCTCTTGCCGCCCACTACATGGAACTGTTCGGTTCCGCCGGCCGCGTGGCGGATTGCACCGTGAGCGGCAACAGCCTGCCAGAACATCTCCTGCAGGGCGAATAAGTTATCCTCCTTCCGGCCGGAGGCCCGGCCGGAAGCTTTTTTCCACCACAGACGGGCGGATAGCCGCTCGCCATGAGAGCCTGAATATGAATATTGTCTGCATCGGCAACCTGTTTCTTGACCGTGTCTATCAGGTCTCCGAACTGATGAGCCGCCCCCAGAAGCTGGGCACGACCAGCGTGACCATGCGCGGCGGCGGTCCCGCTCCTACCGCAGCTATCGCGGCTTCCCGCCTCGGCGTGAAAACGGCCTTCTGGGGCCGTGTCGGCGACGATGCCGAAGGCCGGTGGCTCAAGGATCTTCTGGCGGGCAAGGGTGTGGATATCTCCGGTATGGTGACCTGCCCCAACTCCCGTACCTCTTCTTCCTGCATCATGGTGGATCCGGCGGGCGACCGTCAGATCCTCGCCTATACCGACCCGGCCATGGATATCGGCGCTGAGGCGCTGCCCGTGGATACGCTGGATGCCGATACCCTCATCCTGAGCGACATGCGCTGGCTTTCCGTCATGCCCCATGTCATGGATGAGGCCGAAAAGCGGGGCATAAAGGTACTGCTCGACGTGGACGTAGTGTCCGATGATCCCCGGTACCTGGCCTGTGTGAAGAGGGCGGATTATGTCATTTGTGCGGATCTCGGCATGAAGAAGATGCTGGGCATGGACGATACCATGGAAGCCCTGACAGAGCTTGGCCGCATGTGCAAGGGTATCGTGGCCGCCACCCAGGGGGTTGAAGGTTCGCTCTGGAATATAGACGGCGTCATCAGCCGCGTGCCCACTTTTCCCGATGTGCCCGTGACCGACAGTACGGGTGCGGGCGACGTGTTCCATGGCGCCATGGCTGCGAGCCTTGCGCAGGGCTACGGCGTGCTGGAAGCCGCGCGTCGCGCTTCCGCCACGTCTACGCTTCTGTGCCGCAACGGCCACGGCTGGGACGGCATTCCCACTGCGGCGGAAGTTGACGCCTTTCTTGCGGAAAGGGACGGCCGCGTCTGAGCCTTTTGCAGAGAGGGGGCTTCGGCGTATGTTGCCGTATGCTCCGGCCTGCGGCATACAAGAGCCCTGGTCGCAGGTTTGGTGCGGGCGTTCGTGCAGCCTGCTGTAGAAACGAGGTTTGTACAGCCATGTGCGTCCCGGCGAGCCTTTTCCCGCAAGAGAGGGTTCTCGGCAGCCCGTCGGGCCTCCTTCCTCAATATTACGGGATTTCACCTCATTGTGGTGAAATCCCGTTTTTGTTTGCCGGAGCCCGGTTGAAGGAACGATTGCCCTTTACCTGCGTTTTCAGAGCGTTGTCCGTCGGCCCGGTTCGTTTTCTGCCGGGCTGTTTTTCAGGAAAAGAGGGTGGGAGAGGTGAGGGAGTGTTCCGACGGTCGGACAAAGGCCGAAAGTCGCCGGCCTTGATTGCCAATGTTTTCAGATTCGGCTATAAGAAAAAGAATTTCAACTAGCCGGAGGCGACCATGCTGCAAAATCATATTGATCAGCTTCTGGACGTCTTCAGTGACGGAGTCTGTGTGACTGACGCGCAGGGGACTGTCCTCTTCGTCAACGCCATGCACGAAAAGCTCACGGGTGTTCCGCACGATAGTATGGTTGGGCATAATGTGCTGGAATTTCTTGGAAAGGGTGTTTTCGACGTCGTGCTCAACCCGGAAGTGCTTCGTACCGGAAAAACCGTGACCCGGGTGCAGACTGTGGCTGGCGGTCGAAGGCTTGTTCTGGAAGGGTATCCTATTTTCGATCATAACGGACATGTTGTTTTTTGCGTTACGCTTATGCGCGACGAGAGTCGCCTTCAGGAACTGCAGGGTAAGGTAGCTTTCCAGAAGGAGCTTCTGGAAGTGTTTTCCAAGCTCAGCAATGCTCCGAAGCAGGCAAGCCGCATGCCGGAAATCGTGCAAAGCGAG
>NZ_DYZA01000123.1 GCF_020741395.1 Mailhella massiliensis | reverse complement strand
TTTGGCAGGCTCTGGCCTGGGCTCGGGCTTGGGCCCCGGCTTGGGCTCGGGCTTCGGTTCGGGCTTGGCCTCGACGGCGGGGGCCGGGGCCTCGTCGGGCGTGGGAGCGGGCGCAGGTTCGGCCTTGGGCTGCGGCGCGGATTCGGTGGAGACCACCTGCTTGCCCGTTACGGGGGCACGGTGGCCGAGCACCGGGGAGGGCAGGTTCTCACCGCCCGGCGCGCCCATCACGAGGCTGACCTGATACACCGGCCGCGTGATATCCAGCGGGGGACGCAACGGCACATAGAGTATGAAGGCCAGCACCGCGAGGTGCAGCAGGAGGGAAAGAAAAAAGCTGCTTATTCGCATGGGAGTATGTATGCCGCCTAGCGGCGGCCCTTCTGGGCGCTGCCGGACTGCGCGGGAGCAGCGCTTTCCGTGGAGGGCATGGCGACCACGCCCAGCTTTTCAATGCCTGCGGCCTTGATGCGGCCCATGACGTCGACCACGATACCGTAGGGCACGGACTTGTCCGCCTGGAGGAAGAGAGCGCGGTCTTTTTCCTTCACAATGGCGGCGAGGCGTTCTTCCAGCTCTTCGAGGGGCACTTCGTAGGTGTCGAGAAAGAGCGTGCCGTCTTCACGCACGGTGAGCACGAGATGTTCGGAATCCGTGGGCAGAGTGTCCACCTGCTTGGCCTGGGGCAGATCCACGTCCAGGCCGGAATCCATCATGGGCGCCGTGACCATGAAAATGATGAGCAGAACCATCATGACGTCCACGAAGGGCGTCACGTTGATTTCGGAGACAAAGCCTTTTTTTCTGGCCATGGCGCGACCTACCTGTCGTTGCCGCGGGAGCGGTGCACGTTGACTTCGCGCTGCACGCGGTTCAGGAAAATGCCCGCGAAGTTGATGAGGCGGGTCTCGATGCCGTCGAGCTTGCCGAGGAACATGTTGTAGGCGATGGTGGCGGGCACGGCCACGGCAAGGCCTATGGCCGTGGCGATGAGGGCTTCGGAGATGCCGGGAGCCACGGTGGCCAGGGAGGCGGATTTCATCTGCCCTATGGCGTGGAAGGACGTCATGATGCCCCACACCGTGCCGAAAAGCCCGATGAAGGGGGCGGTGTTGGCGGTGGTGGCCAGGATGGAGAGGTTCTTGTGCAGGCGGTCGATTTCCAGGCCCACGCCCTGGTTCAAGGCGCGGCGCACGGTTTCCACCACCACGCCCTCGTCGGCCCCGGCTTCCTTGCCGTTGTTGAATTCACGCACGCCGTGCTGCGCTACGGCGTAGAGCGGGGAAGAAGGATCGCCGCCGAGGCTCTGCACGGCCTGGCGCAGGTCGGGGGCTTCGGCGAAGCGGGTGATGCCCGCCGTGGCCTTGCGTTCGGCGGAGGAGAGGCTGACGATTTTGCCGATGATGACGGTCCAGCTCAGGACGGAAAGCGCAATGAGGATGACCATGATGATCTGGGCAACAAGGCTTGCGCTGGCGAAGACGGAAAAAATGTTGTAATCCATGGGTGCTCCGAATATCCGATGAAATTGCCGGCAGGAAGGGCCGGCGAGGAAGGGCCGCCTTGTTCATAATCTTGAGCGGCCCTGCATGCAAGAAAAATTGCCCCGCCCGGTCTGCGGGGAGTGACATACGGCCGCCTTTGGGCTAGACAGGGAGGAAGCTTCAAGGAGATCTCCCATGTTCTGGCGTTCTGTGTGCTGTGCGGCTTTCGTCTCTATACTGTTTTTGTCTCCGTCCGTCAAAGCCGGGGAAAGCTATTCCATGGAAGGGGCCGTAGTGCGCGCCCTTGAGCACAACCCCGACGTGGAGAACGCCCGCTTCACGGTGAAGGCCGCGGAGTCCGCGCGCAAGGCGGCGCGCAGTTCCTTCGGGCCTGAGCTCGGCGTCTCCTACAGCTACTCCCGCTACAGCAAGGACCGCCCCTCCCGCTACGAGCCCAACGTGACTACCATGACGGTGACGGCTTCCCAGCCCCTTTTTACGGGGTTCAATCTCCTGAATACCTACCAGAAGGCGGCGCTCGAGGAGGAGCGGCAGGCCCTTCAGCTGGAGGCCCAGCGCCTTGCCGTGACGGCGAATGTGCAGGAGGCTTTCATCACCTATCTGAAGGCCCTTGAGAGCATACGCAGTACGGAGCGTTCCCTCGAGCGGGCGAAGATGCAGCTCAACATGGCGAAGACCGCCTGGAACATAGGCCTGCGCCCGAGGCTCGACGTCCTGCAGGCGGAAACCGACCTCGCTCAGACCGAAGCTTTGCTCATTAAATATGAGAACGAGCGCGACGTATGGTTCACAAGGCTGAACACGCTGCTCAACCTCCCGCCGGACGCCGAGGTTTCCTACAAGGGCGGGCTGGACGTCGCGCCTTTCCGCCGTTCGCTGGAGGCCTGCCTTCAGCAGGCCATGGAGCACAGGCCCGACCTGCTCATGGCAAAGAAATCGGTGGAGATAGCCCTGAAGGATCTCGGCATCACCAAAAGCCAGTTCTGGCCGCAGGTTTCGGCCGTGCTCGGCTGGTCCACCACGGGCAGCCACCTGGACGCGGCGGGCAGCCGCTACACGCAGAAAGATTATTCCTACGGCGAAATAGGCCTTTCCGTCGACTGGACGCTCTTTTCCAGCGGCAGGCGCGCCTACCTCACCCAGCAGGCGGAAAGGCAGGTCTCCGCGCTGGAGGCGGCGGTGCGCTCCTCCGTCAACAACTGCGCCTACACCGTGCGCTCCAGCCTGCTCTCCACCCAGGACGCCTACCGCTCCGTGAAGGTCTCGCAGCGCGCCGTGGCGAGCGCACGCGAATCCTATGCCGACGCGAAGATGCGCTATGAGCTTCAGTCCGGCTCCTACCTCGACCTGCTCACCGCCCAGTCGGCCCTTTCCGACGCGGAACTTGCGGAAATCTCCTCCCGCGCGGACTGCCTCATCGCCCTCGCGAGGCTCTATGAGACCATGGGCGAGCTGCGCCCCGACCTCACGGAAGAAGCGAGAAAGGCCGGGGAGAAGAAGCACTCTTAGGGAAAAGCCTTTGCGGCAGGACGGCGTTTTGCCTGAGCCTGCCGCCGTGTTTTTTCTCCCGGCAGAAGGCCGCGGCGGGCCGGATACGCGGGGCGCGTCTTTGAAGATGCCGCCTGCGGCAGCGTGCGTTTTCGCCCTCTTGAGAGCTCTTTTTTCCAGGCCGTTTCCTGAAAATGAAGGGCGTCTTCCCTGCGGTATGCCGGGGAGTCTCAGTTCCCGCGCAAAGGCCGTTCAGGCAACAGCGGCCTGTTCCGACACGGGGAAGGGGGGGGACTGTCCGCCTTTCCGGGATACGGAAGCGGAGAGGACGCGCCGTAAAAGCGCAGGGCGGCCGCAGGGGGCGGAAAAGAGCGCATGTCTCCTTCAGAGGCGCGTGCCCCCGGGAGAGAAAGGGCGCTTCCGCACATGCGGAAGAAAGGGCGCTTTGCGGAACGGGGCTTTTCAGGCCTCGCGCCGTATCCTCTCTTCCATTTCCTCCATCATTCTGCCCGGACGTACGTCGAGCGCTTCGGCGATGCGGAAGAACATTTCCAGATTGGGATACTTGTGCCCGCTCTCAAGCATGCTGATGTAGGGCGCAGCAACGCCGAGCCTTTCACTCAGCTCTTCCTGAGTGAGGCGTTTTTCCATACGTATCCGGCGAAGCACCGGCCCGAAGGCATCCGAATTTTTCTTCATATCCTTCTGCTAGCCCATTGCTTTCAAAAAAAAATTAACCTATAGCTTAGAAAAATAAGCAATGGGTTAATATGCTCACGGTTGCTGATGATTTCCGCCGTTCTGAACCCATGGCGCGGAAAGTATGCCGGGAGGTAGTGGGAATGGAAACGCCGTTTGCCGTGAGCGAAGACGGGCGCACAGGCGTTGTGTACGCGGACAAGCTTTTCTTCAGTCGTGAATGTGTGTTGATAGTATCCTCTATCTATTCGGAAAAATATTATATTTCCATTGCTCCCCATGAAGGGGACAGAGTAAGGATCACCCTCTGCGAGAAGCAGGGTACCCCGGTACGGGAAAGCCTTCTGAGAAGCTTCATGAATGCTCTTATGGATTATCAGGTAAGGCTGGATCTGCAGAAAGAGTTCGGCGAGATGCGAAGAAAGATCGTCGAGTACGCCTTTTCCCCGGTGAAGTAGTCATGTCCCGATATACGCTTCTGCCTTTTCAGTTCCGCAGGACGGAGCAGCACGACGTACTCATGGTGAACGAGTGCGGCGATTTTCTGTTTCTGCCGGACCATGCCTTCGAGCGTTTCATCCGTCATGAGCTGCCGGAGGAGGATGAACATTTCCGCAGGCTGAAATCTCACCTTTTCTGTGCCGGCGACGACCTTGACGTCGCCCTGCAGAAGACGGCCGCCCGATACCGTACGCGCAAATCCTTTCTCCGGGATTTCACGACGCTGCACATGCTGGTGACGACTCTGCGCTGCAATCAGCGCTGCGCCTACTGCCAGGTGTCCTGTGCCGGAAAGGATGCCTCCCTGTACGATATGGACAGGGAGACGGCCTTCAGGGCGGTGGAGATGATGTTGCAGTCGCCGACGAAGCATCCCAAGCTGGAATTTCAGGGGGGAGAGCCCCTTCTTCACTGGGAAGTAGTCACGGCCGCGGTGGCCTATGCGGAACAGCTTGCCGAACGCATGAAGAAAAAGGTTTCTTTCGTGCTTTGTACCAACCTGACGGCCGCAACGCGGGAGCAGCTTGAATTCTGCCGGGAACACGACGTGGCCGTTTCCACTTCCCTGGATGGTGACGCATGCCTTCACGACGCGTGCCGCAAGGACAGACAGGGCCGGGGGACGTACCGCGTTTTCATGGAAAAACTTGCGCTTGCCCGGAATATCCTGGGCAGGGACAGGGTGGGCGCGCTGATGACGACCACTGCCTTTTCCCTGAATCGTCTGAAGGACGTGGTGGATGAGTACGTCCGCCTGGGTATGGACGGAATTTTCCTCCGTTCCCTCAATCCGTACGGCTTTGCGGCGGAGGACGCGGCGACGCTCGGCTACAGCATGGAACATTTTGTGGAAAAATACCTGGAAGCGCTGCGCTACATTATGGAGCTCAACAGGAAGGTCTTTTTTCCGGAACACTTTGCCACGCTTCTTTTCTCGCGTATTCTCACGCCCTTCGCCACGGGGTTCGTCGATCTTCAGTCGCCTTCCGGGGCGGGCATAAGCGGGGTTGTCTACGATTTCGACGGCTCGGTTTTTCCGTCGGACGAGGCGCGCATGCTTGCCCGGATGGGGGACCGGCATTTCTGTCTGGGCAACGTGAAGACCGACGATTACAGGGAAATCTTCGGCACACGCCTGAAGAGGCTGACCTCGGGCGCCTGCCTGGAAACGACGTTTCCCTGCGCGTTCTGCGTGTATCAGGCCTATTGCGGTACGGATCCGGTACGCAATTATCTGGAGACGGGAAGCGAGCAGAGGAATATGGCCCATGCCCCCTTCTGCATCAAACACAAGGGCATACTGACGGGACTTTTTGACATGCTCCGCCATGCCGACGACACGGCAAAGGATATCATCTGGAGCTGGATAACCGGAAACGCGGATCTGGTGAAAAGGCCATGCTGACACTTCAGGGAAAGGCTTCGGGTTCTTTTTCTTCCCTTGTCGGGGAAGTGACTTTTACGGGCAGGCCCTTTCATGCAAGGAGCAGGGCCATACTCGTCTGCAAGGAACTGACCCGCTCGGCCCTGGGGTATAAGGGCTGCATCACTTCCGGGCGGCGGGGAACTTGGTTTCATCCGCATCATATCTATGAGGTGGAGAATACCGGCCGGCTGCATGAGGGCGATATCGTTGCCATGGACGGTGCGGGCCATATTGAGGTTCTGTAGGAGGAAGGTTCTTCCCAGAACTGCCTTTTTCTCACGGAAAACTGCAACTGCCGCTGCGTCATGTGTCCTCAGCCTCCGTCGCAGAGCTCTCCGGAGCGTTTTCTGCGGCAGGCGCGGGAGGTACTGCGCCTGATACGCGGCAGAAATATTTCCGACTGTTGCCTCACGGGGGGAGAGCCTTCGCTTGCGGGGGATGCGTTCTTCGATATCCTCCGGCAATGCACTCTCGAACATCCGGAAGCGCTGGTCAGTGTCCTGACCAACGGGCGGGCGTTTGCCGACAGGGAGTTTTCCTTCAGGCTGGCGGGCATACCCTCGCGCAACGTCCTTTTCTGCGTGTCTCTTCATTCTGAAGTGGATACGCTGCATGACGCGATAACCGGGGTCAAAGGCAGCTGTGCGCAGACCCAGCAGGGCATATACCGGCTGGCCTCCCTGGGCTTTGCCGTGGAAATACGCACCGTGATATCGCGCTGCAACTACAGGTATCTTGCGGAGTTTGCGGAACATATCGGCAACTATTTCCCGTTTTGCGCCCATTGTGCCTTCATGGGGCTGGAGCTGCACGGCTGGGCGGAAAAACATAAGGACATGCTGACGGTTTCCCCCGTCGAGTACGGCGCATACCTGAAGGAGGCCGTGCTGACGCTGGCACGGAGGGGAATACCCGTTTCCCTGTATAACGTGCCTTTGTGCATGTGCGGGAGCGCATTGCAGAGGTATGCGCGCAAATCCATTTCCAGCTGGAAGAACCGGTACCTGCCGCAGTGCGACGCCTGCGTGATGAAGGATCAGTGCTGTGGATTCTTCAGCACGTCGTCGGAGGTACCGGAAGAGTTCGTCAAACCTTTCACGGAGAAGGAGGAGTATGAGAAGTTTTGTGTATAGATTGTTCATGCTGGCGGGAATCGTTGTTGCCTTGTGGGGCGCCGTTTCTGGCCGGGCGCAGGCCTCTGTTGCTCACGACGAAGGTGTGACGGCCAATCTGGAGGAACGTCCGCTGATCTTTTCCGACCTCATGCCCGGATATCAGGATCACCTTCTGAGTTATCATTACAGTCATTCCAGCCATTCCAGTCACTACAGCCACTCCAGCCACAGGAGCCATTATTCCAGCCGCTGGTAAGGCGCTCCGTGAATAGGGGTACCTGCTCAGGGAGCAGGGATTTGCCGGGGAACTTTCCGGCTGCAAAAAAGCCGCGCTTCCTTTCCGGGAAACGCGGCGTTTTGCCTTTAGGCATCACAAGCTTGGAGGGCGGGTTGCAGGCGTCGGAGTTGAGGAGAGCGGCGGCCCGGTCATTCTTCCGCCGTGTTCTTGTAGACGGCGTTCAGTGTGTACGCCATGTCTATGCCGTCGTGAAGCGAACCGGTGACGAGGCAGCCGTTGCGCATGAGCTTTGCACAGCGCTCGAAGATGGGGGCGTCGGCGGCGTCGAGTTCCACGGAGAAATCCAGCTTCATGCCGGTGATGCGGCTGCGGCCTACGGCGTCGGTGCCGAAGTCGAGGGCCGCCGTTGCCGTTATGGAAGCATAGTCGGCCTTTCGGGCTTCGAGGGCCCCGGCCAGCGACGCGGAGTAGCAGGCAATGGCCGCGGCTTCGAGAAGGAGCTTGGCCGTTCCCCCGCGCTGCTCCGGGGGGACGCCGGTATGGTCGATGACGAGTTTTTCCATGCCGGGCAGATCGGTTTCAAAGGTGTGGATATCGCCTTTTCTGGTGTATCTGATGGAAGATGCCATGAAGACTCCTTGAGGGCTGTGCTTTTGCATGGGTGGCCGACGTGAAGGTCAGAATATGACGAACGCGAGGGGAATACCCATGATGATGACGGAGAGGTCGGCCGCGACGACGGCAAGGGTACCGTAATGCGCGGCCCGTTTCGGGCCGATCCATTCGTAGCCGTAGATGAGGGCGCCCCTGTTGGAGGCGGCGGGGGTGACGAGGGCGGCGAGAAGCACCTGGCTGAGCCCGGCGGCTATGATGATAGCCACCTGTTCCGACATGCCGAGGGAAAGGGCAAGGTTCGCCAGGATGGGAATGAACGTGGTGGCCAGAACGAGGTTGTGGGCCACCTGGGTGAGCAGCGCCATGGTGATGAAGCTTATAAGAATGAACATGATGCTGGACATGCTGGAAAACAGGGGCATGATCACGTCGACTATGGTGGTGATGATACCCGTTTCCTTGGCCATGAGGGCCTTGCCGATAGCCATGGTGGCGGCCACCAGGGCAAGCAGATCCCAGTTGAGCCCTTCCCGTGCCAATTTCTTGAAATCGGCAAGGGGTTCGCCGTTGCAGCGGAGCGCGCACACGAGGCAGATGGAGGCCACCAGGAAACCGAAGTCTCCGAGATGCTTGTATATATTTATGAAGAGGCTGTCACTGGGCAGCACGAGGGGCAGCAGGATGAGGACGGTGAAGCCCGTCAGCACAGCGGCGGCGACTTTTTCTTCCAGCGTGAGGGTCAGGCTCTTGCCCTGGGTGATCTGATCGGTTTTCAGTGCGTTGAAGCGGTCAAGGTCGAGCCGGATGAGCTTGCCGCCGAGAAAATAGAGCAGCATGGCCGCGAAGGAGATGATGGTCATATACACGATGAAGGACCCCGAAGAGACCGTCAGGCCCGTAGATTCGGCAAGAGCCGTCATGCACACCTTGGGAAAGACCTGATAGGGCATGATGGTGCCGCCGAGAGTGGCCATTTGCAGAACGCCCACGAACAGATACCCCGCTTCTTTCGAGAGGCGCCTGTAGCCTATGATATCGCAGATGCTTATGAGAATGGTCCACATGAAGAATATGACGGCATAGGTCATGATGAAGATGCCGAGGATATAGGAGGCAAGGAAGAGCATGAAGACGAACATCCACGGTCTTCCCTCGATGATTTTTCTGGAGAGGAAGAACAGGGCGATTTTATTGCTGAGCCCGGAATGTTCCGCATAGGCGGCGATGATGAAGAAGAAAAAGATCTGAAGAAAGGTACTGTTGCCGAAGCCGATGTTGAAGGCCTGCGTCACGGTGCAGTATCCGCTGAGTCCGAGTGCCACGAGTCCGGCAAAGCTGGGCCACAACATACCTACAAACATCCATGCGTAGATGAGGCCGAGAAAAACACCGAGTACTTTCATGCCCATGGGGGTGATGGTTCCGGCGGGGGGAAGGAAGCCTGTCCCCAGCATGATGAGAAACATGATGCCTATGTGAATAAGACGGGAGAATCGCTTCATGGCGGCCTGCCTTCTTTTCTGTGGTTGAAGCAGAAAAGGCAGCCGGGGAGTCCGGCTGCCGTGGGGGAAGCCTTACTTCAGGGCCTGGTAGAGGACGGCGCCTTCGCAGTCCGCCGGGACGGGAAGGTCGGTGAGGGCGCATACCGTGGGTACCACGTCCACGGCGCGGACGCGGCGGCTCAGCCTGGTGTGTTCCTTCACGCCCGGGCCGAGCATGGCGAAGAAGGCCTTCACGGACGTGCCCTTGTAGCGGTGCGTGGTCAGCGAGGTGCCGTGCACTCTGGTCCATTCGGGGTTGAACACGAAGTAGATATCGCCCACATTTTCGCCGTAGAGGCCGAGCACTTCCATTTCCTGCCTGTTGAAGGCGAAGCATACAGGGCGGCGGCCGTGCTCATCCTTGTAGTCGAGGAGCTTCTGCGTGATTTCCCTGACCAGGGCGTCATAATCTTCAGGTTCCACGATGCCGTCGGGATCGCGGCCCTTCAGATTGAGGTAGACATAGCCCGATCTCTGGCCTATGGCGCGGGTTTTCGACCAGTCGATGATCGGGGACCCGGAAGAGCGGTCGACGGAAAGGTAGCCCATTTCCTCGAAGACCTTGCCGCCCACGGCCCACGGGTCGCCCATGAGCGGGGCCTCGCAGCCGGCTTCCTTGCTCATGCCGCCGTGGTCGGACGCAAGGACGATGACGGTGTTGCCGTCGTTCAGTTCCATCATCCTTTCGACGAAATGGTCGGTGATTTCATAGTACTTGCGGACGATATCGAGATAATATGCCGCCTTTTCTCCCGAATATTCTTCCAGAATGAGGTTCTGGTAGTTATGGTTGCAGCAGTCGAGGGCATGGCAGTGCATGTAGAAGACGTCCCACGGCTTGTTTTTCGCGAGATAAAGCATGGCGTTTTCTATCCAGGTGTACATTTCCGCCTGCGTTTCGAGCATAATGTCGTCGAGGCCGCAGTTGGACATGTGCATCATGGGGCCTATATGTTCCAGAAGCTCGTCGCAGAGGTCGGAGGGATGGAAGTACTTTTTATTGGTCGTATCGAGCACATAGCTGCGGTACAGCTTGAAGGAGGTGCCGTCTTCGGCCAGTTCGAGCAGCTTGATCTTATAGTATACCGTGGCAACATGGCCGTTCAAGAAGAAGGAGTCCTGAATCCAGGGGCTGAACTCGCCGAGCCCCACGGTGACCATGGGCGTCTTGTCCTTGGGGGTCTGGTACAGGGCCAGCGTATCGAAGCCCTTTCCGCTTTTGGAGAAGATTCTGCCGTAGCGGCTGATCCTGCCTTCCTGCATGTGCAGGACGGTGATCATTTCGTCGTTTTCCTGGAAGATGGGGCAGCGGTGATTGTCGATTTTGAACTTGATGGTACGGGCGTCGATGCGCTTGTCGTCGCCTATGACGAATTTTTCCGTCTTTTTCTCTTCGTAGTCGCAGACTTCGAAATCGAGGTTTTCAATATCGTCTTCCACCACGCAGGAGGAGCCGGTATTGTTCTTTTCATGGTAGGCGGAGGCCGCCTCCCGGAAGGATGCGTCGCCGATATAGAAGGCTTCCCCTTCGCAGTAGGCCTTGGAGTTGGGGTTGATGCCCGTACCGTCCACGGCGATAATATTTTCGTTTGTGGGAGGCCAGGAGGTGGGGTAGTTGAAGACTATGGCCTTTTTTCCCGCTTTGAGGGCCGCATCCCACAGAAATTCCGCTTTGCAGAGCTTTGAATTGAAGCCCACGTCCAGATGGGTGAGACTGTTGCCGAAGGTGTGGTTCCAGTAGCAGGTGATGCCGTGCGTGCCCGGATAGGCCCCGGTTGCCAGGGTCGCCCAGTTGGGGGGAGTGATGGTGGGCTGGACGCCGAGCATGCCGAGATCTTCTGCGGCTACGCCGGCGTCGATGAACTTCCTGATGTTCGGCAGGTATCCTTCCTCCAGAAAGCGGGACATGAGAAGAGGATCGGCACCGTCGATTCCGAGAAAGAGAAAGCGTTTGTTCGGCATGAGAAACTCCTGACAGAAAGGTTGAAGTTGCATCTGTCGGAAGTTGTACCGGTATGTGAGAAAAAAAACTTGGTAGATACCAGCAAAGGGGAGACTACGGCGAGCTCATGCCTCGCTTTTTTTCTTTTTGAAGGTTTCGCAGGCGTGCCGCAGCGGGGCAATGTCCGGGATGAGGATCTGTTTTCCTCGCCGCAGGATGAGGCCCTGAAGTTCAAGGGAAAGGAGAAATTTACTTATATTGGTGACATGCGTTCCGACAAGCTCCGCCATATCCTGCCGGGAAAGAAAGGAGTCTACCGGCGTCAGTGCGGGGCCGTGATTCTCCGAGAGATAATACAGGGAAACAAGAAGATCCATGAATCTGCTTATACAGGAATCCTGGGAGGTATTGATAAGCCTCTGTATGATTGACTCATATCTCGTGTAGATCTGGTTCGTGAATTCTTCAAAAAGATTATTGTTTATGAGGGCTTTTATGAAATAGGACTTGTCGATGTTTATCACTTTCGTGGTTTTCATGCATACGACATTTTTATGAAAATTCATATTGAAAGTGGGGATGATGCATCCGCTTCCAAGAATCCACAGCAGCCTTTCCTGCCCATCTGCATTAAAAACATAGATTTTTATGACTCCGCTTTTGATGAAATAGATGGATTTTTTTTCAAGATGAAGGATATCTTTTTTTTTATAGATGTTTGTTGTCATGCAACGCGCATCTATGACAGACAGAAAGTGGTCGTCTTCATGAAAATATATGGGATGGAGAGAGCTCATGGGACCCCTTCGGCAGTTTTTCATGAATGTCCGGCGGCCGGGAGAAGGGCCGGAGCCGCTCAGGAGGAAACGCTGTGCGCGGGCCAAGCCCCGTGTTTTCGTTCTCCGCAGGCGGGCAAGGCCGCGCGCAGATGCAGGATGCATGCTTCTTTGTACTGTCTGTATTTTTTCTATGCAACAGATCGGGGAGGCGTTTTTCCGCTTCTCCGGCCGCTGCCTGAGTTCGCCCGGCAGCAGTTCCGGCCCGAAAAGGAGGCTTCCAAGGCCGTTGAGGAAAAAGGCCTGCGCCGTTTCCCGGAAAAAGGGGCCTGTCCCTCCCGTGCTTCGGAAAGGTGCGCCCCCGGTTTTGAGGAAGGGGATTCTTGCAGGGGCGGGCAATCTTTGCTCCGCAAAAAAAGCCGCGCTTCCTTTCCGGGAGACGCGGCTTTTTCTTGAGGTGCGCAGGGATTAGAGGGAGGCCTTGTAGGCGTCGGCGGACATGAGGGCGTCCACGGCGGCCATGTCTTCAGGCTTCACACGGATGAGCCAGCCCTTTTCATAGCAGGAGGCGTTGAGCAGGGTGGGGGTGTCGGCCAGCTCGCCGTTCACGGCGGTGACTTCGCCGGAGACGGGCATGAAGAGCTTGTTCACGGACTTGATGGATTCCACTTCGCCGAATTCGTCGCCCGCGCCGAAGCTGTCGCCTTCGGAGGGAAGGTCGACATAGACCACTTCGCCGAGCTGGTCCTGGGCGTAGTCGCTCACGCCGACGACGATTTCATCGCCTTCCACGCGGGCCCAGATATGTTCGTCGGTGTACTTGAGGTTCGCGGGGAGGTTGAGTTCCGCAACGGTCTTGGCCATGGGAGTTCTCCTTGTATGGCGTTTCAGGTGTATGCCCCATGGGTGGGGGCCGCCCGAGGGCGGCGGGGAGGGGCGGCGCGCGGCCGCTCCCTCAAATGTACGATGGAGAAGGGCGCCTGTCCACACCGCAGATGCGGCGGGGCACGCTTATTCCGCGATACCTGCGGCAGCTTCCATCACGCCTTCGGCCAGGGTGGGGTGGGCGTGGATGGTGCGGGCTATGTCGGCAACCTTTGCGCCCGTTTCAAGGGCAAGGGCACATTCGGCGATGAGGTCGGTGGCATGGGCACCGGCAAAATGCGCGCCGAGGAGCTTTCCGCTCGCCTTGTCGGCCACGAGTTTGAATACGCCGGGCAGCTCGCCCATGGCCTGTGCCTTGCCGAGCTCGCGGAACTGGAATTCCGAGGTGACTACGTCGAAGCCTTTTTCCTTGGCCTGGGCTTCGGTGAGGCCCACGTCGCCGATTTCCGGCGAGCTGAAAATGCCGGAGGGCACCACGTTGTAGTTCGGCTTTTCGCTTGCTCCGAAGATGTTGGCCACGGCCGCATGGGCTTCGGCCGAAGCCATGTGTGCGAGCATGATGCGCGCCGGGCCGAGAATATCGCCTATGGCGTAGATGCCGGGCACCGAAGTTTCGAGGTAATCGTTTACGGTGATGTAACCGCGCTTATCGGTGGCGACTCCCGCTTCCGCAAGGCCGAGGCCGTCGGTGACTGGCACGCGGCCTATAGTCATGAAGATGCAGTCGGCCTCAAGGGTGGCGGGCTTTTTGGCCGAGGCGGGCACAAGTTCGGGCGCGAGGAAGGGCGAGGGGCCGAGGTCGGCATAGACCTTGCCGCCTTCCACCTTCGTCGAGTTCACAGTGCGGCAAAGTTCTACCTTGATGCCCTTCTTCTTGGCTTCGCGAAGAAGAAGTTTGCTCATTTCCTCATCCACGGAGGGCACGGGCAGGAGGCGGTTCTGACCTTCCACAATGGTTACTTCGCTGCCGAAGGCGCGGAAGATGAAGGCAAGTTCCGTGCCGACCACGCCGCCGCCCACGATGACGAGCCTTGCGGGCACATGGTCGAGTTCCAGAGCTTCGTTGCTGGAAAGGATGTATTTGCCGTCCACGGGAAGGGAGGGGAGGTTCAGCACATCGGAGCCGGTGGCGATGATGACTCTGTCGCCTTCGATATCCTGCACCGTACCGTCGGCAAGGGTAGCCTGCACGAGCTTTGCGCTTACCACGCGGCCGCGGCCCATGACAACCTTCACCTTGAGCTTCCGGCAGGTTTTTTCGAGGCCCCCGCGCAGGGTTTCGGAAACTTTGCGCTTCCTGGCTATGACGGAGGGCATGTCCACGGAAGGCGTGCCTTCGCAGAGGATACCGAATTCCTTCGCACGATGAACGGTTTCCAGGGCTTCCGCCGAGGATTTCAGGGTCTTGGTGGGGATGCAGCCGCAGTTGAGGCATGTTCCGCCGAGCCACCGGGATTCCACGAGGGTGACTTCCGCGCCGCGTTTTGCGGCATCGAAGGCGGCCGTGTAGCCGCCGGGGCCTGCGCCTATAACAGTAATGCGAAGAGCCATGTGTTGCCTGCCTTGGTAACAATGTTTCCGGCCCGTTTTTAAGGAAAGCGGGCCGGGATTCCCGGAAGGTGAGGGGGATGCGTTTCAGGGAAGGGAACGCGCCGCAGCCTGCGGAGGAAGCGGCGCTTTTTGATTATTCACCCTTGATGATATCGGTCTTGGGAAGGGCCGCGCGTACCTTGGAGCGGTAGGGCAGAAGGTTGGCGAGAGGTTCCAGGCCCTTCACGGGTTCGGTGCCGGCCTGGATGCCGAAGGGCAGCATCATGTCGTTGCAGGCTTCGGCCACCATCTTGCCGGCAAGGGCGGCGTCGGCGGGGGAAAGCCAGGCGAGGGAGCCGTCGGCCTGGGGAATGGGCTCAAGGTAGAGGCGGATGACGTTGTCCTTGAAGGCGCGCGCCAGGGCTATGCTTTTTCCGAGTTCTTCCTTGGAAGGGGCTTCGCCGCCCGCGGCTGCGGGGTACACGGAGGCCGGGCCGGGGATGTTCAGGCGCACGCGGGTCAGGCAGCCGGTATTGATGAGCTTTTCCAGAAGGTCGGCGTTGCGGCCGTCGCTGTCGATGACCACCTGAAGCCCGCCCTTGGCGAGCGCGGTGACGAGTTCCGCGAAGTGTTCTTCTTCCCCGGCGGGCACCTTGGACACGTTCAGGCCGGAAATCCAGCCGTGCAGCATCTTGCTTTCGGAAACGGCGCCGGATTCGCCGAGGGCCTTGCCGGAGAGGAGGTAGGCGATGATGACGCCCGTGCCCTGAAGCACCACGTCGCCGTCGTCGTCATGGAACATGGGGAATTCCACGCCGGTCTCGTTGCGGTGCAGGAATTTGCGGTTGGCGCGGTAAAAGCCGTTCACAATGTCCTTGTCGGCTTCAAGGTCGTAGCTGCCGTAGCTGATGCCTTTGGCGTCCATGAATTCATGGGTGATGCGGCAACGGATACAGTTGGGAGCCCTGTAAAGAGTGATGGCCATGGCAAAACTCCATAACGGTTAGAAATTCTGTATGTCCGGGCCGGGAAAGCGGCCTTGCCGGAATGCCCGGCGGAAAAATACGACGGCCTGCTCGGTATTTCACCAGAAAAAAGGGGCGATGGCAACGAAGCGCCTTCTTTCTGTGAAAGACATATTTAATAGATTTTATTCTAGTGAAAATCATCTGTTCTGTCAAGTTCGGGCAGGGCACGACGGGGCGGGGAGGCTTCTGCGGCGCCTCTTGCCCCGCGCGTCGACATGGAGTAAGAGAGCCGGCGGAACAGATCCTTTTCTATCAGGGAGCAGTTTTTCCGCTGCCGCACGGGAGACATTTTTAAATTGATTATTATCAATGGATAAGATAAAGTCAGATTATCTTATTTCATTCTATTCAATATTGAGGAGTTCCACATGGCCAGAAAAGCTGCGGACGGCGCCGGTGAACCGGCCCGGGAACCCGTGAAGAAGACGCGTTCCTATCACTCGCCCCGCAGGAAGGAACAGGCGAATGTGACGAAGGCGCGCATCGTCGCGGCCGCCATGCAGCTCATGAAGGAAAAAGGCTATGCCGACATGACGCTGGAAGCCATAGCCCGGGAAGCGGGCGTGGCCCCGCAGACGGTGTATGCCGTGTGCGGCTCCAAGAAGGGCGTGCTGGCGGCTATCCTTGAGACGACGGTGGAGGCCAAGCGTTACGACAAGCTGCGCGATTCCATCCCGCAGATCATGACGGGCAAGGAGCGCGTGAAGGAAATAGGGCATTTCATGGCCCTGCTTTTGGAAGACGCCATGCCCGTATTCGACATTTTCCGGGGCATGAGCGTGCTTTCCCCGGAATTTGCGGAACAGGAGCGGGATCAGAGCCTCATGCTTCTGGAAAAGTGCCGCAAATCCGTGCACAAGATGGCGGAAGACGGCATGCTCCGCCCCGGCCTTTCCGAGGAGCGGGCCGCCGAGCTTTACTGGAGCATCACCACGCCGGGCATGCACCGCCGTCTGACCAAGGTGCTGAACTGGTCGGCGGAGGAGTATTCGGCGTGGGTTTCCTATCTCATCGGTGTTTCCCTGCTGGACTGGGACGCGCCCATGCCCTTCCTCAACGAGGAGAAGCACGCGAAAGCTCCCGCGAAAAAGCCCGTGCGCCGCACGGCGAAGAAGGCGGCGGCCGAACAGGCTCCTCCCGATGGAGAAATCCGGGAAGAGGGCGAAAATGCGCCGGCGCAAGAAGCCTGAGGGCTTGCTTTTTTTCTTTATCCTGTGAATATGGAATGATGAAGGAGCCTTTCCGGCGCAGTTTTTCTGAGGCGCGAAGGGCCAAAGCAAGACGCCCGTGTATTAGGGGAATCTGTTTTCCCGGCATGAGCGGCATGTCCGGCGGCCTTTCCCTGAGCGTGGGGACGCACGCAGGGGGACGGGCGCTGCACGGTTTCAGCCGGGGATGCGTGTTTCAAGCATGTCCTGTTCCGCCACGGGGCGAGGCCTGACGCCTCGAAACATGGGAGGGAGGCGCGTGCCGCCTTCCTTGAGGCGGGGCTTCCGGGAGCCTTTATCCCCGGGCCGGTCCGTCATGTCGGGCCGGGGGAGGAGAGTCTTGACGCAGAACAATACGAAAGCCAATGAGATGGGAACGAAGGCCGTGGGCCGCCTTCTTCTCGAATATTCCATACCCGCCATTCTCGGCATGATCATCGTGGCCCTCAACCAGATCATTTCCGCAATCTACATCGGGCACGGCGTAGGGCACCTGGCCCTTGCAGCCATGGCCGTCACCTTCCCCATCATCAACCTGCTCATGGCCTTCTGCCAGCTCGTGGCCGTGGGCTGCGCGGCTTTGTGCTCCATTGAGCTCGGCCGCAAGAACATGGTCAAGGCGCGCAGCATGCTCGGGCACTCCGTGCTGCTGGAAATCATCTTCGGCGTGCTGTTCGGTGTGGTGTTCTGGATCTTCCTCGACCCGATGCTCATGTTCTTCGGCGCGAGCGGCGAGACGCTTCGCTATGCCCACGAGTTCATGCTGCCCCTGGTGATCCTTGCGCCCGTCGGCTTTCTCATGCTGGGCTTCAACTTCCTGGCCCGCGCCACGGGCTACCCCAAGACGGCCATGATGACGGCGCTGCTTTCCGCTCTGGGCATCGTGGCCTTTTCCCCCATATTCATTTTCTGGTGGGGCTGGGGCATGTACGGCGCGGCCTGGGCGCAGATCGCCGGGCAGGCCATGTCCGTGATCTGGCTGGTGGCGCATTTTTCCCGCAAAAGTTCGCTCATCCACTTCCAGAAGGATATCTGGAAGCTCAGGATGAAGAGCATACGCAATATCCTGGCCATAGGCATGGCGCCCTTCCTCATCAACTTCTGTGCCTGCATCGTGGTGGTAGTCATCAACCGTGCCCTTCAGGAATACGGCGGCGACATGGCAATCGGCGCCTTCGGCATCCTGAACCGCCTGCTCATGCTCTTTGCGCTGAGCGTCATAGGCCTCGGGCAGGGCATGCAGCCCATCATAGGCTTCAACTTCGGGGCCAAGCGGCCCGACCGCGTGCGCCTCGCCCTGAAGTACGGCATGATAAGCGCCACCATCATCACCTTTGCGGGCATGCTCGGCGCCTGGTTCATCCCCGAGCTTCTGGTGCGCATCTTCACCGACCATGCGCAGCTTGTGGAAGTGTCCGCACGGGCCCTGCGCATCACCGGCGGCCTGTTCATCTTCGTGGGGCCGCAGATCATCATCGGCACCTATTTCCAGTCCATAGGCCAGGCCAAGATAGCGAGCGTGGTTTCCCTCTGCCGCCAGATGATATGCCTTGTGCCCGCGCTGCTCATCATGCCCCTGTTCTTCGGGCTGGACGGCGTGTGGATGAGCATCCCCATCGCGGACTTCACGGGCTGCGCCGTGGCGGCGATATTCCTCTTTCTTTCCCTCAGGGCGGAAGACAATCACTGCATGCCCGGCGACCCGGAGTGCAGGCCGCCGTCGGACTTCTTCAAGCCGAAGAAGTACTGAGAGCTTTCTCCATGAGACTACGGGCGGGAGCGGCAGAAGCCGCGGCCGCCCGTTTTTTTCATGCCCCGGGCCGGATGCGGGGGCATGTCGCCGGGCTTCAGGCCTGCCGGAGAGGGGAGGATGCGCCTGCCGGAGGCGGCGTGCGCACGCTGCCGGGAGGCTCGGCCCCCGCGCGGAGGGACGGCATTTCCGGGGTTGCGGCGGGATAACTATGCGCCGGGGCCTTCCGCCCGGCAATGGCGGGGGGCGTTTTTCCGCGCCCCTCTTCTCCGTGCCCGGGCGGGGCTACGGGGAGGATGCGCGCCCTGTTTCTCCCCGGGAAGGCCGCGCGGCGGAGCTCTGCGGCCGCTGCCCGGGGAAGAGCGGCCCCTGCCCTCGGGGCATGGCGCGCCTTGCACGCGCCTGCGGGGCTTCAGGGCAGGGGGAGGTGCGCCGCGCGCCCGGCAAGGCACGCGCCGGTGAGGCTTGAAGGCTCCTGCATGATCTCCCACGGCGTGCCCCGCGCCACGATGGTCCCGCCCGCCTCGCCGCCGCCCGGGCCCATGTCCACGACGTAGTCGGCGCTTCGTATCACATCGAGGTCGTGCTCTATGACGACGATGGTGGCCCCTCTCTCCATGAGGCTGCGGAACACGGCAAGCAGCGTCTCCACATCCAGGGGGTGCAGCCCTATGGTGGGCTCGTCGAACACGAACACGGAATCTTCCTGCCCCCTGCCCATTTCCCCGGCGAGCTTGAGGCGCTGCGCCTCGCCGCCGGAAAGGCCGGGCGTGGCCTCGCCGAGGGTGAGGTAGCCGAGGCCGAGGCCCTGGAGCACGGAAAGCCTTTTGTGCACCATGGGCATGCCCTGAGAGGCGCGGAGGGCGGTATTCACGTCCATGGCCATGAGTCCGGGCAGGGAAATTTCCCGGCCCTCGCCGTCGGCGTATGTCATTTCCCACGCCTCGGGCGCGAAGCGGCTTCCCCGGCAGTCCGGGCAGGGGATATCCACGTCGGGCAGAAACTGCACGTCGAGGCTCACCGTGCCCGTGCCGTCGCAGGTGGGGCAGCGCAGCCTGCCGGTATTGTAGGAGAAATCCCCGGCCTTGAAGCCGCGTTTCTTCGCTTCCGGCGTCCTTGCGAAGATCTTGCGCATTTCGTCGTGCACGTCGGCATAGGTGGCCACGGTGGAGCGCACGTTCACGCCTATGGGCGCGGCGTCGATGAGCTTCACATGGGCTATGCCTTCCGCTTCCACCATGCGCACATGCCCGGGCAGGGTGCTTTTTCGTATCTTCGCCTGAAGGGCGGGCATCAGGCTTTCCAGGATGAGGGTGGTCTTGCCCGAGCCGGAAACGCCGGTGACGGCCGTCATTTTCCCTCTGGGGAAGGCGACTTCCAGGGGCTTCACCGTATGTACGGCTCCGGTGGCGAGGCGTATGCTCCCTTGGGCGAAAAGTTCCCCGCCGCTTCTTTTTTCCTCTACGGCCGCCCTGCGGGCAAGGAAGGGGCCTATGCGCGAGGCCGGGTCCTTTACGATATCCGCAAGGCTCCCCTGCGCGATGATCTGCCCGCCCCCGGCCCCGGCCCCGGGCCCGAGCTCGATGAGCCAGTCCGCCTCGGAGAGGATATCCGTGTCGTGATCCACGAGGATGACGGAATTGCCGTCTGCAATAAGGTCGCGCATCACGCCCTTCAGGCCGACGACGTTGGAGGGGTGCAGGCCGATGGAGGGTTCGTCGAGCACATACAATACCCCCGTGGTGCGGCACCGCACCGCGCGGGCGAGCTGCATCCTCTGCCTCTCCCCGGTGGAAAGGGTGGACACGGCCCTGTCGAGGGCAAGATAGCCGAGGCCGAGGTCGAGCAGGCGCTTCGCCGTGTCCCGGAACGATGCGCAGATGCTTTTTGCCATGGGGGCCATGTCTTCCGGCAGGGAAGAGGGCACTTCACCGACCCAGCGCGCAAGCCCGGCAAGGGGCAGGGCGCAGGCCTTATCCAGCGTGAGGCCGTGGAGCACGGGCGCCCTTGCGGCGGGGGAAAGGCGCGTGCCCTTGCAGTCGGGGCAGATATCTTCCTTCAGGAATTTTTCCACCCTCTTCATGCCCTTTTCATCCTTCACTTTGGCAAGGGCGTTTTCCACCGTGTACACGGCGTTGTAGTAGGTGAAGTCCAGCTCCCCGGCCTGATTGGAGCTTCTGGCCTTGTAGAAGATGTGCTTCTTTTCCGCCGGGCCGTAGTAGACGATGTTTTTCTCTTCTTCCGTGAGCTCGCGGAAGGGCACGTCGGTGCGCACGCCCATGGCGCGGCACACGTCGGTCATGAGCGACCACATGAGCGAGTTCCACGGGGCCACGGCCCCTTCGTCGATGGAAAGGGAATCGTCCGGCACCAGCGAATCCATGTCCACGGCGCGCACCATGCCCGTGCCGTCGCAGGTGCGGCAGGCTCCGCGGCTGTTGAAGGAGAGGTCCTCCGCACCCGGCCCGTGGAACACGGCCCCGCACACGGGGCAGGTCATGGGCTTGTCCGCAGCCACGGCAAGCGAGGGGGGCACGGGGTGCCCGTGGGGGCACACATGGCTTGCCAGGCGCGAGAACATGAGGCGCAGGCTGTTTAAAAGCTCCGTGCCCGTGCCGAAGGTGCTGCGTATGCCGGGAATACCCGGCCGCTGCCGGAGGGCCAGGGCCGCGGGCACATGGAGCACTTCGTCCACCTGCGGCTTTGCCGCCTGCGTCATGCGCCGCCGCGTATAGGCGGAAAGCGCCTCCAGATAGCGGCGCGAGCCTTCGGCGTAGAGCACGCCGAGGGCCAGGGAAGACTTGCCGGAACCGGATACCCCGGCCACGGCTACCACGGCGTTCAGAGGCACGTCCACATCGACGTTTTTCAGGTTGTGCACTCTCGCGCCCCGGATGAGGATATGCCCGGGAATGTCCCGGGGGAAGGTCGGCATGGCTTTTTCCTCCGTGCGGCATGCCTTGCCGGAAGGCGGCCCGTTACGGGCTTTTTGTTGTTCGCGGCCTGAGGCTTCTTCCCCTTTCCGGGCTGCCGGCCCCGCGCCCGGCCGCTTCTGCGGCGGGGGCCTCCGCACCCGCCGTGCGGGGGAAGGCTCCTGCTCAGGCGAAAAGCGCCGCAAGCCCCCGGGCCGCCGCCTCCGGGTCCTTCGCGGAGCATATCTCCGAGACCACGGCGAGGCTGTGCGCCCCGGCCTCCAGCACGGCGGCGGCGTTGTCCCCGTGGATACCGCCAATGGCCACCAGCGTGAGCGGGGAGTGTTCCCTGGCCCAGCGCAGGCCGGAAAGCCCCCAGGGCGCGAGGGTGTCGGCCTTGGTGGGCGTGGCGAACACGGGGCTTATGCCTACATAGTCGATATCGAGCTTCTCCGCCTCAAGAAGCTCCTGCCGCGTCTCCACGGAAAGGCCGATGAGGGCTTTTTCCCCCATGAGGCGGCGCGCGTCTTCGGGCGGCATGTCGCTCTGGCCTATGTGCAGCCCGGCAGCGCCCGAGGCAAGGGCGATATCGGCCCGGTCGTTTATGATGAGCGGGATGCCCAGGGGCTGAAGGCGCGAAACGAGCTCCTTCGCAAGGGCCAGAAATTCCCGGGTGGAGGCGTGCTTTTCCCGAAGCTGCACGGCTCCGGCCCCGCCGCGCACGGCGGCGAGAACCACCTCGTCGAGGGGCCTGCCGAGGCAGAGCTGCCTGTCCGTGACAAGGTACACGCCGTAATCATGGTAGTTGCGCCAGTTTTTCATGAGCGTTTCCTTTGGCTTGCATGCCCGCAGGGCCGGGATGCCGCGAGGTCTGCCGGAACTTTGAGAAAGCCGGGGCCGCGCGGGCCTTCCGGGACTGCGGGGCGGCTTTCGCCGCCGCTTTTTCTCCCTTTTCCGGGAGGCGCGCCGGGCATGCGGGAATTTTGCCCGGACCGGGGAGGGCTTTTTCACTCGGAAAGCGCCTTGTGCCCCCTCATGCGGCAGGGCGCGGACTCCTTGCCCCGTGCCCGGGACACGCCCTGCGGGAGCCGCGCCGGTTACGGGCGGGGGATCATATCTTTCTCACACGCCTTGCCGCGTCTTCCGCGTCGAGCAGGTAAAGCTCGTCGAGGAAGGCGGGCAGGAAGCTCCCCGGCCCGGCCGCCTTTTTCCCGGCCTTTTCCCCGGCCGAGGCCATGACGGCCATGGCCGCGCAGGCTGCGACAAGGGGGGAGGCGCACGCGGCGCAGGCCCCGGTCACGGCGGAGGCGGAGCAGCCCATGCCCGTGACGAGGGGCATGAGGGCGGAGCCTCCTTCCACGGCATAGGTTTCTCGCCCGTCGGTGATGAAGTCCGTCTCGCCGCTCACGCTCACCATGCAGGAAAAGCGCGTTGCGAGCTCCCGTGCGGCGGAAAGGGCGTCCGCGCTTTCGTTGCGGCTGTCCACGCCCCGGGTGAGCACCCTGTCGGCCGAGCGTATCTCCGCGCCGAGGGCCATGATTTCCGAGGCGTTGCCGCGCAGTATGTCCGGCCGCACCATGTCGAGCAGGCCGAGCGCTGCGCGGGTGCGCAGGCCGGAAGCCCCGGCCCCCACCGGGTCGAGCACCACGGGCTTGCCCTTCTTCTTCATGAGCGTGCCCGCAAGCTCCATGCTTGAGAGCCACACCGGGTCGAGGGTGCCGATGTTGAGCACGAGCGCGTCGTCGATATCGGTGAGGTCGTCCATCTCCTCGGCGGCATGGGCCATGAGAGGCGAGGCGTGGGCGGCGAGCAGCACGTTGGCCGAAACCTGCATGACGACGAAATTGGTGATGCTGTGCACCAGGGGCTTTTTTTCATACACGGCGCGCACGGCGCTGAGAATGTTTTCCTTCATCCTTCATCCCTAGTATCTGGTTGGGGCCGCTTT
>NZ_DYZA01000122.1 GCF_020741395.1 Mailhella massiliensis | reverse complement strand
GAGTCAAGGCCCTGCTTTTGCGCACAATCCGCGCGCGAGATTGCCGAATGAGGGGGCCCGGGGGGAATCATTCCCCCCGGCGGGGTCTGGGGCGGAGCCCCGGCTGCCTTTCCTGCCTTTACGGGCAGCTTATGATGCCTTCGGACCAGAGGCATGCGCCGCAGGCAGGGAGGTCGTTGCCGTAGCAGTCGGGGAGGGAGAGTTCCCAGTTGTCGCAATGGGAGCATCGGCAGCAGGGGGAGAAGTCGAAGGCGCGGACTTTTTGTCGGAAAGCGGCGTAGTCGGGGGCGTTCCAGAGCGCGTCGAGGGGGGTATCGCGCACGTTGCCGAAGAAGCGGTGGAAGTTCAGGCGGGATTTGCCGTCCCAGTAGAGGCGGGAGGAGCGCAGGAGGGCCATGCAGGGGCTGAGCATGCCGTCGTGCCGGACGAAGGCCATGCCCTCCCTGATGAAGCGGCACTCTCCGGCGGGGCGGCGCAGGCGCCGGCCGGAGAGGGTGATCTCGCACATGCCTGAGCTCAGGAGGGAAGCGGCGGCGCGGGCGGCGCCGGGGCTTGTCCAGTCCATGAGGGGCAGGCGGATGCGCGGGGCGGAAGGGGGGACATGGTCGCCGCCGAGGTCGCTCTGGAGCACGTTGACATACAGGGCTTCCCGGGCGGATTCCTCGCTGGTGGGGAGGACGTGGGAGATGTTCACTTCATTGACATGGTAAAAGGAGGCGAAGAAGGGCAGGTCGGCGAGGGCGTGCACATTGCTTTTCATGAGCACGAAGGCCACGCCGAGCTTCACTTCCTTTTCCCGGCGGAAGCGGAGCCGGTTGAAGGCGAGGAGGTGTTCCTTGAGCAGGGCGAGGCTGCCGTTGCCGCGGATGGATGCGTAGTTTTCTTCTTCCGGGGAATCCACGGAGAGCCAGAGCATGTCGAGCCCCGCGTCGAGCAGGGCGGCGGAGAGTTCTGCGGTGAGCAGGGAACCGTTGCTGAGAAGCTCGATGCGGCGGCCCGAGGAGGAGGCGGCGCGCACCATGTCGACAATGCGCGGGTGGAAGAGCGGTTCCCCCATGCCGCCGAAAAAGATGGTCTCCACGCTTTCGGGCAGGTGCGCGAGCGCGGCGCGGAAGGTGGCTTCGCTCATGTCCCCGGTTTTTTCCTCCACCCAGCTTTTGCGGAAGCACATGGCGCAGTTCAGGTTGCAGCGTGAGGTGGGTTCCAGATACAGGCGCCTGAGTTCGTCAGCCATGAAGGCCTCCTGTCCGGCAGAAACCGGCATGGATGGAAGTGAAAGGCGGGCTCGCCCCGGCTTCCCGCTTTTTGTGCGCAGGCGGGCAGAAAGGCAGGTTCCCCCCTCCCGCACGGCGCGGGGCATCATGCCCCGGGAGCAGGCGGCGCGGGAGGCGCACGTTGCGGCAAGCTTTTGAAATAGCACGATTTCAAAAGGATTTTCCCCGAAGTTATACCGTTTTTTCCTCCCTGTCCAGAAGGGGGCGGGAAAAAGGCCTGTTTCATTATTCGCGCTTTGGGGGGAAGGCCCGGGGCAAAGAGGGGAGGTGCGCGCCCGGCGTTTTGCCTTTTCCGAAGGCAGCGGCCCGGGGAGCGGAAGGCCGGTTTTCCGCCGCCGGGGGGGGAGAGGGACGCGGCGGGGCTCCGGGGCGTGGCGCGGGGCATGGGCCGCGCCCTGTGCAGACAGGGAAGGGCAGTCGGGGAAGCGGGCCTTGAAGGGGCGAAGGGAAGCGGCGGGCCGCATGGCTGCGGGCGCAGGCCCGGGCGTGACGCGGGGCGGATTTTGCCTCGCCGCGGTCTGCCGGAGCGGGGGCTCACCGGCACCCCGGGGAAGGGCTTCGCTTTTGCCGCAGCTTTTTTTGCGCTATCATGCCGCCACGATACCGCAAAGAGGAGGGGCGATGAGAAAACGCATCTGGGCGCTTGCGGCGCTGACGGCAATATATGTGTGCGGCGCGGCCCTTCAGGCCGGGGCGGCGGAACTTTTGGACATGCAGATTCATGGACAATGGGCCGCAGGCGTAGTGTCTGCCGGGAAGGAAGACGCGGTGCGCCTGTGCACGGGGGAGGGTGCCGTTCTGCTTGTGCTGGACATGTACCCCGCGCCCTCGGGCAAGGGGCCGGGCTCCTGCCGGATGACGCTTCTGGAGCGCGCCATGGGCTCGATGGGCACGGAGGCGAAGGCGATGTTTCCCCTTACCCTGAACGGGCGGATCTACCTGGACGGCGGGGCGATACGCAAGGCGCGCTTTCATTACGCCCTGGAAGGGCAGGTGGCGGTAGCCCGGATAGAGGGGGACTTTTCCGATGCCTTTTGGAAGGAGGCGGAAAGGCGTCCCATGCTCAGGATGGAGATCGGCTGGGATGAACGGCATGTCTTCCTCTTGAATTTTTTCCTCGACGGCTTCAGGGCGGCGCGCAGGCACGGCGAGCGCCTTGTGGAAAAGGTGCGGCCGCGCCGCCCCGGGCAGGAGGACGCCTTCGGGGAAGAGGAGTTTCTTTCCCTTATCCTCAGCCGCTCATGGGAAAAAGGGGCGCGCCGGGAATTTTCCCCGGGCCCGGGGAAGTGAGATACGCGGCGTTTGGCCTGCCCTCCCGAGGGTTGTGATCCCGCAGCCGGGGCAAAGGCCAAGCTTCCGCCTTTCTCGGCTTCGCGCCTTGTCCGCTGCGCCATGTTCCCGGCTTTTGCGCGTGGACTTTGCCCGGCGCTTTTCCGCCTTGTCCGCCGCGCCCGTTTTCCCCGCAGGCTTTCCCCGCGCCCGAAGCAGCCGCTTTCCCTCTGCAACATGCCTTCCCGC
>NZ_DYZA01000121.1 GCF_020741395.1 Mailhella massiliensis | reverse complement strand
AGAAGGCCGGCATCATCGGCTGCGGCGGCGACGGCGTGGGCTCCCTCATCCCCGACTGCGCCTTTGCGGCCATACGCAAGGCGGAGGGCTGGGGGATTCCCTTCATCAAGCCCTGGGAAGGCGATTTTCTGTGGAACAGGCTTGAAGCTGCCACGGCCACGGGCTGTCCCGTGGTGGGTATGGACGTGGACGCCGCCGGCCTTGTGACTCTGCGGCTCCAGGGACGCCCCGTCGCGCCCAAAAGTGCCGAGGAACTGGCCGAAATCGCCCGCTTCGTCCATGAACGCGGCGCAAAATTCATGATCAAGGGCGTGATGACCGTGGCCGACGCCCGCATCGCCATAGATTCCGGCGTGGACGCCCTTGTGGTATCCAATCACGGCGGCCGCGTGCTCGACGGCACGAGGGGCGGGGCGGAAGTGCTGCCCGCCATAGCCTCGGCCGTGGGCGACAGAATCCCCGTGCTGGCCGACGGCGGCGTGCGCTCCGGTACCGACGTGCTCAAGCTCCTCGCCCTCGGCGCGAAGGCCGTGCTCATCGGCCGGCCCTTCTCCGTGGCCGCCATAGGCGGGCAGACCGACGGCGTGGCCGCCTATGTGGCTGACATAAAGGGGCAGCTCACCTCGGCCATGGCCCTCACCGGCTGCGCCGACATAAATTCCGTCACTTCCGACATTCTGGCCTGACGATCCGGCCGGCCCGGAAGACCGGGCCGGCCTCATGACTGACGGATTTCCTTTTTTCCTGTCTCCCCATCCTGCCTTTCCCGCCCTGCGCGTCGGAGGGCCGTACGCCGTCCCCTCGGCCGTGCTTCCGAATATCTTATGACCATTCTTTTTCTTTACATTCTCTGCGGGGCCACTGCGGGCTTTTTATCCGGACTCATCGGCATCGGAGGCGGCCTTGTGGTCGTGCCTCTTCTAAACATGATCTTCCGCCTGCAGAACGACATACCGCAGGAGCTCATCATGCACCTTGCCGTGGGCACCTCGCTCTCCAGCATCCTGTTCACGGCCATATCGAGCACGCGTTCCCACGCCCGCATGGGCGGCGTTCTGTGGAAATACGTGCTCGGACTTTCCCCTGCCATAGTCGTCGGTACGCTCTGCGCCTCCTGGCTGGCCTCGCGCATGTCCACTTCCGGGCTGCGAAGCTTCTTCGTCGTCTTCCTCGTGTGCATCGCCACGCAGATGCTCTTCGACTTCTACCCCCACCCGCGCAAAACCATGCCCGGCCGTACTGCTCTTGCGGCGGCGGGCTTCACCATAGGCGGCGTATCCAGCCTCGTGGGCCTCGGCGGGGGAAGCATGTCCGTCCCTTTCCTTCGTTGGTGCGGTGTGGAAATGCGCCAGGCCGTGGGCACCTCGGCAGCCATAAGCTGGCCCATCGCCATATCGGGGACCGCGGGCTTCATTATTGTAGGCTGGGGCGACCCTCTGCTGCCCGCATGGAGCCTCGGCTATGTGAGCCTGCCCGCGACGCTGGGCATAGCCTGCTCCAGCGTCTTTTTCGCGCCCCTCGGCGCGAAGCTCGCCCACACCCTGCCCGTGCCCGTACTACGGCGCTTCTTCGCCGTATTTCTCTATGTCACGGCAGGGGAAATGCTCTGGAATATTCTGCACTGAGGCTATCATGATCCAAGGCACGGGCTTTGACCTCACGGCGCTGCCGCGCATACAAAACTTGCTGGAAACGTACGGCGAACGCTTCCTTTCCCGCCTGCTTACGCCGAGAGAGCGCGCGGCCCTTCCGGCCGCCCCCGCAGCCCGCACGGCCTTTGTGGCGGGAAGGTTCGCCGCCAAGGAAGCCGCGGTAAAGGCCCTCGGCACGGGATTTGCCCACGGCATAGGCATGCAGGAGGTGGAAATACTCACCCTCCCCTCGGGAAAACCAGAGCTCCGCCTGTACGGCGCAGCCCTTGCCAGGGCAGAAAGCATGGGCGTACGCACTGCGCACATCTCCCTTTCCCATGAACGCGACATGGCCGGAGCCGTGGTGATTCTCGAATCCTGACATTCTTCAGTACCCGCGCGACGCCTTGCGGGCAAAAAGGCGCGGCAACGCCGCGCGGAGGAAAAAACATGTTTGTTCCTGTTCCTACGCCGGAAGAAATGGCTCTCTGGGACGCCGGGGCCATAAACGCGGGCATAGCGGAGGAAACGCTCATGGAAAGCGCCGCCCGCGCCGCCATGGACGGCCTGCGCTCTCAGGCTCGGGCCAGAGGCCTTGCGCTTGCGGGCTCCCGCGTGCTCCTTGTGGCAGGCAGAGGCAACAACGGAGGCGACGCCTTCTGCATGGCGCGACATCTCATGGATGCCGGAGCACAGCCCGCGCTTCTCTGCACCCGCCCCCTGGACGATCTGCGCGGCGCTGCCGGGCACTGGATGGAGGTGGCCATAAGGCTCGGCGTTCCCGCCTTCCCTGCCGAAGACTGGGAAAAGGCGATATCCTTTGCGCCCGACATTCTTGTGGATGCGCTGCTCGGTACGGGCTTCCGCGGCGCTCTGAGGGAAAAAGAAGCGCGCCTTGTGGAGAACATGAACGCGCTTCCCTGCCGTCTCGTCCTTGCCGTGGACGTGCCCTCGGGGCTTGACGCGCGTACGGGCCGCCCCTGCCCTCAGGCTGTGCGCGCCCACGCCACCGTGACTTTCCAGGCGGCCAAGCCCGGCCTGCTCATGCCCTGGGCGGAAGCCTTCACAGGGGAAGTGATGGTGCGCCCCATAGGCATGCCCCGCGACGTGGAAAAGGCGAACCCGCCCTCCTTCCGCACCTGGCTTATCCCCGGCCAGAGAGAAAAAGATTCCGGCGCGCCCTACACCGTGGAACACGGCGTCTCCTCCCGAATGGAGAGCCTTTTCAAGCAGCCCGTCGAGGCTCACGCGGACGGCCCGGCGCACAAAGGCGCTGCCGGGCGCGTCATGGTCGCCGGGGGCTGCGCTTCCTATACCGGAGCGCCCTGCCTCGCAGCCCGGGCGGCGCTGCGCGCGGGCGCCGGCCTTGTCAGCGTGGCCGGGCCTGAACCGGTGCTCGGCGTCGCACGCCTTTCCATGCCCGCCGCCGTCATGCAGCCCCTTTCCGACGAGCCCGTATATGAATGGAGCGAGGCCCTCGCCCTGCCCCTTGCCAAGGCCGCGAAAGGCTGGGGCGCGCTGGTGTTCGGCCCCGGTCTCGGCAGAAGCGACGGAGCTGCCGCTCTGGTCGGAGCGCTTCTGGATATGCCCCATCTCCCGCCCATGGTACTGGATGCCGACGCGCTCTTCGCTCTGGCGAAAAAGCCGGAGCTTCTTTCCCGCCTGCGCCCCTGCGACGTGCTTACCCCGCACCCCGGGGAAGCCGCCACCCTGCTCGGCATCTCCGTAAAAGAAGTGCAGAAAAACCGCTTCTCCGCCCTGGAAGAGCTCTCCCGCCTGGCATGCGCCGTATGGGTACTGAAGGGGGAAGGCACGCTCATCGCCGTGCCTCATGAGCCCTCCGTGATTTCCCCGTGGCAGGTGCCGCAGCTTGCCGTGGCCGGTTCCGGCGACGTGCTCGCAGGCATCATCGGCGCGCTCATGGCGCGAGGGAACAACCCGGGCCTTGCCGCCACGCTCGGCGTATGGCTGCACGCGCTCTCCGGCATGAGCCTTTCCCGCGCATTTCCCCTGCGCGGCAACGACCCCCGCGAGATAGCGGACGCCCTGCCTCTCATCGCGCATCTGGCGGGAGAACCCGGCAAGGAGGATATATGCGCCTTATTCTGACTTCTCCTGAAGACACCATGGAACTCGGCTCCATGCTGGCAAAGGCCATGATCGCATCAAGCGTGCGCAACCTGTACCTCTTCGCCGACCTCGGCGGCGGCAAGACCACGCTCGCCCGGGGCTTCGTCTCTGCACTGCCCGGCGGAGAACAGGCCGAAACGGCCAGCCCCAGCTTCACGCTGTGCAACGTGTATCCCACGCACCCGGAAACGCTCCATGCCGACCTGTACCGCCTTTCGGAAGGTGCGTCCCTTCCGGAAGAAATGGAGGAAATGCTGGAGGACGGCGACCCGTTCCTGCTTCTGGAATGGCCGCAGTACCTCGCCCCGGAGCGTCGGGCGGCGGAAAGGCTCGACGTATCGCTCTTCCCCGTAGACGGGGAGAGGGCAAAACAGCTGGACAACGCCGACAAATCATGCAAAGCTTCTCGGCTGGCAAGCATCGAAGCCAGAGGGGAGAAGGCGGATGCGCTCCTGCGCAGCCTCAGCCCCGAGCTCCAGATGCGTTTTTTGCCTGCGGATGAGGCTTAACCGTTCCTTATCTCCTTTTTTCAGGATGTCCTATGCGTATTCTTGTGCAGAAATTCGGAGGATCTTCCGTCGCCGACCTGGAGTGCATGAAAAAGGTGCGCTCCAAGGTTCTCGCCGCCCTTGAGGAAGGCAACAAGGTGGTGGTTGTCCTTTCCGCCCGTTACGGCCAGACCAACAGTCTGCTGGAAAGGGCCTACCAGTGGTCGGACGAACCAGATCCCGCGGAACTTGATGTTCTGCTTACTACCGGCGAGCAGGAATCGGTGGCGCTTTTTTCCATGCTCCTGCGCGACTCAGGAATAAAGGCCCGCTCCTTCCTGGGGTTCCAGTTGCCCATCGTCACCGACGACGCCTTCGGCAGCGCCCGTATCGACACCATCAACGCCGATACCATTCGCGAGGCATTCCAGACCTACGACGTGGTCGTCATGGCCGGGTTCCAGGGCCGTACGCCCGACATGCGCCTCACCACCCTGGGACGCGGCGGTTCCGACACCTCCGCCGTAGCCATTGCCGCCGCCCTGGGCGATGACACCATCTGCGATATCTATACCGACGTGGACGGCGTGTATACCACCGATCCGCGCATGTGCAAAGATGCCCACAAAATGGAGCGCATAAGCTACGACGAAATGTTGGAAATGGCCTCCATGGGCGCCAAGGTCCTGCAGATCCGCTCCGTAGAAATCGCCGAAAAATATAATGTTCCTGTCCGGGTGCGTTCCACCTTCTCAAACGATCCGGGCACGCTGGTCACCAAGGAGGACAGTATGATGGAGTCCGTGCTCGTTTCGGGCATAGCATTTGACAAGGATCAGGCCAGGGTCACGCTCCGCGACGTGCAGGACCGCCCGGGCTCCGCGGCCAGCATCTTCAGCCCGCTGGGCAATGCGGGCATCGTGGTGGACATGATCATCCAGACCGCCAGCCGTGACGGCGTGACCGACATGGCCTTCACCGTATCCCGCAAGGACCTGAAGCGCACCCTGGACGTGCTGGAAAAGGCCGCTCCCGCGTGCAGCCGTATCGAACATTCCTCCAACATCGCCAAGGTTTCCGTGGTGGGCGTGGGCATGCGCAATCACAGCGGTGCAGCCAGCCGCGCCTTCGATGCCCTTTACAAAGCGGGCATCAACCTCATCATGATCAGCACCTCGGAAGTGAAGATCTCCTGCCTTGTGGACGAATCCGACCTGGAACTTGCCGTGAACGTCCTGCACAAGGAATTCGATCTGTAGGCCGACCGGAGTTGTCCGGCAACGCCGTTCATCAAAGGGGAGCATGCTCCCCTTTCTTTTTCGGACTTTTGCCGGGCTCTCCCGCTTCAGAATGCCGGAGGGCAAAAAAGCCCCGGCACAGCCTTCTTTCCGGTACACAGGGTGCCGGGAGGCCACCTTCCCCATCATCAAATGCTCCAAGGGCGTATACCAGAGAGCCGCCATGACGCTTCATCTCCCCATTCCCCTCATCACCGTCGTCCTGCTCATAGGCTCCAACATCTTCATGACCTATGCCTGGTACGGGCATCTGCGCCATCACTCCCTCACCTTCATAGGCGCCATTCTCGTCAGCTGGGGCATAGCCTTTTTTGAATACTGCCTCCAGGTACCCGCCAACCGGGTGGGATACGGGTACTTTTCCGCTGCCGAGCTTAAAACCATCCAGGAAGTCATCTCCCTGACCATTTTCGGTATCTTTTCCACGGTGTACCTCGGTGAAAGCCTCACCTGGAACCATGCCATAGGCTTCGCCCTCATCGTAGCCGGAGCCTTCTTCGTGTTCAAAGGCTGAGCGGGCAGTACGGGGAAGGACTTTTCTCCCGAGAATACCCGAGAAGCCGCGTCCCGGGGGTTCCTGCTGCGTGAACGCCCTGCCCGGATAAGGACAAACGCATGATCTGCCACGTCGCCCTGTGCTCCCCTCCTTACGCCACGCTGAGCTACCTTACTCCCGAGGAATTCCCGGGCTTCCGCTGGGAGGCAGGCATGCGCGTGGCCGTCCCCCTGGGCAACGGGGCCATACGCGCGGGAGTCATCATCGCCGTGGATTCCGAAAGTGGAGACTCGGCGAGAAGCGGCTTTTTTTCCGGTCAGCACAGCATACAGGCCAACGGAGAAATCACCCTGCGTCCGCTCACCTGGCCGATGGAAAAAACGCCGCTTCTCCCCGTCGACTATATGGACACCGTGGCGCAGCTTGCGGCGCGCCAGTATTCCTCCCCGGGCCGCATACTCGGCACTCTTCTGCCCCAGGGGCTGAGGATCACGGCGCGCATCCGCCTCCGCCAGTACCTGCCCGACCTTAACGGCAAAGGACGCAGGCCGAGACTTCTCGCCCTGAGGGATATCCCGGCCCTGCCTCCTGCTGAGAAAGCGGAACTTGCTCGGGATTTCATGGACGGCCGCGCGGAAATGCTCATGCTGGCGGAAGACGCGGCCGAGGGCGAACTGTGCTCCCTGGCCTGCGACCCGCCCTGGCCGCTGCGGCCTAACGCGGTCAGACAGCGCGAAGTGCTGGACTGGCTGCTCAGGAACGGAACCGTGCCCCGCAGGAAACTGCGCGAGTCCCTGCCGGACAGTGCGGCGGCCCTGACGAGCCTTGTGAAAAACAAGCTGGTGGAGCTTCGCCCCTGCGATGCGGAAGAAGAGGCCGAGCCCGGGGAAGAGCTGCTCCCCCCGCCGGAGCCTCCCTTTGCGCTCAATGAGGAGCAGCAGGCCGCGCTCAACGGCTTCGGCAAGGCCATGGATGCCCTTGCCGAAGGGGAAGACCGGCCCTCCCCACACCTTCTTTTCGGCGTCACGGGCAGCGGCAAGACGGCCGTATACCTGGAACTCGCCCACGCATGCCTTCTGAGGGGGCGCTCCGCCCTTATCCTCGCGCCGGAAGTGGCCATAGCCCTCAAACTCCGGCGCGACGCCTCGGAGCGCTTCCCCGGCACGCCGATATTCTTCTATCACGGCTACCAGAGCCAGCAGCAGAGGGAGCGGACCTTCCGCCGCCTTGCCGCGCGCAAAGAGCCGTGCCTCATCATCGGCACGCGCTCGGCCCTTTTTCTCCCCATGCCGCCCCTCGGGGCCATAGTGCTGGATGAAGAACACGACGGTTCCTTCAAGCAGGAAGACCGCCTGCCCTATCAGGCCAAGGAAGTGGCCTGGGAGCGGGCGCGCAGGCACAAGGCTCTGCTCATCCTGGGTTCCGCCACACCGGATATCAAAACCTTCCACGCTGCCATGGAGGGTGCACTTCCCCTGGCAAGGCTGACTCACCGAGCGGGAGGGGGAAATCTGCCCGCCATAGAACTCGTGGATATCAAAGAGCAGCCTTCCTCGCGCCTGCTTTCCCCCCGCGCCGTGGAAGAGCTGCGGGAAACGGTGAAGCGCGGAGAACAGGCCGTGGTGCTGCTCAACCGCAGAGGCTATGCGCCCCTCATGTACTGCCTGGACTGCGGCACCGTGGCCCGTTGCCCCCAATGCGATATCGCCCTTACCTACCATAAAAAGCGCGAACAGCTGGTCTGCCACTACTGCGGCCACACCCGCCCCTACCCCTCTCCCTGTGAAAAGTGCGGGGGCATGAATTTTCTGCCCATGGGCGAAGGTACGGAAAAACTGGAAGAAAGCCTGGCCGGCGAAGAACTGGCCGGCGCGCTCCCCCCCGGCGGCCGCGTGCTCAGGCTGGACCGCGACAGCACGGCAAGGCCCGGCCGCATGGAGGAAATCCTTTCCGCCTTCGCGCGGCAGGAGGCACAGGTACTCGTCGGCACGCAGATGCTTTCCAAGGGACACCATTTCCCCAACGTCACCCTGGCTGTTGTGGCCGACGGCGACATGGGCCTCAACATGCCCGACTACCGTTCGGCGGAGCGCACATTCCAGCTTCTGGTACAGTCCTCAGGGCGCGCCGGACGCGGCGAGAAGCCGGGGCGGGTGCTCATACAGACAAGGGATATCCATCATTACTGCTGGAACTTCGTGGAACACGGCGACTATGAAGGCTTCTACGAACACGAAATCGCCCTGCGCGAGCAGCGCCGCTATCCGCCCTTCGTCAAGTTGGCCCTCATACGCCTTTCCTACCCCTGGGACTGGAACGAAGGGCAACGATGCGTGAACGCCTTTGCTTCCGCCCTGCGGAAGCACGGCAGGGCCCTCGGGCTTACCGTGCTCGGTCCGGCCCCTGCACCCCTGGCCCGCGTGCAGGGCCGCGCGCGCTTTCAATGCCTCATCAAGGCGGGGGCGTGGCATATCGTGCGACAGGCCTATGCCCTGGCCCTCAGGGATATCGGCCGCCCCCAACACGATATGCGCATTTCCCTGGACCTTGATCCGGTGAACATGCTCTGAGAGCACCCGTTCCCTCATGACCTTTCCCCGCTTCTAGTGCATGAAAAGGCCGGGCAGTCCTCATTCGGACTGCCCGGCTCATGACTCCCTAAGGATTTCCGTACCGTTAGTTAGAACTTATACACATCCAGGGAAATAGCCGAGGAAGGCTCTCCGTCCTCGCCGGGGAAGACGCGGGCGCGCACCTTGTCGCCCTTCTTCAGATCGGCGATTCCCTTCTTGGTTTCCCAGGTGAAGATATCGGCATACACGTTTTCAATGAGCGTGTTGTCCGTCACCTTAATGGTGGAAACATCGCCGTCCTTGTCCTTGAGGGAGAAGGTGCCGTTCTTCACATCCACATTTTCCACCACGCCGCGTTCCACCAGGAACAGGGGGAAGGTGACCACGATTTCCTCGCTGGGGGCCACGATCACAAAGGGGGTGTCGGCCACGGTCTGCTTCGCCTTGGGAGCTGTGTCGGCGGCGAAGGCCAGCGCAGGGGCCAGGATGATACCACAGCAAAAACCGGTGAACAGAGTTTTGATGCGCATAAGTTCCTCACTTGTTGATCATTCGAGGAACGGCACGCCTCCGGTCACAAGAGCGTCATGCAGCAGATGGCGCAGCCTGTCCGCCATGGGACCGGGGCGGCCGTCGCCTACAGGCTTGCCGTTGTAGTGCGTGACCGCCACGCACTCGCATGTAGTACCAAGTACCAGAATCTCGGAAGCCTGTTCCAGTATTTCTTCTGTGATATCAGTGAGAACTACGCTCGTGAACGCCTTGGCCAGATCCATGGCCAGAAGTGCCGTGGTACCGGGCAGGGCATGGCGGAACTTCGGAAGAAGAATCCTCCCCTCCTTATCCGCCATGGCCACGTTGGCAATGGCCGCCTCGGCAAGGTATCCCTGCTCATCGAAGGAAAAAGTGAGATCCACGCCCTTTTCCCTGGCTTCCATGGCCATGAGGGCATTGGCAAGATAGTTGGTGGACTTTATCTGTGCAAGCCACTCCTGCTTGGCTGGTATGTCGCTTTTCGCTGCAGTGAGCCCCTTCTGCCAGAAGGATTCCTGAAGCGGCCTACCCTTTGTGGCCACTACATACAAGCTTGTTTCTGGACATTCGGCGGGATCCACGCCGAGGCCGCCGCAACCGCGGCCGAGCAGAACCTTCAATCCGCCGCTGGCCTCTCCGCCTTCTTTCGCCACGCAGAGCATGATGCTCCGCACCTCTTCCCACGAACAGGGCGGCGAGAGTTTCAGCCTTTCGGCAGAATGTCTCATACGGGCAAGATGCGCGTCGAGCTGCACAATACGCCCCTCAAGGAAGGAAAGACTTTCAAAAATAGCATCGCCCCTGTGCACCATATGGTCGTCCAACGGTACCAGAAGAAGCCTTGCGTCCTTGCAGACGGCTCCCATGCGATGTTCATAGAACGCCGTGACCTTTGCCGCGCCTCCGCGCGGCAGCTCCATCAGCTTAGCCGTCCATGCGGCGGCGTCAAGAACAGGAACAGACATGATCACCTCTCAAACTGGCCGCAGGGCCAGGATTCACGCCCGGCTGAAATCCTGAAGGCGCACCCCAGGTGCTATAGCGCAAAACCTGCGGGGAGTACAGCGCACCCCTCTTTTCCAGACAAAAGGGGCCCCACCGGCATAGCCGGTGGTTCCTCTTATGCGCCTGTAAGGCTTTCTTATCAGCCGCGCCCTAGCAGGCGCATGTACGGTCTGACATCTGCATTTCTGTTACCGGCGGCCCGTAAACGGGCTTCCGGCGTATGGGATGCTCAGCTGTTCGCCGAGTTTATCCTCGGACAGTTGATGCCTGATGTACTCAGCTATCTTTGCCTTATTCTTACCCACCGTGTCGACATAGTAAC
>NZ_DYZA01000120.1 GCF_020741395.1 Mailhella massiliensis | reverse complement strand
ACTTACGCATAACTATAAGTTTTCGGGAACCCCCAGCCTAGCTGGGGGTTTTCTTTTAACCAAAAAATCAGCCTGCCCCGGCGGGCAGGCTGACAGAGAAGAGGAGGGAAAAGAGGAGGGTATGGAATGTTTCCGTCGTGCGACGTTCACGGCTTCTTTCTACAAAAAGCCTGAAAAAAGTCACGTTTCAAAGTGTTTCCCCCTGCCGCAACACTTCGTAAGGAAGGCGCGCTGCGCCATGCGGCTTACCGCGTAAAGGCAGGGGAGAGCTTTGAAAACGCAGGCGAGGCACGGCAACAGGGCTGCGGCGCTGCCGTAAAGAGCAGAAGCCCGCCCGCGAACACGCGGACGGGCAGAGGAAAGAGGGAAAAGGAGGAGAGTTCCCGACCATCCGGGGGAGTGGACGGCCTTCATGATTCCCTTATACGCCACAGGCGGCGCAAGTCACGTTTCAAATTCTTTCCGCGCTGCAATATTATGAAACTTTCGGGCTGCGCGGAGAAAGGCGGGGAAAATGCCGACGGAGGCACCCCCTGCCCGGGGCGCGGGAAGGCAAGGCCCGCGCGGCGGTCTGTCTTTCCGCCGCCCGGGAAAAGCGCCGCGCCGTGAAACATTTGCCTTTTCAGGGCCGCACGGATATGATGGGTCTGGTTTCCAGCCCCCGGCCGCCCGACGCAAGGCGGCCGAAGGGCTGGAGAAAACAAAGAGACAAGCCTTTCTCAAAAAAGCAAGACAGGAAGGACGCAGTATGAAAAAACTCTGCACTCTCGGACTCATCGCCACCCTGCTGCTCGGCAGCGGCTGCGCGGGCATACAGAGCAACACGGGCAAAGGCGCGGCCTACGGTACTGCGGGCGGCGCTGCGGCCGGCGCGATTCTCGGCCAGATCATCGGCGGCAATACCAAGTCCACCCTCATCGGCACCGCCGCCGGGGCCGTCATAGGCGGCCTGGCCGGCACGGGCATAGGCGCCATGATGGACAATCAGGAAAGCGACATGCGGCAGGCCCTGGCCAATTCCGAGGCCGTGGCCGTGCAGCGCCAGGGCGACATGCTGGCCCTCACCTTCAAGAGCGACTTCACCTTTGCCGTGAACTCCGCCTCCATCCGCCCCGGCATGTACTCGGAAATCGACCGCATCGCCCAGGTGCTCTCCGCCTACCCGCAGACCTCCATCACCGTCATCGGCCATACCGACAGCACGGGTTCGGAATCCTACAACCAGCAGCTTTCCGAGCGCCGCGCCGACAGTGTGAAGAACGCCCTGGTGCAGCGCGGCATCTCGCCCTCGCGCATCACCGCCATGGGCTACGGCGAAAGCTCCCCCATTGCCGACAACAATACCGAATACGGCCGTCAGCAGAACCGCCGCGTGGAAGTGCGCATCAACCCCATGCAGTAAACGCCGAGGCCCGGGGCGACCCGGGCCTTTCCGCGCCCCGTCCGGGTGCTGCGTCTTTTTCCATCTCCGGAGGGAAGACGCCTTTCCCCGCCCGGGGCAGCCCCGTGAGGCCGTGAAAAGCGGCGAAGGCCCCGGCACGAACACGGGCCTTCAGCCCCCCCTTGCCCCGGCTTTCCGCAAAAGGCTCCGCACGCGGGGAAGGCGCGGAGGGCGAGCTTCCCGGCAGCCGCGCGGCTTTTCCGCCCTGCGGGGCCTTACTCCCCGTATCCGCATCCCGGGCCCTCTGCGGGGCAGGCTGCTTCGGAAACGCGGCCTTCACGCCGGAAAACGCGCCCGGGATCTCCCGCCCCCCTGCACGGCGTATTCCCCTCCTTCTTTCCCGCACGGCCCTGCCGGGGACAAAAACGCCTCCACGCCATGAAGGAATACCTTCTCATGTTCGCCGTGGCCTTTCTCGCGGCCACGTTCTTTCCCGCCCAGTCGGAAGCCGTGCTCGTGGCCCTTGTGGCGGACGGAGAACATTCGCCCTGGGCCCTCGTGGGCACGGCCACCCTCGGCAACAGCTTAGGCTCCGCCCTCAACTGGTATCTGGGCTCCCTCGCCCACCGTTTTCTTCATGCCCGCTGGTTCCCCATCAGCGCGGAAAAACTCCGCAAGGCCGAAAGCTGGTACCACCGCTACGGCCGCTGGTCGCTGCTTCTCAGCTGGGCGCCCTTCATCGGCGACCCGCTCACCTTTGCCGCGGGCGTGCTCAAAGAGCCTTTCGCCACCTTTTTCGCCATTACCTGCGCGGCAAAGCTCTGCCGCTACCTCGTCCTTGTGGGCGCGTATCTGGCGCTGTTTTAAACGCTGCGACGCAGGGCACAACGGCGCGGGAAAGCGCGATGCGACGGACGCATCGCCGCCCGCAGCGACAGCGCCTCCCGCCGCTCCCGCCCCGGGGTAAGTTCCGCCGCAGGCGGAGCTTCCCCTGCGCCCCGGCCTTCCCCGGCCTGCCGGAAAAGCTCAAGGCCGGGCGGGTTTTCCGGGCAGGCGGCTCCTTCCGCCCGGGGCAGAGCTCCCTTTCCCTGCCGGGGGGAGGGCCGGCGAAAAGCTTCCCGCGCTTTCTCCGGTGAGGCCCGGCTGTGAGCCGGTTCACGGAGGCCACGTCCGGCCCGGGAAGAGCGTCGCGCCACCTGCCTGCGTGCCCCGGCGCATCCGCTCCTGCGCGCTGAGGCCGCCCTGCCCACAGGACATGCGAACCGGCAGGATGATCCTTCCCGGCAGATATCTTTCCGCCCGGGTTCCCTACACGACGATTTTCCCGCGCCGCCCATGCCTCTCCCCGGGTTCTTCGTCGCGCCCTCCCCTCCTCTCCCCCCCGCATGCAAAAGGCCCCGCCTCCTTTTCAGGAAGCGGGGCCCGGTATGTGGTCGGAAGGGGCCGGAGGGCTTACTTCACTTCGGTGAAGTCGGCGTCGACCACGTCATCGTCTTTCTTGTCGCCGCCCTGGGCCTGCTGCTGGGCGCCCTGAGCGCCCTGCTGGGCCTGGGCGTTCTTGTAGAGCTGCTCAGCAAGCTTGTGGGAAGCCTGGGAAAGCTCGTCGGAAGCCTTCTTTATGGCGGCGGTATCGCTGCCTTCCATGGCCTTCTTCAGCACTTCGGTCTTGCTTTCCACATCGGCCTTGACCGCAGGGTCAACCTTATCGCCGAGATCCTTGAGGGACTTCTCCGTGGCGTAGATAAGGGCGTCGGCCTGGTTGCGGGCTTCGATATTTTCCTGCTTCTTCTTGTCTTCCGCAGCGTTGGCTTCGGCTTCGCGCACCAGCTTGTTGATCTCTTCCTCGCTCAGGCCGGAGGAGGACTTGATCTGAATGGACTGTTCCTTGCCGGTGCCGAGATCCTTGGCGGACACGTTCACGATGCCGTTGGCGTCGATATCAAAAGTCACTTCAATCTGCGGGACGCCGCGCGGGGCCGCAGGGATGCCCGTGAGCTGGAAGTTGCCGAGAGTCATGTTGTCGGCCGCCATGGGGCGTTCGCCCTGGAGCACATGGATATCCACGGCGGGCTGGTTGTCGGCAGCGGTGGAGAAGGTCTGGCTCTTGCGGGTGGGGATGGTGGTGTTGCGGTCGATGAGCTTGGTGAACACGCCGCCCATGGTCTCGATGCCGAGGGAAAGCGGAGTCACGTCGAGCAGCAGCACGTCCTTCACGTCGCCGGTGAGAATGGCGCCCTGGATGGAAGCGCCCATGGCCACCACTTCATCGGGGTTCACGGAACGGTTGGGTTCCTTGCCGAAGAATTCGCCCACCTTCTTCTGCACCAGAGGCATACGTGTCATGCCGCCCACGAGCACCACTTCGTCGATCTCGGAAGGGGAAAGCCCGGCGTCGGCAAGGGCCTTGCGGCAGGGTTCGATGGAGCGCTCCACAAGATCCATGACCATCTGTTCCAGCTTGGCGCGGGTCAGCGTCATCATGAGGTGCTTGGGGCCGGAGGCGTCGGCCGTGATGAAGGGCAGGTTGATCTGCGTTTCCAGGGAGTTGGAAAGTTCCTTCTTGGCGTTTTCGGCAGCTTCCTTCAGGCGCTGAAGCGCCATGCGGTCCTGCGAGAGGTCGATGCCGTACTGGCCCTTGAACTCGTCCACCATGTAGCGGATGATGCGCTGGTCGAAGTCTTCACCGCCGAGGAAGGTGTCGCCGTTGGTGGCGCGCACTTCC
>NZ_DYZA01000119.1 GCF_020741395.1 Mailhella massiliensis | reverse complement strand
GTGATGATACCGCAGAAATATGCGATATTGTCAGTCATGGGGTATATAAAGAGTAAAAGTTTCCTGATGATTTTTGATGAAATTTTCCAACTGAAATACGGGTATGTCGATCGAAGATTCTGGAGTGTGGGATATTACGTCAGCACGGCAGGCTTGAACGAAGTGTTCATCAGGAAATATATAAGGGATCAGGATAGAGGGGATATCATGCTCGATAAGAGGGCGGCTGAAGAATATACGGATCCGTTCAGTCCGAAGCAGGGCAAGCTTCTTGAGGAGCAGGCTGTGAGTCAAAGTACATGGGGCTTGAATCATGGAAAGAAGACAGGGCGCCGACCTGAGAAGTTCAAGCCGGCGCCCCTAAGGCGCGAGCAAGTACAAGCCACCCGTGTTACGGGTGGTCCTGACTGTAAAGTTTTCCCGGGAAAGGCCTTCTCGCGCAACAGATTTTCTGCGCATGCAGCCTTTTGCGACATGGAACTGCCCTCAGCGCGTGTTCCGCAGAAATATGCCGCGTTGACGTCTGTGCAACGGAACGCGGCAGCCTTTCCGGGGCGCTGAGACCCGGCAGGGAAGGGGAGGAAGTGCTGTTTCAGGCGGGGGTACGGCAGGGGGCGTCTCTCCAGGAGCGGGGTCGCTTCATGATGTACTCGTCTACTGTTACGACAAAGGACGTGGAACGGAAATGGCGGCAGTCCTCCACCATGAGCCTTTTGGAATCTTCCATGCTGAAGTGTCCGAAGCGCAGGGCGTCTTCGTTCCAGTAGGTGAGGATGGGGAAGCCGTCCAGCGGGAGGGAATCTTCCGTGAGAACTCCATCGACGTGATTCTGGGAATAAGAGGCCATTCCGCTGTGATGCCTGAAACAGAAAGAGGGATGGCGCTCAAGCCAGTATTCCATTGCCTGTTCATGGGTTTTGTCGACAGGTCTGGTAAGCAGGGCAATGCGTTTGATCTCCGGGCTTTTTCTCCCTGTCGGCCTGTCGGTGTGAAGTTCGCGTATCATATATTCCGTGACGCGGTACGCGCCTATGATATGCAGCCCCTCATACAATGCCTTTATATCCTCCCAGCGGGCGCCTTTGATTTCATCCACGGCCTGTACTCCATACGGGTCTTCGCCGTTGGTATCCCTGGTAAGGCAGTTGAGCGCCTGTTCGGAAAGGATGTTGGCCCGGTATTCAGTTATTCCCTCAAGGGCTGCCGTCCGGGGGGCATGTTCGCCGAGATACCATGATCTCAGAGGGAACCCGTCGCCTGAAGACATGAGCACGATCAGTTTGTCCGTATGTCGGGGATAATCATACAGTGGCATGATACCTCCAGAAGTATTGCTTTCAAGGTGAAGGCCTTTGCCGTGCCGCACGGTGAGGGCCCCGCCGCCGACTGTCGGGAGCGGCGGGGCCTTCCGGGGGAGGTTCAGATCCCGTATGCCGTTTCAAAGGCGCTTCGCACGGCGGTAATGACTTTGCCCGCGTGCACGCTGTCGCCGACATAGCGTACCGGGATGCCGCAATCTTCCAGCATGGGGTGTATGCTCAGGTCGGAACGGTAGCCGAGGGCCAGCACGATGCTGTCGAACGCGGGCAGTTCCTTTTCCCTGCGGAAGCGGTCTCGTATGCTGATGCGTCCTTCTTCGCTGATATCCGTGATCTCGCACTGAAGAAGGGAGGAGACGCCGAGCTGTTCCAGCCGGGGCAGCAGCAGGCGGCGGGCGCGCGTTTCCAGATCCGGGGCCAGGGAATCACGCAGTTCCAGCACGGTGACTTCGTGCCCTTTTTCCGCGAGGAATTCCGCCGTCTCGCAGCCCACGAGTCCTCCGCCGAGCACGATGACGCGCTTTCCCACGGGAGCGCCCCGCAAGACCTCCTCAGCGCTGTGGAGGAGCGGGGCTGCTTTGCGGCAGAAGCCCGGAATCATCGCTACGGAACCCGTGGCCGCGATGATGATATCCGGGGCAATCTCCCGGATGTTTTCCGGGGAGGCTTCGCGGTTGAGGAGTATCTCCACGCCGAGCTCGCCGAGGCGGCGCTCCATGCTGAGAGCGAGCTTTTTATACAGCTCCTTGTGGGGCGGCAGGCAGGCGGTGTTGAGAAGCCCGCCCGGCTGCGCTTTCTTTTCCAGCAGCGTCACCCTGTGGCCGCGTGCGGCGGCCGTGGCGGCGGCCGTCATGCCGGCAGGCCCCGCGCCGATGACAAGGACGTGCCGGGGGCTGCCGGAGGGGACTTCGGGCCAGAGCAGTTCATGCCCGGCGCGGGGGTTCACAGCGCATGTCACGCTTTCCCCTCTGGCCGTAGAGGCGATACAGCCGTCGTTGCAGGACATGCAGGGGATAATGGAGTCGTCGGCTCCGGCCTTCAGCTTGTTCACGAACTGCGGGTCGGCGATCTGCGCCCTGCCTACGGCCAGCAGGTCGGCCTTGCCTTCGTTGAGGATCTTTTCCGCCGTGGCACGGTCGTGTATGCGTCCCACCACGATGACGGGAATACGGCCTCCCACGGCCTCCCTGACGGCGGCGGCGCGCTCGGCGTTCCAGCCCATGGGGATGCAGGCCGGGGCCGTGACGAACTGATTGGTTTCCGGGCAGGCCACGGAAACATGAATAGCATCGATGCCTGCCTCAACCAGAGTTTTTGCTATGCCGCAGGCCATGTCCAGGGTGAGGCCGCCGGCAATGAGTTCATCCACGGAAAGGCGGAACAGAAGGGGGAAGCCGGGGCCCACCTTTTCCCTGACGGCCCTGAGGACTTCAAGCGCGAAGCGCATGCGTTTTTCCGGCGTTCCGCCCCATTCGTCCTGCCTCTGATTGGTGCGGGGGGAGAGGAACTGGAGGATAAGGTAGCCGTGGGCGCCGTGAAGTTCCACGGCGTCGAATCCGGCGCGTTTTGCCCTGTCTGCGGCATCGGCATAGGCGCGGACAAGGCGGCGGATATCTTCATCCGTCAGTTCCCGGGATTCTTCATCACTGGTCACGCCGGGGAGCTGGGACACGAGAAGGCGCGGCTGCCCGGAGAACTGGGGAAGGGCGCATCGGCCGCCGTGCTGGAGCTGCACGGCCATGAGGCCGCCGGCGGCATGCACCGCATCGGTAAGGCGGCGCATGCCCGGGATCATGGCGTCGCAGTCAAGAGCCAGTCCTCGGGCGAAGCTCAGGCCGCCTCTGTCGATGCAGGTGGCCTCAAGAATGTTCAGCGCACACCCGCCCCGGGCCCTCTCCACATGGTAGCGGATGAGTCTGTCGGTGACTTCGCCGTTGCGCGCGCCGTAGTTGGTGACCATGGACGGCAGCACGATACGGTTGGGAAGCGTGAGCGCATGGATATGCACGGGGGAAAATATGGGGGACTGCATGGGGGTATCCTTGATACGCAGAATTTAGAGTTGGTAAACGGTTCGCATGGCGGAACTTACGGCGGCGAGCACGCGGCCCGCCTGCACGCAGTCGCCCACGCTGAGGCAGGCGATGCCGGCCCTGTCGAGTTCACGGCGGAGCGTGTCGTCCGCACGGGAGCCCAGGGCGAGAACCACGGTATCGAAAGGTCCGAGGACTTTTTCCTTGCCGTCTGCCTGGACGGTGATGGAGGAGCCTTCAAAGGAAAGGACCCTGTGCCCGGTGAAAACAGTCGTACCCAGGGCGGCGAGGCGTTTTTTCTGGAAGTCCTGCATGACGGGGTGGATGCCCTGGGCAATATCGTCCGCCATTTCCACAATGCTCACTTCCCGGCCGGTGCGGGCGATGTATTCTGCCGTTTCCGCACCCACCAGGCCGCCGCCGATGACGGCGACGCGGGAGCCGAGGTCGTCGAGCCGGCCGTCGAGCACTTCATTGGCAAAAAGGTGCGCCACACTTTCCAGCCCCTTGAAGGGCAGGGAAAGAGGCCGGCTTCCCGTGGCAAGTATGACTTTGTCCGCATGGAAGTTGCGGATGAAATCGGCGTCCGCTTCACAGTTCAGGCGCACGTCGACCCCGGCATCCTTCAGGCGATGGGCCATATTGAACAGATAAATGGCAAGGTCGCTCTTGAACGGAGGAAGGGAAGCCAGGAAGAACTGTCCGCCCAGGCGGGACTGTTTTTCGCACAAGGTGACGCTGTGCCCTCTGCGCGCGGCATACCACGCGCCTTCCATGCCTGAGGGGCCGCCGCCGACCACGAGAATGCGCAGGGGGCGCTCCGCCTTTTCTTCCAGGGGAAATTCCCCTTCAAAGCCCATGAAGGGGTTGACGGCGCAGAGAGTGTCGAGCCCTATGCCCGTGCGCATGGCGCAGCCGTCGTTGCAGCCGAGGCAGTTGCGGACGCTGTTGAACTTTCCTTCCGCGCAGAGGCGGGGAAGTTCAGGGTCGGCGATAAGGGCGCGGCCCATGGCGATGAAGTCGGCAATGCCGCTCTGTATGAGTTCCTCAGCCTGGAACACGGTTTTGATGCGCCCTGCGAGGATGAGAGGGAAGTCCGGCCCTACGGCCTGGCGCACGGCAATGGCTCGCGCCCTGTTGATGACGTAGCCTTCGCTTGCCGGGGGGATGACGGTGTGATGCGTGGCGTAGTTGCCGGAGACTATGTGTATGGCGTCGATAGCGCCGGTGCCGGCAAAGAGGGCTGCGGCGGCAGCGCCGTCCTGAAGGGGCAGTCCGCCGGGCAGGCTCTCTTCCACCGTCATGCGGAACGTCACCGTGAAATCCGGCCCCACGGCTTCGCGTACGGCCCGTATGACTTCAAGGCTGAGGCGCGCACGGTTTTCCAGGGAACCTCCGTAGGCGTCCGTGCGCTTGTTTGTGTAGGGGGAAAGGAACTGGGTGAGAAGGTAGCCGTGCGCGCCGTGTATTTCCACGGCGTCGAAGCCTGCCTCCTTTGCGCGGGCGGCGGCCTGGGCGAACTGCCCCACGAGGACGGCGATTTCTTCCTGCGTGAGCACATGCACCGGTTCTTCGGAATAGGCCACGGGGCAGTCCGAGGGAGCCACTACCGGCATATTGCTGATTGCGCTCCACGTTTCGCGCCCTGCATGATGGAGCTGTACGGAAATTTTTCCGCCCTGGGCGTGCACGGCGTCGGTCAGGCGTCTGAGGCCGGGGAGCTTGTCATTGCTGTCTATGCCTACGCCTCTTCCGAATCCCTTGCCCTGGGCGGTGACATAGGTGGCTTCCAGAGTATAAAGCCCGACTCCGCCGCGCGCCCTTTCCGCCGCGTAGGCGATGAGTCTGTCGGTGACGAAGCCTTCTTCCGTGGCGAAGCTGGTCACCATGGGCGGATAAATAAGACGGTTGCGCAGCTCCAGCGTGCCGAGGCGCGCGGGTTCAAGACATTTCATGGCGTTCTCCTGATAGCGTATGGAAAAGAAAGCGGGGCCGGCATGTTGCCCTGCCCCGCCTCTGAAAGGTTTGACTATTTGCCTTCGCCTGCAGCGCGGATTTCTTCCGCCAGTGCTGCGATATCGGCGGGGAAGCTCTTCAGGGAAGCTTTGGAAGCTTCAATCCAGCGGGCTTTTTCTTCAGGGCTCAGGCGGGATATGGTGACGCCGAAGTCCTTGGCCATGGTTTCCAGGACCTGGGAGTTGCGTTCCTTGTAGATATTGATGACGTGCTGCCGGTAGACCTCAAGAGCGTTGGAGAACATTTCCCGGTCGGCCTTGGAAAGGCCGTCCCACCAGTCGGAGCTGGTGTAGGCCATATACAGCACCGGCAGGTGATCGGACAGAAGCAGGTTCTTGGCCACGTCGACGATACGCTGGTTCACGAAAGCATGCCATTCATAGTCCACGGAATCGACGACGCCCTGCTGTATGGCCGTCAGCACTTCCGATGCCGCCATGGGAGTGGGGATGAAGCCGAGGGCTTCCATGGCGGCAATGTGATATTTGGAGCTGGAGGTTCTGTCCTTGACGCCCTTGGTGTCTTCCAGTTTGAGGATGGGCTTTGTGGAAAGAATGCCGCGGTAGGTGGCCAGCACTACATTAAGGGGTTTGATGCCTTTCTTTTCCGCGAAGGTCCACAGATGTTCTACCGCTTTGGAGTTGAAGGCTCTTTCCAGCTTTTCTTCGTCGGGCAGAAGGTAGGGAACGTCGAAGGCTGCAAACTGGGGAATGAACTGCCCGATATTGTTCACAGAGTCGACCACGATCTGGATGCTTCCGAACTGGGCTCCCTGGAAGGCGGAATCGGAAGCGCCGAGAGTCATGGCAGGGTAGATTTCCACCACATATTTGCCGTTGGATTCCTTTTCCACAAAGGGCTTGAAGGCATCCTTCATGCCGGCAAGGATAGGATCCCCTTCAGGGTTGCCCGTCCAGACCTTGATTTTTTTGGGTGCGGCATAGCTGTCTGCCACAAAGGCGGTGCCGGTGATACTCAGCGCGAGGGCCAGAGCCAGGGAGAGGAAGCGCATTTTCATAGGGAACTCCATGCTAGAGTGTGGATGGGATTACAGAAGACACAGACTGAAGAACGGGACATACGCCAGAATGAAGTCGGCAAGAAGAATCGCCCCTATGAAGGGCAGGATAGCCTTGGTGAGGATGGCGATGTTGAGCCCGCTGATGCTGCAGCCGATGAACAGGTTGACGCCGACGGGAGGAGTGAGGCCGCCGAGGCACATGGATACGATGAAGGCGATGCCGAAATGTACAGGATCGATGCCGTAGCTGGTGACGATGGGAACGAGCAGGGGTGCGAAGATAAGGATGATGGCGGACACTTCGACAAACATCCCCAGGATGAAGAGCAGGATGAGAAGAATGGCCACAAGAACATAGGAACTGCTGGTCAGCGACTGCACCCAGTGCAGCAGGGTTTCCTGGATATTGGCCAGCATCATGATGTTGCCGAGCGCATTGGCAGTGATGAGCACCAGCATGATGAGGCCGAGGGTGTTGGCGGAATCCACCATGATTTTGCACAGCAGCGGCAGCGTCATGGATTTGCGGATGAACATTTCCACGATGAGGGAGTAGATGACTGCCACTACGCCGGCTTCGGTGGGGGTGGTGATGCCGCCGTAGATGCCCCCCAGGATGATGATCGGCACGCCGAGAGCCCACTTGGCTTCGCGGAAGCTTTCCCAGCGTTCCCGGGCGCTGGCTTTGGGCAGTACGTTGCCGTAGCCGTGTTTTGCACAGATGAAGCCTGCCGTGGCCATGAGCATGAGGGCGACGAAGCATCCGGGAATAATGCCCGCGATGAACATGCTGGAGACGGAAACGCCGCCGAAGGCTCCGTAGAGGATCATGGGGATGCTCGGGGGGATGATGATGCCGAGCGCCCCGGAAGATGCGTTGACCGCAGTAGAGAAGGACTTGGGGTAGCCCTCCCTTTCCATGGCCGGAATCATGGTGGCACCGACGGCGGCGGTGGTGGCTGCGGCCGACCCGCAGAGGGCGCCGTAGAACAGGCAGGTAACAATGGTGATGTAAGCCATGCCCGCCTTTCGGTGGCCGAGCATGCTTCGGCAGAAATTCAGCAGGGTGTCGGCAAGAGTGCCTCTTGCCATGATATCGCCGGAAAGCAGGAAAAAGGGTATGGCCAGCAGGGGGAAGGAGTCGAAGTTATTGAAAAGCTTCTGGGTGAAGAACATCATGGATTCATCGGACCACCACAGAGCGCCGATTACTCCCATACCGAGAGAAACGCCGATGGGGACGCCGATGAACAGCATACATGCGAGTATGATAAACATGAAGGTCAGTTCGTTCATGCCTTCTCTCCTGCATCGTCCAGCTTGTGTCCGGATACAAGTTCATAGATGTTTTTGAAACACTGTAATACGGTTAAAAAAGCACTGAAAGGAATACATGCCCATACAATCCATATGGGAAGCGGTATAGATATGGCAAGCTGTTCAATGCGCCATACTTTCATAGTCATGATAGAACCTTCATAGACGATGAAGATAA
>NZ_DYZA01000118.1 GCF_020741395.1 Mailhella massiliensis | reverse complement strand
CTTCCGGCTCGCCCATGCAGGCGTAGGCCTCCCGCATGCCGGGCGCCTGCACCGCCAGAAAACCGGAAAGGATGAGGCATCCGCCGGGCCTGACCAGCGGGATCAGCGCGGGGGCCATTTCCCGGAGCGGTCCGGCGAGAATATTGGCAATGACCACGTCGAACTTTTGCCCCCGCACCAGCTCCACACTGCCCTCGCGGATTTCGAAGCCTTCGGCAATGCCGTTCATCTCACAGTTTTCCCGCGCGTTGTCGATGGAGAGCGGGTCTATGTCCGCGCCGAAGCCCGAAAGGCCCATCTTCACGCAGCCTATGCCGAGAATCCCCGTGCCCGTGCCCATGTCAAGAAAGCGCTGACCGGCTTTCATAGCTCCTGCCGCGCGAAGGCGGCTCATGGCCTCAAGGCACATGGTGGTGGTAGGATGATGCCCGGTACCGAAGGCCGACTTCGGTTCGATAATGACGGGGATGCGGCCCCCGGCGTCCTCATCCTTCATCCACGGCGGAAGGATGAGGAAATCCCCGGCCTCCACCGGAGTGAAGTAGCTGCGCCAGCCTGCATTCCAATCCCTGTCGGGAAGGACTTCCGGCTGAGGGAAGCTTCCGGCACAAAAGCGGCCATTTGCCCGGCAAGGGCGTCGCATTCCCCTTCGTCTTCAGACGTGACACGCAGAAGCATGTCCCCGGAGGGCAGGGATTCCTCTTCCCAGCCCGCTTTCGCGCCCGCCCCCACAAGGGCCTGGGCCAGAGGGAAATCGTCTTCGGAAACGACAATGTTCAAACGGTACAACTGCGGCATACGAACCCCCGCGATTTTTTACTGTAAGGTCAAGGCCCTTCTCTTTACCACCAGAGGGCTCGCTTGCCAAGGAGGGCTTGACAGGCGGCGGCCTCTGCCGCACATTGTGCACGACACGCCCCCTCCCGCATTTCGGGAAAGGCTTCTTGTTCACGGCCCTTCCGCTCCGCGCCGCCTCACCGGCACGGCCTTTTCCGCACTCCAGATATCCTTCCGCGCAGCCCTTCCAGGCATGCCCGAAGGCCCCGTGAAATGAAATCCCCGCCGACGCGGGCGCCCTGTGCACGGCAGGGGCCTCTACCCATCAGGACACCCATGGATCTCAACGGAATTATCGTCGGCCTCGGTAACCCGGGGCCCCAGTACCGGGGCACGCGCCACAACATCGGTTTCATGGCGGCGCAGGCACTTCTGGAAGAAGTGGAACGCGGCAACGGCCGCGCTCCGGAACAGCTTTCCGGCGCAAGGTTCAACGCGCTGCTCTGGCGCATCCAGATTCCGCGCGGCGGAACCTGGCTTGTGGCCGAACCGCAGACCTTCATGAACCTGAGCGGCGACGCCGTCCAGCCCCTTATGGCATGGTACAAGCTGAAGCCCGAACAGCTTCTCGTGATTCATGACGAGCTCGACCTCGAACCGGGCAGGATGAAACTCAAGAAGGGCGGGAGCGCCGCAGGGCACAACGGCATAAAATCCATACAGCAGCGCCTGGGCACGCCGGAGTTCTACCGCCTGCGCGTAGGCGTAGGCAAACCGCAGGACAAGGAGCAGGTCATATCCTGGGTGCTCGGACGCTTTTTCGGCCCCGACCTGGAAATCATGGAACAGACCTTCCCCCATATTGTGGACGCCATACTGCGCTTTGCCGTCGACGGGCCGGAGCGCGCCATCAACGTGGCCAACACACGCAGAAAGGAACGCTGAGGCTCCAGGACTTGCCAACAGCGGAAAAAACATCTATAGTTTTTTCGCACCCGTTCTTCTGCGGGGGTTCCCCACTCCTCTTTCTTTTCCGAGTTCGCGCCCTTTCGGCGTGATGTGTCCTCCCATTTCTCTCTTTCCCGGTGGTATTCTCTATGCCCATACGGAAACGTAAAGCTCCTGTTGAGCCCGAAACAGTAGAAACTGATTCCCTTCTTGATGAAAGCGTTCTCAACCTTACGGAACTGAAGACGCGCAAAATGCAGGATCTCATGGATCTGGCGGAAAAGTATCAGCTTGAGAACGCCAGTTCCATGCGCAAGCAGGAGCTGATCTTCGCCCTGCTTCAGGCCTGCGCCTCCCAGAACGGCGTCATTCACAGCGACGGCGTGCTCGAAATTCTTCCGGACGGTTACGGATTTCTCCGCTCCCCCCTGTGCAGCTACATGCCCGGCCCGGACGACGTGTACGTCTCCCCCTCGCAGATACGGCGCTACCATCTGCGCAAAGGCGACTGTGTTTCCGGGCAGATTCGTCCTCCCAAGGAAGGGGAACGCTATTTTGCCCTGGTGCGCGTCAATGAAATAGGCTTCGAGCCGCCGGAAAACGCCCGCCATCTGGTACTTTTCGACAATCTCACCCCGGTGTATCCCGACCAGCAGTTCTGCATGGAGACGGACTCCAAGAACATGTCGTCGCGCATCATCGACCTCATGTCGCCCATAGGCCGGGGGCAGCGCGCGCTCATCGTCGCCCCGCCCCGCACGGGCAAAACCATCCTTCTGCAGACCATCGCCAACGCCATCAACGCCAATTATCCCGACGTATACCTCATCATCCTTCTGGTGGATGAACGCCCCGAGGAAGTGACGGACATGGAACGCACGGTGAAGAGCGCGGAAGTGGTGAGCTCCACCTTCGACGAACCTCCGCAACGCCATGTGCAGGTATGTGAAATGGTGCTGGAAAAAGCCAAGCGCCTCGTGGAACGCAAGCGCGACGTCGTCATTCTGCTCGACTCCATCACCCGCCTCGGGCGTGCCTACAACACCGTCACCCCCTCCAGCGGCCGCGTACTTTCCGGCGGCCTCGACGCCAACGCCCTGCAAAGGCCCAAACGCTTTTTCGGCGCGGCCCGCAACATCGAGGGCGGCGGCTCGCTGACCATCATCGCCACGGCGCTCATCGACACAGGCTCGCGCATGGACGAAGTCATTTTCGAAGAGTTCAAGGGCACCGGCAACTGCGAAATCTACCTTGACCGCCATCTCTCCGACAAGCGCGTTTTCCCCGCTATAGATATCAACCGCACCGGTACCCGCAAGGAAGACCTCCTGCTCGGCGAGGACGTGCTCAACCGGGTATGGATACTACGCAAGATCCTTGCGCCCATGTCCCCCATCGACAGCATGGAATTTCTGCTGGACAAGATGAAGGGTACCAAAAGCAACAAGGACTTCCTCAGCGGTATGGGACGCTGAGGATTGCTCCTCGCATAAAAAGCGTTGACAATCTGCCTCCTGCAGGGCATAGTGCCTTGCGTATGAGGGCTTTTTCCCTTTGCGCCCGTGGCTCAGCTGGATAGAGCGACAGCCTCCGGAGCTGTAGGTCGCGCGTTCGACTCGCGCCGGGCGCACCATTTGAAAGGCGGGGTTACCGGGTTCCGGTAACCCTTTTTTATTCCCCCGCACCATCCCTACCCGCCTGCGAGGATAGCATGCCCTTCCTGCGCCTTCTTCTCCTTTTTTCCTTTCTTCTGCTTTCCGGATGCGGTACTTACTATCAGGTAGCCGTGGATTCCCTGAGCGATGAGCACCCGCCTTCGGGCACGAGCTATGTGCTGGTACCGGGCAACGAAGGCGAAAAAGCCACGGATCTGCAATTCCGCGACATAGTACGCCGGATCACTCCGGCCTTCCAGTCCCGGGGCTACACGGTGGTGGAAGGCGACGCGCAGAACCGCGCCGTCGTCAGCTACTGGATGGAGGAGCCGCGCGTGTATGTAGACACGAGCACCATCACCCGAGCCCACCCCGTGGTGGTGGGCCATGGACGGTACAGCTATGTCGACTACATCTTTGTGGAGGAACCGGTGGTGACAAGCTCCACCATCTACGCCGCAAACCTGCTCATCGAAGCCTATGAGCTCGACAGAGAAGGCGGGGAAGGCCGCCAGATATGGCGTACTGCCCTGCGCTGCTCCTCTTCCAACGAAGATTTCCACACCCTGCTTTTCAGCATGCTTCAAGTGCTGCCCCGCGTGCTCGGCACGCAGAGCCAGGGGCTCAGGCGCTATCAGGTCTTCCTCGGCGAGGACGGAGAAATAGAAGTGACGGACCTTCAGACCGGGGACCGGCTCTGATCCGCTCCTCCTACGGGCAGGGCTGAAAAAACGCTCGTGCCGCGGCCTGCATCCTGCCGCCCCTGCCCGGCCGCCCGGAAAAAACTCCGTGCCCCCTCAACGTCGCAGACAATCTTTCCTCCTTCCCTTCCGGCTTCTCCCGGAAGGTTTTTTTATTAGAGCAAGTTCCGTTT
>NZ_DYZA01000117.1 GCF_020741395.1 Mailhella massiliensis | reverse complement strand
TGTAAGGAAAGTTTCGATTTTTCCGGACAGTCTTCCTCCTCCGTTTTCCCTCGATTCTGGATTGCCCGGCGCGCACGGCGCGTCATCGCAGCTTTCGGAGTATGCTTGTATGGATATCACGGTGGATGCTGTTCTTGCCATGGCCCCGGATGAGTCGTCGGTCAAGGCGGCGCGCGGCCTGGCTTCCCCCGGTAAATGGCAGTCTCTTGGAGCTGATGAGGCCGCTGCATGGGGACTCTGCCAGGGGAGCGGTTCCAAACCCTATCAGGTGAAGGTGGATCTTTCCGGCCCGGCCTGCTCCTGTTCCTGTCCCAGCCGGAAAATTCCCTGCAAACATGCCTTGGCGCTTCTTCTGCTTCTGGCGCAGCAAAAAGCCGTTTTTACCGAGGGCGAGCGTCCCGCGTGGGTATCCGAATGGCTGGAAGGCCGTCAGCAGAGAGCCGCAAGAAAGGAAGAAGGGCAGGCACGGAAAAAACATGCTCTTCCTTCTCCCAAAAAGGAGGCTGCGCGGCTTGCACGCATGGCCACGGGCCTTGAGGAGCTTTCGCGCTGGATGGGCGATCAGGTTCGCTGCGGCCTGTCTTCTCTTTCAGGGCAGTACGGCGAATGGGGGCGTCTCGCCGCGCGCATGGTGGATGCGCAGGCCCCGGGCATGGCCGCCCGGCTGCTCGCCCTTGAGGGCGTTGTGGACAACGGGCAGGACTGGCCCGGCCGTCTTCTCGGCAGTCTCGGCGAGCTTCAGCTTCTGGTGGACGCCTTTTCCCGTATGGACTCTCTTTCCCCGGAAGAGAAGGCCGACGTACGCGCCGCCCTCGGCCTTGCCGCCGATAAGGAAAGTGTGCTTTCCGGGGAAGAGCGCGTGTCGGAGGTGTGGACCGTGATCGGCATCACCTTTGAGGAAGAGGACAAGCTCTGGCGGCGGCGTGTCTGGCTTTACGGCAACGCCTCGGGACGTATAGCCCTGCTTCTGGATTTTTCCCACAAAAGTCGTACCTTTGAGCCTGTGTTTACTCCGGGCGGGAGCGTACGCATGACCCTTGCCTTCTATCCCGGAGCTTCACCCCTGCGGGCCGTAGTTGCTGATGCTCCCGTGCAGGAACCCGGGGGAGCTCTGCCTTCCTTCACACTGGAGGAGGCTTTTTCTTCCATGGCCCGCGCCGTGGCGGCCAACCCGTGGCAGCTGCCCCTGCCGCTGTTTTTTTCTGGAGCGAAGCTCTTTTGTGAGGAGGAGCGCTGGTATCTTCTGGCCGGAGAGGACAGGGCGCTTCCCCTTGTCATGAGTGACGGAGAGGCATGGGAGCTTCTGGCCCGCAGCGGGGGCAATCCTCTTACCGTATGCGGGGAATGGGACGGCGAGGTGCTGCGCCTTGCCGGGGCCTTTGTTCAGACGCAATCCTGTGAACAGGGAGGCTGCCATGGATGCCAGGCTTAGGATACTTGGTTCGCAGGCTCTGCTCGGCACGGAGCGGCGTCCGCCGGCCTTTTCTCCCGACGATACGCCGACCGGCCTTGTTCTGAAGGAGATAGCGGCCGCCTTTCCTGGGGACGATGCGGGCGCACTGCTGCGAGGAGCGGGTGTACTTGCCGTATGCGTAAGAGCAGGGCATGTCGCGGAGAAAAAAATCGGCGCTCCTCTTCCGCCCGTGTGCCCGGCGGAGCCCCGCGACATGCTGCCGGAAAGCGCACCCGTAGTGGATGTGTTCGGAGAAATTTTCCGGGAGGGATTTTTCCGCCTGCAAGGGGAGGCCATAGCGTACCTTTCAGCAAGGAACATGGTGCTTCCGCCCTCTCTTCTCGTTCCTGCCCTTGCCATGGGGCGGGAGACTCCGGCCCTGCGCCCGGCCCTAGCCCGTGTATTGGGAGAGCGGGGCCTGTGGCTTTCCGACCGCAATCCGGCATGGAGCCTGTTTGCCGTCGCTTCTGAAGATGAGCTTGACCAGGAGGCGTGGGATCACGGCCGCCCTGCCCAGCGCAAGGCCTTTTTTCTTCTGGAGCGCTTGCGCGATCCCGGCGCGGCACGGGAAAGGTTCGAGCGCGATATGCCGTCCATGGGAGCGGCGGAGCGCAGGGATCTGCTCACGCTTTTTATTCGCAATCTGAGCTTGGAGGATGAAGAGCTTCTGGAGCGCATACTTCGGAAGGATCGCGGCAGGGAAGTGAAGAAAGCGGCGGCGGAGCTGCTTTCCCGCCTGCCGGGGAGCCGCTATGTTGCGCGCATGGGTGAGCGTCTTCTTTCCTGCATGGACGTCGCTTCGGCGGAAGAAGGAGCGGGAGATGCGCCTTCTGTGCTGCGTCGCATCGTTTCGGCACTGAAAGGGCGCGAAAAAAAGGAATTCATTGTTCCTCCCGAAAGCTACGATGCTTCCTGGGGGGATGATCTCATTACTGAAAAATCTCCTTTTTCCCGGTTCGGGCCCCGGGCCGGCTGGCTGTATCAGATGGCTTCAGCCGTGCCTCTTGCCTGGTGGAGTGCCCACACGGGAAAGACGCCGGACGAGCTTTTGGAACTTTCAGAGCGCTCGGAGTGGAAGAATGTCCTTCAGATAGCCTGGGGGGACGCCTTTGAACGTGAAGCCGACGCCTCTTGGGCACAGGCCATGCTGCAGAGGGTGAAGAAGGGAGGCGTGTGGCCGAGCAGCTCCGGCAACAGGCTCGGAGGGTTCCGCCTTGCGGGCATGTTGACAGGGAGCGAGCGGGATCGTGCCTGGGAGAGTATGCTCACGGCGGAAAACCTGCCTGACCTTCTGCAGGATATCCGTTCCCGGCAGGAGGAGGGATACCTCATGTCCCCCTCTCTCGCGAAAAAGGCCCTTTCCCTTATGAAGGAAAGGCTTTCGTCGAAGAATTGGGATTATTATCTCGCTTCCGTGGCCGGGGAGCTTGCCGCGCTGCTTCCTCTGGACATGCTTGCGGGCGCGCGGGAGTTTCTCGCCTTCCCGCCCGACAGTGATTCGTCCAACCGCAATATTGTGGGCAGTTTTTCTGCCGTAGCCCTTCAGCGTGAGGCGCTCGGCAGATATTTTTCCGTACCGTCAACCCGATAAAGGGGTGTTATGACCATGACAGAAAAAAAGAACGGCGCTTCCTCCCGTGTCCTGCGCCGACACGCTGAACAGCAGTTTGCCGAAGAGCTGGCTGAACTGAAAAAGGCCGATACGCGCCCGCGCCCTGAGCATTGGGAACTTTCTCCCTGGGCCGTCTGCACCTATCTTATGGGAGGTACGCTGGAAAACGGTTTTGAAGTGACGCCCAAGTACATAGGCAGCCGGCGTCTTATGGAAATTGCCGTGGCCACCCTCGCCACGGATCGCGCGCTTTTGCTCTACGGCGTACCGGGCACGGCCAAGTCGTGGGTTTCGGAACATCTGGCGGCGGCCGTGAGCGGCGATTCCACGCTCATCATCCAGGGTACGGCGGGCACGAGCGAAGAACAGATGCGTTACGGCTGGAATTATGCCGAGCTGCTTGCCAAGGGGCCTTCGAGAAACGCCCTGGTGGAAAGCCCTCTCATGCGCGCCATGGCGGAAGGCCGCATCGCCCGCATAGAGGAGCTGACCCGCATCCCGGCAGACGTACAGGATACGCTCATCACCATCCTTTCGGAAAAGTCCCTGCCTATTCCTGAACTCAATGAGGAAGTACAGGCCGTGCGCGGCTTCAACGTCATAGCCACAGCCAACAACAGGGACAAGGGCGTCAACGAGCTTTCCTCCGCGCTCAAGCGTCGTTTCAACACCGTGGTGCTGCCTGTCCCCGCCACGGAGGATGAGGAAGTCGCCATTGTGGAAAAGCGCGTCCGGGAGATGGGCAGAAGCCTGGAACTGCCCGCCGAAGCTCCGGCGCTGGAGGAAGTGCGGCGCGTGGTGCGCGTATTCCGTGAGCTTCGCAACGGCAAGACGGAGGACGGCAAGATCAAGGTCAAGACGCCTTCCGGCACTTTGAGTACGGCGGAAGCCATTTCCGTGGTGAACAGCGGTATGGCGCTTGCCGCCCATTTCGGGGACGGGAGCCTCAGGGCGGGCGACGTGGCGGCGGGTCTCGTAGGCGCCATAGTCAAGGATCCGGTGCAGGACCGCGTGATCTGGCATGAGTATCTGGAAACCGTCATGAAGGAACGGAGCGACTGGAAGGACCTGTACCGCGCCTGCCGCGATGTGGATTGAACATGGACGAAGACCGGATTCGTATTTTCGGTATACGCCATCACGGGCCGGGGTGTGCGCGCAGTCTTTCCCGTGCGCTTGAGCAATGGCAGCCGGACTGCATTCTTCTGGAAGGGCCCCCCGAAGGGGAGAGCGTGCTTTCCTTCCTTGCCGATGAGTCACTGGTGCCCCCTGTGGCGATTCTGGTGTATGCGGAGGAGGATGCGCGTTTTGCCACCTTCTTCCCGCTTGCGGAATATTCTCCTGAATGGAAGGCCCTGCGCTATGCGCAGGAGAAGCACATTCCGCTGCGCTTCATGGATCTTCCCGCCGCCGTGAAATTCGCCGTACAGAGGGATGAGGAGACTGAGCGGCAGCGTCTTGCCGATATCGCGGAAGAGAAAAGGGCCAGGGGAGAGGTCTCTGCGGAGCCGGAGGAAACACCTCCGACAGTGGAGGAACCTGGAGTCGTCACGGAGGAGCTTGAGCCCGTGATGGAAGAGACTGAATCCCCCGGGGAGGAACCTGAAGGCCTTTATGACGATCCCTTGGATGAGCTGGCGGCGATTGCCGGCTATGAAAGCGGCGAGGCATGGTGGAACGCCATGATAGAGGAGCGAATGGATGGCCTTGAGCTTTTTGAGGCTGTTCGTGAGCTCATGACGGATATGCGGGCGGAGCGCGAGAAGCCGGGCTTCAAGCAGCCGGAAGAGGAGATGCGGCGCGAGGCGCACATGCGCGTATGCCTGCGCCGTGCGAAAAAGGAGGGTTTTTCCCGCATCGCCGTGGTCTGTGGTGCGTGGCATGTTCCCGCACTGGAGGCGGACGTGCCCGCCCGGGCGGATAATGCCTGCCTGAAGGGGCTTTCCCGCATGAAGACCGTGGCTACCTGGGCGCCCTGGTCGTATGCGGATTTGAGCGTCATGAGCGGATATGGTGCGGGCGTATTGTCCCCTGCGTGGTATGAACATGTTCTGCACGGAGCGGATATGGAATCGCGCGCCGTGCACTGGCTTACTACGGCCGCTCGTCTGTTCCGTGAAGAGGGGTTGGACTGCTCTCCCGCCCATATCATCGAATCCGCGAGGCTCGCCGGAACGCTGGCCTCTTTGCGTCATCGTCCCGGGCCGGGCTTGCCCGAGCTCTGGGAAGCACTCCTTACCGTGGTCTGCATGGGGGACGAAGTTCCCATGCGCCTCATTGAGCGCAGGCTCATCATCGGGGAGAAGCTCGGCCGGGTACCGGAACAGGTGCCCATGGTTCCGCTTCAGAAGGATATCGAGCGCTTTCAGAAAAGGTTCAGGCTGAAGCCCGAGGCCTCGCAGAAGACGCTGGATCTCGACCTTCGTCAGGAGAAGGATCTGGAGCGCAGCCGCATGCTGCACCGTATGCAGCTTCTGGACATTCCCTGGGGTACGGACCGGCGCGAAGGAGGAGGTAAAGGCACTTTCCATGAACTGTGGCAGTTGCAGTGGGAACCGAAGCTGGTCATTGATATTATCCGTGCCAGCCGCTGGGGCAATACGCTTCTGGAGGCCGCGGAGAGGTGCACAGCGGACCATGCCTCCCACGCAGACCTGGCGGAGCTTGTTCGCCTGATGGACGCTGCGCTGCTCGCCGATCTCAGGGGAATCATGGACAACCTCGCAGCCGAGGTGAAGGACAGGGCCGCGCTTGCCACCGATACGCTGGAACTTCTTTCCGCCCTGCCTGAGCTGGTTCGCCTTGCCCGCTACGGTGATGTGCGCGGCACGGACACAGGTATGGTGCTCACATTGGTGGAAGGTATGGTGCCACGTGTGGCTGTGGGATTGCACGCAGCCTGCTCGGGCCTCGACGAGGACAGTTCCCGGCCTCTGGGTGAGGCTTTGCGCGCCACGCATGAAGCGCTGCGCCTCATGAGCCGTGAGGATCTTTCTTCTGAGTGGCATGCGGCTCTCTTCCGCCTTATCCCGGAAGAGAGCGGTGTGCACGCATGCCTGCGCGGTCTGGCGGCGAGGCTTCTTTTCGACGATGAAATCCTTTCTGCGGAAGACGTGGCCACGCAGATGGGGCTTGCCCTTTCTCCTGTGTCGGAACCGGAAATGGCGGCGGCCTGGCTTTCCTCCTTTCTCGGACAGAGCGCCATGCTGCTTATGCACGACGATGTTCTCTGGGGCATGGTAGACGCCTGGTTGGCGGGGCTTTCCGAAAATCAGTTCGTCGCGGTGCTGCCCATGCTGCGCAGGACGTTCACGGCGTTTTCCGCGCCTGAGCGCAGGCAGCTTGCGGAGCGTGCCCGTCGCGGAGGCTCTGTTGCGCCTGCCATGTCGCAGGGGCATGCGGAATGGGACGATGAGCGGGCGGCTCTTCCTCTACCGCTTCTGCGGCGCCTGCTCGGCCTTGCCGGCGAAATGGGGAAAAGTGAGGTGAGTCATGGATAATGCGCAGGAAAAGGAACGCATGCGGCGCTGGATGCTTGCCCTTGGCGATGAAGCCGTGAGCTGCTGTTCCGATATCCAGCTCAGCCCTGAAGACAAGGGTATGAGCGAGTCTCTTTCCCTGCTCTATGATCGCGCAGATGAGGGCAGGGGACTGCGGGGCGGCAGCGGTGCATCTTCCCCTCGCGTAGCTCGCTGGCTGGGAGACATACGCAACTACTTCCCTTCCACCGTAGTGCGCGCCATGCAGAAGGATGCCTTTGAGCGCCTGCATCTTAAAGATATGCTGCTTCAGCCGGAAATGCTCGAATCCGTGCAACCGGACGTGCATCTTATCTCCACGCTCATGTCGCTGAACGGCGTCATTCCCCCGGAGACACGGGAGACGGCGCGGCTTGTGGTGCGCAAAGTGGTGGAAGAGCTTTTAAAGAAGCTTGAGGAACCCATGCGCACAGCTGTGACGGGAGCGCTCAACAGGGCCGTGCGCAACCGCCGCCCCCGAGCCTCGGAAATAGACTGGAACCGCACCATCCGGGCCAACCTGCGGCACTGGCAGGAAGAATACCATTCCCTGGTCCCGGAGACGCTCATCGGCTTCGGCCGTAAGGCGCACCGGCCTCAGAGGGAAGTGATTCTCTGCATCGACCAGAGCGGCTCCATGGCGGATTCCATTGTGTATTCCAGCATCTTCGGTGCGGTCATGGCTTCTCTGCCCGCCGTGCGCACGCGCCTTGTGGTTTTTGATACCTCGGTGGTGGATCTTACGGAGGAAATGCGCGACCCGGTGGATATCCTGTTCGGTGTCCAGCTCGGCGGCGGCACTGATATCAACCGGGCCGTGGGCTACTGCCAGTCGCTCATCACGGATCCGCGCAACACCATCATGGTGCTCATTTCCGACCTGTACGAGGGCGGCGTGGAGAAGAATCTGCTCCAGAGGGCAAATGAGCTTGTGCAGTCCGGCGTGCAGTTCATCACTCTGCTTGCCCTGAGCAACGAGGGCAGCCCCTTCTACGACAAGGCTCTCGCCGGGCGTCTTGCCGCTCTGGGAGTCCCCTGCTTTGCCTGTACGCCGGATATCTTCCCCGGCATGATGGCTGCGGCCATAAGGAAGGAGGATATCTGCCTCTGGGCGGCGGAGCAGGGGGTAGTCACCACGCCTCCTGCAAGGGCCGCTTCCTGAGAAAGGGGCGGCTCTGACGGAAAAGTCGCCAGAAGATTGTGCCGGGGGGAGATATTCCCTCGGCTTTTTATAAGGGAGCTTACTGTGTGCTGCGGGCAGGACAGGATAACGAGGAGAGGCAGACTGAAAGAAGCTCTCCGGGCGGCATGTCCCCGGAAGAGGCTGAAAGGCGTTCCGTTGCGGAAGAGAGGCGCGGGCATGTTGTTTTCCCGGAGAGGCGGAGCATCTGTGGCGGCATGGCCGGAGCGTTCTTTTTATGAAATGGGAGGAGTCTTTCCAGAGCTCATCTAACAAGGTGAAGGTCACAGCCTTCCCCTTGGTTTTTAAGTCGCGGCGAGGGATATTTTTCCGTGTTTTTGCCTGAAGGCGCGGGAAGCATCCGGAAAACGGGTATTTCAGCGCGGGAGAAGAGGAAAAAAATTGGATAAAAGAATGAGTATTATCATAGTGTTGAAAGAATATCTCGAAAAAACTTCGGAAAAAGGTAAAAAAAGTGTTTGACAGATCGGGGGGAAATGGGCATAACTCGAAAACGCGCTGAGGCACAGCGGCCCCAAGGAGCGCAAGCCGAAAGCGCTTCCTCCGAAAAAACTTTTGAAAAAAGTTGTTGACAGGGGAAACGAAAAGTTGCATAAAGCAACACCGCCGCGAGTGAGCGGCACGGTTCTTTGACAAGTGAAGAGCGAGTTGGGAAATAGAGCTTTGAGTTCGATTT
>NZ_DYZA01000116.1 GCF_020741395.1 Mailhella massiliensis | reverse complement strand
AGGTCATGCACCAGGAATTCGGCATCAAGCTCGGCAGCATGGTCACCGTGCACTCCTACACCAACGACCAGCGTATCCTCGACCTGCCCCATAAGGATCTGCGTCGCGCCCGCGCTGCCGCTCTGAACATCATCCCCACCAGCACCGGCGCCGCCAAGGCCGTGGCCGAAGTCATTCCTTCCCTGAAGGGCCGCTTCGCCGGTTACGCCCTGCGTGTGCCCACCCCCACCGTGTCCATTGTGGACTTCACCGCCGTGCTTGAAAAGTCCACCGACGCCGAAACCCTGGTGAACGCCTTCCGCGCCGCTTCTGATACCTACCTGAAGGGCATCCTCGGTGTGAACGACCTTCCCCTCGTATCCATGGACTTCAAGGGCGATTCCCGTTCCTCCATCGTGGAATCCGAATACTGCACCGTGCAGGACGGCACCCTCGCCAAGGTGGTGAGCTGGTACGACAACGAATGGGCTTACTCCGTCCGTGTCACCGATCTCATCAACTACATGCAGTCCAAGGGCTTCTAAGCCTTAACGGACTATCCGGCGCCCGCATGGACGCCTCCTGACAGACAGACGGGCCGCCGCTCCGGTAACGGGGCGGCGGCCTTTTCAGCCCTCCTGCCGCAAGGGTGGGGCATACTGCCGCCATGAAATTTTTTTCCAGTCAGTTTTCAATGTTGTGCCAGAAAGGGGCGCGCCGCAATTTCGGCTACTTCTTCCGTTTCATCCTCGTCCTTGCCGTGTGTGTGGCCGTGTTCAGCGTGCTTTTCCACTATATCATGGAATACGAGGGGCGCGAATATTCGTGGATCACCGGGCTGTACTGGACGCTCACAGTCATGTCCACGCTGGGGTTCGGCGATATTACCTTCCATTCTGATCTGGGCATGATTTTTTCCATAGTGGTGCTGCTCACCGGTATTGTGGGCCTGCTCATCGTGCTGCCTTCTTCCTTTATCCAGTTCGTATACACTCCATGGCTGGAGGCACAGAAGAAAAAGGAAGTGAAGCACAGCCTGCCGGCTTCGGTGCGTAGCCACATCATCATCGTGGGCATAAGCCCTGTGACGCGCAACCTCGCACAGGTACTTTCCCGCTACGGATTCTTCAGCGTGCTTCTGTGCGCCAATACGCAGCAGGCCCTTGACCTCATGGATCTCGGTCTCCACGCCGTGGTGGGCGATTACGACGATGCCGAGGTCTACCGCGGCCTTCATGCCCAGAACGCCCGCATCGTGGTGGCGCTGGACGCCGATGTGCGCAATATCAACGTGGCCTTCACCCTGCGGGAACTGGATAAGAACGTGCCCATGGTTTCCCGTGCGGAGAAGGATGAATCCATCGAAATCCTCAAGCTCGCAGGTTGCTCCAGGGTATTCCAGTTCCGCAAGGTCCTCGGGCAGTCCCTCACGCGCAGGGTCATCAGCGGCAGCCTTACGGTGAGTCCGCTGGCTACGTTCGGCCCCCTGGTCGTCGCGGAAGCCCCGGTGAAGCAGACTTCCCTCAGCGGGCAGACGCTCCGGGAAAGTAATCTGCGCGGCAGGACGGGCGTCAACGTGGTGGGGCTCTGGAATCACGGCGTGTTCGAGCATCCCGGCCCGGATACGGTGCTGGAAGAGCACAAGGTGCTCGTCATGGCCGGCTCCCGCAGGCAGATGGATAATTTTTCCCGCTTCGTAGCCAGGGAAGAGGCTGCACCGGAGCAGGCCGGCCCGGTGCTGGTACTCGGCGGCGGCCGGGTGGGAACCGCTGCCGCGCTGGCTTTGAAAGAACGCGGGCAGGATGTCGTGGTGGTGGACAGGTCCAACATTTCCTCCCGCATCCCCGGCGTGCGCGTGCAGGTGGGCGACGCCTCCGATCCTGTCACCTTGGAAAAGGCGGGTATCAGGACTTCCCCTTCTATCATCATCACCACCCACGACGACGATATCAATATCTACCTTACCATTTACTGCCGCAAGCTTCGGCCCGACGTGCAGATCATCACCCGCACCAATCTTGACCGCAACGTGCATGTGCTGCACATGGCCGGAGCAGATCTCGTGCTATCCCTGGCTTCTCTTGTGGCCAATGATATCATCAACCTTCTGGAACCGGGCAGGGTGTTCATGCTCAACGAGGGGTTGAATATCTTCCGGGCCGTCGCTGGGGTAGGGTTGGCCGGGAAGAACCTCGTCAACAGCGGCATTCGCAAGAATCTGCGCTGTAACGTGGTGGCGGTGAAGACGGCCTCCGGCGAAATGCTGGTCAACCCTGATCCGCACCGGGAATTCCAGGCGGCGGACGAGCTTTTCCTCATAGGCGATGCAGCTTCCGAAACTGCCTATTACGAAGCCTACTGGCCTGATCGCGGCATGAGCGACGAAAAGCAGGCATCCTCCGGGGAAAAGCTGCATGAGCCGGGGACGAGCTGGTTTTCCTTTTAGGTAAGTCTGCCGCAGGGAGTTCTCCGGGCATGTTCCCATGGCCGCGAGGGCGGCGAAAGCCCGGGGCTTTCTCTTTGCTGTTGTACCGCTCGTCTTTGTCGGGGCAGGTTCGGCCGCAGGCCGGCTTGAAAAAGTGGCGTCAAAAATTGCCGCCGGTGTGCAGGAATGTTTCCGGCTCTTGCGAAGACGCGTCCCCGGGGACGGCGGGTATGGCCGCGGCAGGCCTTTTTCCGCGTGGATGCGTGAAGGCCTCTGCAGCGTTTCCTCATGTTGCACGGGCTTTTCCCTCGAAGCGAAGGCGAATAGGGGCTGTTCCGGGGAAGCGTGAGGGCGGGAGCGTCCTTCGCCGTAGGGCGGAATCGCTGAAAAAAATGCCTTTTTTCGGCTTCTGGGAAAAAATGGAAAAAAAACAAAAAAAACTTGACTCCCGGGGGCGGTGAAGCTACAAATAGACCTCGCCCATCCCATGGGCGTTTCCCTGGACGGCAGGGAAGGGCAGATGGAATCTGTCCTGCTGTACTCTGAGCATTCGATCAGGGTTTTGACATTTGCAGGCGTCACACATGCCTAAGATGTCAGACCACGGCGATCCGAGACTTCGCGGATTGCAAGGGTTTCCGGTAGATTGGGCAATCCAGGTACCGGGTATGTGTTGGCTCCTGCGGAACCACCTGTTTGACGGAAAGCAATTTTCCGGTACAGGCCGGGTTGGCGACCAGGATCGGCTTTTATGGACTTTTTGCTGGGCTCGAAGCGGTCGCCATTGGTTCCGTTCTTCTCTTTATCCCCCGCATACATATCCACATGAGCCGAACGACTTTGAAGATTCAAAGGCGTCTTTGGTCGTATCCTGCCTTTGAGGTGTAGGAACGAAGGGCTTTTTTCCCACGCAAGGTGAGCGTTGGGAAAAGCCTCATGAAATGACCGGCGTTCTGACCGGTCAGCCGCCTTTTCGGCGGTGGATTCTCCGGCTGAAATACTCCGACAGGGATCAGCCGGAGCGGGTTTGCCAGAAAATGGAGATTCGCAATGACGACAGTTGGCAGTGATCGTATCCGTATCAAGCTTAAGGCTTACGATTACCGCATCCTGGACAAGGCTGTGGCGGAAATCGTGGACACGGCGCGCAATACCGGCGCCGGCGTGGCTGGGCCTATTCCTCTGCCCACCAACATTCACAAGTACACGATTCAGCGCTCGGTCCATGTGGACAAGAAGTCCCGTGAACAGTTCGAGATGAGGGTCCACAAGCGCCTTATGGACATCCTCGACCCCACGCAGCAGACCGTGGACGCTCTGGGCAAGCTTTCCTTGCCCGCCGGCGTGGATGTGGAAATTAAGCTCTAGAGAGGGGCGTCATGTCTGAGAAAATGGGTATTATTGGACGAAAGCTGGGCATGACCCGTATTTTCGCCGACGACGGCAGCGCTGTTGCCGTGACTGTGGTCAAGGCAGGTCCCTGCCCCGTGACCCAGGTCAAGACGGTGGAAAAGGACGGCTACAACGCTTTTCAGATCGCCTTTGAAGAAGTGGCTGAAAAGAAAGTGACCAAGGCTCTGCGCGGTCACTTCGCCAAGGCCGGCGTGGCTCCCTGCCGCGAGGTCCGCGAGATTCGTCTCGCCGAACCGGCCACCGTTGAAGTCGGCCAGGTGCTCACCGCCGAAGTGTTCGCCGCCGGCGACACCGTGAAGGTGACGGGTACCAGCATTGGTAAAGGTTATCAGGGCGTTATGCGCCGTTGGAACTTCCATGGCATGGACGATGGCCATGGCGACGAAAAGGTGCATCGTTCCGGTGGTTCCATCGGTAACAACACCTTCCCCGGCCATGTGTTCAAGGGCAAGAAAATGGCTGGTCAGTGGGGCGCCGAGCGTGTCACGCAGCAGGGCCTGAAGATCGTGGAAGTCCGCCCCGAGGATAACGTCATCCTTATCAAGGGTGCCGTGCCCGGACCGAAGAACGGTCTGGTGCTGGTGCGCAAGCAGTAGTGCGCAACACAGGAGAGAAGCAATGGCTGTTATGAAAGTTTACGATCAGAACAAGCAGGAAGCCGGGGAAGTCACCCTCGCTCCCGAAGTGTTCGAAGTCGAAGTGAGGCCGGAGATTCTGAACCTTGTGGTTCGTGCCTATCGCGCCGCCCAGCGTGCCGGTACTCACGCCGCCAAGACCCGCGCCTTTGTGTCCGGCGGCGGCAAGAAGCCCTTCAAGCAGAAGGGCACTGGTAATGCGCGTCAGGGTTCCAACCGCTCCCCCATCATGCGTGGCGGCGCGATCATTTTCGGACCTCAGCCGCGTGACTACAGCTTCAAGGTCAACAAGAAGGTGCGTGCTCTGGCTCTGCGCATGGCCCTTTCCTCCCGCGTGGCTGACGGCCTCATGGTGGTGAAGGGCATCGAAATTGCCGAAGCCAAGACGAAGCTCTTCGCCGGCGTGGCCAAGAACCTTGGTCTCACCAAGGCTCTCGT
>NZ_DYZA01000115.1 GCF_020741395.1 Mailhella massiliensis | reverse complement strand
GAGGAAAACAGCGGGCATGCCGCCTGTCTGCAAAACAAGCATGAGAAAAGGCGCGCCGTCAGGACGCGCCTTTTCTCATGGAGAAGGCCTCCGTTTCGCGGGCAGAACGTCTTATACGTTGAACAAAAAGTCCTATACGTTAAAAAGGAAGTTCCTGTTTCAAACTACGTGTAATATTTCAATAACTATTGATAGAAATAAACAAAATCCTGTCCATGCATCGGGAGGTCATCTCCCCTATATCTCCCCACTCAGTGTGGAGAGTTATGCTTTGCCGAAGGCAAAGCTGGGGGAAGTAATCCGACTTCGCTCCCCCCTTTCCCCTGTAAAAAATATATCTGGCCATAGTGTCATAGCGTCCTGTCGTCAATCTTGGGTCCTTTCCGGACCTGAACGTATGCGGGGGCTTGCCGAGCGCGAAGAGTGCCAGAAATTTTTTGAAAATAAATCTGAAATTTGGAAAGCCGGCTGTGTCTCCGTATGTGAGGAGGTGGCGGCATGAGCGACCATCAGAATGGCACCCCGAACTCTCCGAAGACTCCAGAAGAGATAGCCATAGAAAGGGCGAATAGATTTTTGCTCCAGGACTCGGCACAGGCGCCCCAGGAACCGCAGGCTCCGAAGGAATGGCTGAAGGGCGAGATCATCCGGGCGGAAGTGCAGCGCAAGGCCGAGGAAGAGGCGGCCAATCTGGCCAGGCTGAAGGCGGAGGCCGGAGCATCATCCGGGCAGCGTCGGGGAGACAAGGACGCCGAGACCAGGCAGCGCTTTGTGGAAGACTGCGCCGAGGCCGGGCAGAAGGGCTCCGGCATTCTCTTCAATGCGCTTTGCCGCGGTCAGCTCATCTTCGTTCCCGAGTGGGACAGCTGGCTGGAATGGAAAGGGCAGTTCTGGTCCAGAATATGGCCGTTCGAGGCGGCCTCCCGTGTGGAGAACGTAGCCCAGGCCTATCTGGAAGGCGCGGATCGGCTGAGAGGCATGGCTGCATCGGCACGGGCGGAAGACGATCAGGAACAGGCCAATCAGCTGGATGCCCGCGGGCGCAAGCTCAGACAGGCGGCCGACAAGCTCCACCAGAAGCAGGGCATCAATGCCTGTCTGGATCTGTCCCTTTCCCATGAAAGCCGCTTGACGGTTCCCGGTGTACGGCTGGACGCGGACAACTTCGCCATCGTGGCGAAGAACGGCGTGGTGGACATGCGTTCCGGCATGCTGCGGCCAGGCAGACCGGAGGACTACTTTTCCCGCCACTGCACTGTGGAATGGCAAGGGCTGGATGCCCCCTGCCCGAAGTGGGAACAGATGCTGTTCGAGATCTTCGGGGAAGATCCCGAAGTCCTGCACTACATGCACAAGCTTCTGGGCATGGCTCTGTGCGGGGAGATATCGGAAAAGATTTTCGTGGTTCTTCTGGGCGCGGAAGGCGACTCCGGCAAGACGACTATTTTTGAAATCATTTATGAGCTTTTTACCGGCAGCGACGGCACCAGTGAAACCGGTTATGCCGCGCCCATGCCGGTAGAGATGCTGCTTGACCAGGGCACACCGCAGAACCCGAATGCCCCCACGCCGGCCGTGCTGGAAATGAAGGGGCAGCGTATCATGTGGGCCTCGGAACCGGGAGAGAACAGGCGCTTCTCGGTGGACAAGATCAAGCTCATGAGCGGCGACGACTCCCTGGTGGGCCGTTCTCCCTATGACAAGGGCAATACCAAGTTCCGGCCGACTCATACGCTTTTTCTTTTGACCAACCACAAGATGCACGCCGGAGACAACGATTCCGCCTTCTGGAAACGCATCAAGCTGGTGGTGTGCCCATTTTCCTTCGTGTCCGAGCCCGATCCGAACAATCCTTTGGAGCGGCAGGTCAACAAGAACCTCAAGCGGGAGATTCTTGCTGCGGAAGCTTCCGGCGTCCTGGCATGGCTTGTGCAGGGCTTTCAGCTCTATGAGATCGAGGGGCTCATACCGCCCGAGAAGATACGCAGGGATACCGAAGCCTACCGCAGGGAGGAAAGCATAGTTCTGCAGTTTGCGGACGCCTGCCTGGAAGCGGACCCCGAAGCGCCGCGTCTGGCGGCCGCGCATCTTTATGCGGTGTTCAAGGCGTGGTTCGAGGACAAGATGAGCCGCAAGGGCTGCCCCTCCATAACTACCTTCGGAAAGTTGGCCAAGCGTACCATTCGGAGCGAGAAGGCAGGCGGCCGTGTCTGGTATTACGGCTACCGCTTCAACGAGCAGGCCGAACACGACTACCCGAAAGAGGTGCAGGACTATGCTTAACTTGAAGCATTACTTGAACTCTGTGCCGGGGCATGACACTTCCATGATACTGCCAAGACACTACTGTCATGGTAAGTTTTTCAGGGAAAACGCATGGTTGGGGTATAAACATGACAGTATGACAGTTTTTCCCGTAAAAGTCCCTACGCGCGCGTGCATATATGCGCGCGCATATACATACTGTCATACTATCATATTTTTAAAGAAAAAAGGTAATAACTATCATAAAAGAATAGACTTTTCAGCCATGACAGTTTCGGAGAAAAGTATCATGGAACTGTCATGGCACCATCATGGTGTCATGGCCGAGGCTCTGGCGGCGGCTTTTCTGCATATCATCATGGCCTGCCTGCTTGCCTGGCGGATGTGGGGAGGTGCGGCATGCTGACCGTTACCGACCTGTACACGGCGCGGGGCCTTGCGCTGAAGAGCAAGGGCCGCAACAGCCGCGGCACGGAGTTTGCCGGGCCGTGCCCTCTCTGCGGCGGCAGAGACCGTTTCCTCGTATGGCCCGAGCAGAACGACGGTCGGGGCTCCTACAGCTGCCGTCAGTGCGGCATCAGCGGCGACGTCATCCAGTGGCTCATGGACGTGGAAGGCATGACCTTCCGGCAGGCGGCGCAGGCCGTCGGCAGGGCGTGGGAGAATCGCCCGGTGAAAAGTGCGCCTCAGGAGCCGCAGAAGCGCGAAAAGACTCCCGCGCGGCTCGATGCTCAGGCAATGCCGGAACCGGCGCGTAACGCCGCCCTGTGGCGTGCGGAAGCCGCGCATTTTATCGAATCCCGGCATCAGGCGCTCTGGGCGCAGGCGAAGGCCCGGCAGTACCTGGCGGCGCGCGGACTGGATGAAGTCGCCGTGCGGGAATACCGGCTCGGCTGGCAGGGCGGAGAAAACGGCCGCGCGCACATCATGCGCCTGCGCAAAAACTGGGGCCTGCCGGAAGAAGCGCCGCGCGAACCCGGCGGCCGTGTGCGCCGGGCCATGTGGATTCCCCGCGGCATAGTGATTCCCTGCCTCGCGGCAGACGGCGGCGTGGAGCGCATCCGCATCCGCCGCCCGGATGCCGACAGAAAAGCAACACTCCCGAACCTGAAATATTACGTCATGCCCGGCAGCGGCGGCGAGCCGCTTTTTCTGCCCATGAAGCCGGGCACTTTCCGCAGAACTCCGGCCTGCGTGGTGGTGGAGGCCGAGCTCGACGCTATGCTGGTGCACCGGGCCGCCGGGGAATGCTGTTCCGTTCTGGCCGTGGGAACGGCCCACCTTCGGCATTTGCCCGCCGGACTCATGGAAGAGCTGAAACGGCTGCCCGTCATTCTTGTGGCCATGGACGTGGACGCCAACGGTGCGGGCGGCCGCGGCTGGGAACTGTGGCGGGAGACCTTTCCGCAGGCGGTGCGCTGGCCGTGCATACACGGCAAGGACCCGGGTGAGATGTTCCAGGCGGCGGTGCCGGGGCACGGTCATGACGATGTTCGGGACTGGGTGCTGGCGGGGCTTCCCCCTCTGTACGCCGCGGCCGCCGTGCGTGGGAAAAGGGAGGAGTCCCGGCCGGCGCAGCCTGCCCCGGAGCCCGAAGAGCCGCCAGCACGCCCGGAGCCGTCTTTTCCTACGCATCCGGTGTGGGATTTGAACGGCTACTACATGGGCGCCGATCTGGTGCGCGAGTGCCTGCGCGCCAACGGTCTCACGCTGGTTCCCGCAGGCGGCGACGTGAGAGTGCGCGGCGCTGACCGGCTGCCGGACAGGGAATATGTGAAGCTGCTGCCGTTTCTCCGGCGGCATCGGGACTACATCGACGAGATAGCCGGAAGAATGGAGGGCGAACATGTTTAAGCCGAGAGACCGCAAGGGAAGGAGAAACGGGGAGCACGACCCGCGCTTTCATGTGGCAAAGGACGCTCTGTACCTGCACAAGTGCCACGACTGCGACAGAAAGACCACGGACTACCGCTGTCCGGCCTGCCTGAGAAAGTGGCGGCTGAAAAACGGCGTGTACCTGAACGCCGACGACGAGGAGGGCTTATGACTCAGGCGGCAACTACCTTCCGCACGGCGGCCGATGCCGTGGAATGGCTGAAGATGCAGGGCTATAAAATCAGCGCTCCGCAGTTCTCCCGGCATTTCAGGGCCGGAAAGATTGCCCGCGACGGCGACGGATTTTTTACGGCGGCGGCGCTTCTGGGCTATGCCGCGGCTCAGCTTCAGCCCGTGGCCCGCATCGACGATGCGGAGAGCCGCAGCGTGGCGCTCGGCAAGATGAGCGCGGATTCGGAACTCAAAACCGTGCGGGCCGCCCGTGAACGCCTGAAGCTGGAAAAGGAGCAGGGCAAGCTCATGAGCGTGGAGGTTCACGAGCAGGACCTTGCCGCCCGTGCGGTGTTCTTCAAATCGGAGGTGCAGAGCTTCATTCACCGCAAGGCCGGGGAAATCATTGCACTTGTGGGCGGGCGGGAAGAAGCCGTGCCCGAGCTTGTCGCGTGGTGGGAAGAAGCCACGGCGGACTGGTTCGACGCCTGGAGCGATGAACAGGAATTCGTGACGCAGGACGGCGACGCCGCCGAAGACGCGGAGGCCGACGATGAAGCTCTCCCTGACTGAAACGGAGCGGCGCATATTCCGCAAGCGTGAAATTCCGCCGGTGTCGCGCTGGGCGGCGCAGCATCTCATTGTGCCGGACGGCCCCTATGCCGGGGCGCGGTACCGGCGCGACGTGAACCCGTACCTGGCGGGCATCATGGATGCCTTTTCCGAGCGCAGCGTGGAGGAAGTGGTGGTTTGCGGCGCTCCGCAGACGGGCAAGACGCTGTGCCTGTACGCCTGCCTGTGCTGGTGCATCGACTACCGTCCGGCGCCGCGCATGCTGGCCATGCCGGACGACGAAACTCTGGCCCGCGTGGTGGAAGCAAAGTTGAAGCCAATGTTCCGCAAAACGCGGCCCGTGCGCGAGCTTCTCGGCAAGAGCAGGGGCGGCCGCACGGGCTTTGCCGACGGCACGGCCCTGTACCTGTCCAGCGCGGCCAGCGCCAGCCAGCGCGCGTCTATTTCCGTGCAGGATCTGTTTCTGGACGAGGAAGCCCTGTTCCGTGCGTTTGCGGGCCACGGCGACCCGGTGACGGACTTTCGGGAAAGAACTCGCTCCTACCCCTACACGCACAAGATCATGCGCATCAGCAAGCCCGTGGGTGATGAAAACACCACGATATGGGCCGACCTGGCCGCCATGGACGAGGTGCGCCGCTACCGGGTGGTGTGCCCGGCCTGCGGGACGGAACAGGTGATGCAGCCGGAGAACATCATTTCCGAGCACGGCGTGAAGGACCCCGTGCGGGTGCGGCGCGAAAAGCTGGGGCGCTACCGCTGCCCGCACTGCGCCTATCACTGGACGGACTACGCCCGCGACCAGGCCGTGGCGCGCGGCCGCTGGGAGGCGGACAATCCGCTTCCTTCTCCCCACCGCGTGGGTTTCCATCTTCCGGCCTACCTTTCCGCCGCTGTGTCCCTTTCCGAGATACGGGCGGCGCAGCTGGAACTGGAAAAAACGGACGATGCCGACGCCCATCAGGCCTACGCCAACGGCATGCTGGCCATGCCGTACACGCCTGTCATCGCCAAAACGAGCGAGGCGGAAGTGCTGGAACTGGTGGACCGCGAGCTTGCGCCCTGCACGGTGCCTGCCGGATATCGGGCGGTCACGCTCGGCATCGACATGCAGAAGGTCGGCTTCTGGTACATGGCCGTTGCCTGGACCGGGAGGCTGGACGGCGCGGTCATCGACTACGGCCGCCTTCAGGACTGGGAGGAGGTGTACCGCAAGGTCTTTGAAACGGAATACGCGGTGCAGGGGCAGGAAGACCCCGTGCCCGTGTGGCGCGCCGCGCTCGATACCGGCGGCGGTCTGGAAGGGGATGCCATATCCCGCACGGAACAGGCCTATGACTTTTTGCGGCGGTACGGCATGGGCGTGCTGTGGGGCACCAAGGGCGCGAGTCATCGGCAGAGCATTCCGGTACACTGGACGCTCCTGGAACGTATGCCGCAGAGCCGAACCGCCATTCCCGGAGGCCTGCGCCTGTACCTCATAGACACCGACTACTTCAAGACCTGGGCGACGGCCCGCCTTCAGCCCGGAAGCCGCCAACCCTTCCGCCTGCATGCCGGATGTGATGAAGCCCTGGCCAGACAGCTCACGGCGGAACAGCTGGTGCGGGAGAAGGGCAAGCGGGTGTGGAAGCAGCGGCGCAAGGACAATCACTGGTTTGACTGCCTGTGCCTGTGCACGGCCGCCGCACATTCCACCTGGACGCCGAGCCTTTCGCGCATACTGGAAGCCGTGGAAGAGGAAGAACCCGCGTTTGCCGAGCGGAAGGGGGCGTGATGCAGCTTGTGGGAATGAAGGAAATATGCGCGCACATGAAGCGCAGCGAGCGCACGGTGCGCAGGCTGATACGCCTGCACGAGCTCCCCGCCGTGAAGATTGAAGGCGAATGGATATCGGACAGCGAGCTCATCAATGTGTGGCTTCGGGAAAAGATAAGGGACGGAAAGCATGGGAAAAAGAAGTGACCGCAGGGCCGAGGCGGAAAAGAAGAAACGCGTGCGGATTACTTTGAAAAGTTGCCCCTTCTGCCATGGTGCTGCTGAAATAAGAGTAGCCAATGATATCAGCGGAGGAGGGCTTTTTGTTTTCGTTGAATGCAGGATATGCGGCTATGCGCAGAGCCCGGAATGGATACCGTCTACTGTGCGGAGTATGCGCCGGACCATAGTACGGCAGGAAAGGTTGTGGAACAGGATGATAATGGAGGATGAGTTGTCAGAATGAAGTTTTTTCGCTATGACCCCCCGTATAGTGCAGGTTTTTTCATGAAAAGCAGCCCCGAATCAACATCGTTTTCTTCTCCCTCTGTTACCCTGTCCGCTGTGGATTTTTTCTGCGGGGCCGGAGGGATGACTCATGGACTTCGACTGTCGGGCATTCATGTACTTGCGGGAATCGATAACGAGGAACAGTGCAGACAGTCCTACGAAAAGAATAAT
>NZ_DYZA01000114.1 GCF_020741395.1 Mailhella massiliensis | reverse complement strand
TATGGATAATAGTGGGGATTTTGTATCATTGTTTTTCGGTGAAAAAGGAGAAAACTTCGGAAAAGGGTAAAAAAGCCCTCCCCGAAAAGGGAGGGCTGAAACGCTCCTGTATGGCCGGGAGGGGTTCCCGCAGCCTACAGCCGGCTGCGGAAATCTTCGTAGCCGAAGGTACGCGTGACGCGGCGCTGGCCCGTTTCCGAATCCCACACGGCGATGGAGGGCAGGCGCAGTCCGTTGAAGGTATTGGTCTTCACCATGCTGTAAATGGCCATGTCCAGAAAAACCAGCCTGTCTCCGGGCACAAGTTCCCTGTCGAAGGAGTATTCGCCGATGACGTCGCCCGCAAGGCAGGATTTGCCCGCGAGGCGGCAGGTGAAGTTCTTTTCCCCGGCTTCCCCCGCGCCTATGATGTTGGGCCGGTAGGGCATCTCCAGCACGTCGGGCATGTGGCAGGCGGCGGATGCGTCGAGAATGGCGACGGGCATATCGGCCTGCACCACATCGAGCACCGTGGCGATGAGCACACCCGCGTTGAGGGCCACGGCCTCGCCGGGTTCCAGATAGACCTGCACGCCGTAAGCGTCACGCACATGCTCGATGCAGCGGCACAGAAGCTCGATATCGTAGTCGGCGCGGGTGATATGGTGTCCGCCGCCGAAGTTGATCCATTTCATCCTGGAAAAAGAGGAGCCGAAATGTTTTTCCACGGCTTCCAGCGTCCGGGAGAGGCTGTCGGCGTTCTGTTCGCACAGGGTATGGAAGTGCAGGCCGCTTATACCGTCCAGTGCGTGCGGGTCCTTTTCCATCTCCGCATGGAAGGCGGCGGGCCGTATGCCGAGCCGGGAACCGGGAGAACATGGGTCATAGATGGGTACCGCGCCTTCGGAATGTTCCGGGTTGAGGCGGAGGCCGCATTCTATGCTCATGTCGCGCTCCTTTTCTGCCTTCTGCACCAGAGGACGGAAGGTTTTCCACTGGGCGAAGGAGTTGAACACGATATGGTCGGCATAGCGCAGGGTTTCGGTCAGTTCTTCTTCGCTCCAGGCGGCGGCGAAGGCGTGCACTTCTCCCCGGAAATCCTCTCTGGCAAGCCTCGCCTCATCGGGGGAACTGGCGCAACAGCCGTAAAGCGGGCCGTCCATGGCCCGGGAGAGCACAGGGAAAGTTTCCCACTGGGAAAAGCATTTGAGCGCGAGCATGATCTTCGCGCCCGTGCGCTTCTGGATGCCGTCGAGTATGGCGGCGTTTTTTTTCAGAAGCGCGAGGTCGGTGACAAAGCAGGGAGACGGCCAGGATTCGGGGCGGAGTTCGGCAAGATATTTGTTCATGGCGGCAGGGGTTGAAGGCGGCGGGAAGGCGTCTGTGTCAGTAGCGTTCCGGCATGTAGTGCGGGGGAAGAGTGTTTACCGGCGCGTCCTGACCGAAAGAATCGAGCAGCGTCGTCATATGTTCTTCCAGCCCGGCGAGACGCTTTTCCAGCGCGTCGAGCTGTGCCTGCTGGCTGGCGAGGGCCTCGTTGAGCTCCCGGAGCAGTTTTTCCTGAAAATACGTCAGCTCTTCCAGTCTGGCTATCTGTTCTTCAGTCGTCATGCAGCCTCCCGGTGGACAAGGGGAGCGGACGGGCTTCACCCGCCGCTCCCCGGCATATCAGGATGCACTCAGGCCGCGCGGCGCGGCGACGGCGCGGAAAACAAAGTGTTACAGGGCGGGTTCCGTCACCTTCCAGGGCAGGCCGTACCTGCCGAGAGCTTCCAGGAAGGGATCGGGGTCCATCTGCTCCATGTTCCACACGCCGGGCTTGTTCCACTTTCCGGTGACCATCATCATGGCGCCCACCATGGCGGGCACGCCCGTAGTGTAGGAAATGGCCTGGGAGCCGAGCTCCCGGTAACATTCCTGATGGTCGCAGATATTGTAGATGTAGCAGGTGCGCTCCTTGCCGTCCTTTACGCCGCGCATGAGGCAGCCGATGCACGTCTTGCCCACGGTGCGCGGGCCGAGGGAGGCCGGGTCGGGCAGAAGCTTGGCCAGGAACTGAAGGGGCACTATGTCGTGGCCCTGGAACTTCACCGGCTCGATGCCGATGAGGCCCACGTTCTTGAACACCTGAAGATGGTTCAGGTAGGCGTCGCCGAAAGTCATCCAGAAGCGGGCGCGGCGTATGCCCTTGAGGTTCTGAACCAGCGATTCCAGCTCCTCATGATACATGAGGTAGCAGTTGCGCCTGCCTATGCCTTCGGGGAAGTCGAAGTTCATTTTCCAGGAAAGGGGATCGGTCTCCACCCATTCGCCGCGTTCCCAGTAACGGCCCTTGGCCGACACTTCGCGCAGGTTGATTTCCGGGTTGAAGTTGGTGGCGAAGGGCAGGCCGTGATCGCCGGCGTTGGCGTCGATGATATCCAGGACGTGGATTTCATCCAGAAGGTGCTTCTGGGCATAGGCGCAGAATACGTTGGTCACGCCGGGGTCGAAGCCGGAACCGAGCAGGGCGCAGAGGCCGGCGTCCTTGAATTTCTGCTGATAGGCCCACTGCCACTTGTATTCAAAGTGCGCGTCGTTCGGCGGCTCATAGTTGGCGGTGTCGAGATAGTTTACGCCCGCTTCCAGACAGGCGTCCATGATGTGCAGATCCTGATAGGGCAGGGCAATATTCATCACAAGATCAGGCTGCACGCGGCGGATAAGTGCCGTAAGTTCGGGTACATTGTCCGCATCCACCTGAGCGGTTTCTATGTCGCGGCCATAGCGTTCCTTCACACTTGCCGCGATGGCGTCGCACCTGGACTTCGTGCGGCTGGCCAGCACGATATCGGTAAAAACTTCAGCGGCCTGCGCGCACTTGTGCGTGGCGACGGAACTGACGCCGCCCGCGCCGATGATGAGCACCTTTGCCATGTTCTTGCTCCTTGCTGCATGAAAGCCGGAAGGCGGGCAGGGGAAGCGCCGCCCGCGCCGCGGCTTTATTGAAAAAGGGGAGAACGGGGTTCTCGGCCAGGGGTGGTAAGGGGAAGGGCCGGGGGGGGGGAAGGGGAGCCTTCCGCCCGGCAGGTTGACGTTGTTGAAAGAGGAGCCGGCCTATCGCTCAAAATAGGTATAACCGCGCAGGCCGTCTTCAAAAGCCTGCATGAGCTGGTAGCGCTGGGCTGGGGTGATGCGGTTTTCACGCACGGCCCGCTCGGCCGATTTTCGTATGCCCACCAGTACTCGGTGCGGGTCGTATTCCACATAGGCGAGAATGTCGGAAACGGAGTCGCCGTCGATTTCACGCACAAAATCGTAGCTGCCGTCTTCCTGAATACGCACGGAGACCACGTTGGTGTCGCCGAGGAGGTTGTGCAGATCGCCCAGCGTTTCCTGGTAGGCCCCCACGAGGAAGGTGCCGAGATAGTATTCCTCGCCGTCCTTCAGAGGATGAAGTTCCAGCGTGGTCTTGATACCCTGCGGGTCAATGAAGTGGGAAATACGGCCGTCGCTGTCGCAGGTGAGGTCGGAAAGGATGCCCTGCCTTTCGGGGAATTCCTCCAGCCGGTGTATGGGCATGACGGGGAAGAGCTGGTCGATAGCCCAGCTGTCCGGCAGGGACTGGAATACGCTGAAGTTGCAGTAGTAGATATCGGCCAGCATGGAGTCGATTTCATGCAGCTCCTTGGGAATGTACTTCACGCGGTTCTTTTCTTCGGAAAGCACGCGCATGATGGCCCAGAAGAAGCGTTCTGCAAGTGTTCTCTGGCGGAGGGTGACGCGGCCGGTGATGAAGAGCTGGCGCATTTCATCATAATAATAAATGGCGTCGTTGTAGGCTTCCTGAAGGTTACGCGGATTGATGTTCTGAAGCGCTTCCTTCAGGTTGCGCACGGGTTCGGGCGTGTCTTCCGGCAGTTCCTCGGGCAGGCTTCCCACTTCGATGAGGCTCACGTCGAGCACGTTGAAAAGAAGGATGGAATAATAGGCCACCGTAGCGCGCCCCGACTCCGTGACAATGTGCGGGTGCGGGATGCTCTGCGCGTCGAGGATAGTCATCACGGCTTCCACCACGTCGGTGCAGTATTCCATCATGGTGTAGTTACGGGAGCTAACGTAGTTGGTGTGCGAGCCGTCGTAGTCCACGGCAAGGCCACCGCCGAGGTCGAGGTAGCCCATGGCCGCGCCTTCCTGCACGAGGCTCGCGTAAATGCGCGTAGCTTCCATGACGGCCGCGCGGATATCACGGATATTTGGCACCTGGGAGCCCAGGTGATAGTGCATGAGCTTCAGCGTGTCGAGCATGTCGTGCTCTTTGAGGATATCCACGACGTCTACGATCTGCGCGGAGGTGAGGCCGAAGGCGGAACGCTCCCCGCCCGATTCCGACCAGTGGCCGCTGGCCTTGGTGCTGAGCTTGACGCGTACGCCTATCTGCGGGCGTATGCCCATGCGCCTGGCTTCGTCGAGAATGACTTCCAGCTCACCGGGCATTTCCAGCACGAAAATGACGTTGAAGCCCATGCTGAGCGCATGCAGGCCGAGGTCGATGAATTCCTCGTCCTTATATCCGTTGCAGATGAGGCAGGCCTCGCGGCTCTTGAGCTGGCTGATTGCTGCGATAAGCTCGGCCTTGGAGCCCACTTCCAGGCCGTGATGGTAGGCCGCACCGTATTGGGCGATTTTTTCCACCACCTGCTGCTGCTGATTCACCTTGATGGGAAATACGCCGCGGTATTCGCCCTTGTAGCCGAGTTCGCTTATGGCGGCACGGAAGGTCTGATGCAAAAGGGAAATCTGGGAATCGAGGATGTTTTCAATGCGGAGCAGCACAGGCAGATCATAACCGCGCGCCTTGAGCTCGTGGATGATTTCCAGAACGCTGACTTCAGGGCCGCCTTCGCGCCCGAAGGGCCGTATGACTACCTCGCCTTTGGGGGAAATATCGAAATACCCGGAACTCCAGTTGCGGATGCCGTACAAATCGACGGAATCCTCCACGGTCCACTTCTGCATAGATTTCTTTTTGGCCAACGATCCTGACTCCTTATGAAAAAGAAAATAAAGAGAACGGCAATGCCTCCGGGTTGCCCTTTTTCCCGTGCAAGGGCATGATGAGAGACGGGTACTTCATCCTTAGAGAGAGCATCCCCCCTTGTCAAGGACAATCCTCGCAACGGGGCTTTCCGTAACGATATTGTCATCTTCGGGCCGGTGCTTTCGCCGCCTCCGGGGTGGGGAAGACGCGGTATGTACGGCCCCGGCGGGAGGGAGTCCGTGTTTTCCGGGCCGGAGGGGCGCTTTCTCATGGATCCCTCGCAGCGGCCTTTTCACGCGGGCGGGATGCGGGGGGGATGTTCGCCGGGCAGGCACGGCAGAACGCGCGATTGAGGCATGCAGTACGGCGTCGGTCAGGCCGAGGCCAAAAGTTCCCCGGGATGCTTCAGGGAGGAAGAGGACGTGTTTCGCCCCGGCAGATGGATCATGCACATGGATATGGATGCCTTTTTCGCATCCATAGAGCAGCTCGACAACCCGGAACTACGGGGCCGCCCCGTGGTGGTGGGCGGGGAGCACCGGGGTGTGGTGAGTACCTGCTCCTACGAGGCGCGCCGCTTCGGCATCCGCTCCGCCATGCCCGTATCTGAAGCCAGAAGGCGATGCCCCCATGCCGTGTACCTTCGGCCGAGAATGCGCCGCTATGCGGAAATGTCCGCCCTGGTGCGCGAGACCATCGAACATTTTTCTCCCAAAGTGGAAATGGCTTCCGTGGATGAGGCATACCTTGACGCCACGGGCCTTGAGCGTCTGTTCGGCCCTGTGGAGGAGATGGGCCGACGCCTCAAGGAGGCTGTGCGGGAGGCCACAGGCGGACTGACCTGTTCCGTGGGCATAGCCCCGGTGAAATTCCTTGCCAAGATTGCTTCCGAACAGCGCAAGCCCGACGGGCTTTTCCTGCTTGCGCCCGAAGATGTGCCCGCGTTTTTGGCCGCGCTCCCCGTCACCGCCGTGCCCGGTGTGGGGAGGCATTTCGCTGCGGAGCTTGCCCGCATGGGGGTGAAAAACTGCGCCGACGTGTCGCGTTACGGAGCGGACTTCTGGCAGAGGCGCTACGGCAAGGCCGGGGCCGTGCTGTGGGCGCGCGCCCGGGGGGACGACCCCCGCGAGGTGGTGCCGTATTCGCCCCCGAAGTCGGAAAGCGCGGAAGTCACTCTGGATGAAGACACGCTGGACAGGGAGCTTCTGCGCACCTGGATTTTGCGCCATGCCGAAAGGGTGGGCGCTTCGCTCAGGCGGCAGGGGCTTGCCGGGCGCACGGTGACACTGAAAATAAAATATGCCGATTTTCACCAGATTACGCGGCAGGTCACGCTCGATCATCGGATATGCGGCACGGAAAGCATTTATGAAACGGCCTGCGCCATACTTGAAGGCCTTGAACTTTCCGGCAGGGTACGCCTTGTGGGCGTGGGCGTTTCCGGCTTTGAGGCGGATGCCCCCCGGCAGCTTTCCCTTATGCCGGAAAAGGCGGCCGAAGGGGAGGAGGAAAAACGGCGCAACAGGCTGGACAGGGCCGTGGACGCGCTGCGCTCCCGCTACGGCGGCAGGGCCGTGATGCGCGGCAGGCTCTTTGAGGGGGGGAGCGCAGCGGGCCGTGCGAGTGCCGAGGTGCAGGATGAGCGGGCGGAAGCGCGCAGGATACGGGAAGAGACACGGCATGGGACGTGCCCCCGTGAGGAAGATATGTAGAGGGTGTTTTCCGGCGCGGAAAGAGTAGCTGTTCCCCTCTGGACGGCTCCCGGTTTTGCCTGTTCAGAACTTCATGAGGCGCGGCAGGCGTTCCTTTGCGCCTTGGTCACGGGTGGAATTCTGAGGGAATCCGTACCGGTTTGAACCATACAAGGAAAGGATTCCGTGGGGCGGGGCTATGCCGGAGGTCTGTTCAACAGGCGGGCGGGCAAGACATTTATGAATCCGAATGAGAAGAACGGAGCTGTCTGCAATTTGCCCTCCGCAAGGCGGAAGGCTATGCAAGGCCCGCGACTTTCAGCCATGTCTCGAACTGCTGCTGAAAGGAAATGTCGGTAAACATGGCTTCCGGCGCCTTCCACCGCCGGGCAAAGGCCATGTCCCGCATCAGCGGAACGGGAATCTGC
>NZ_DYZA01000113.1 GCF_020741395.1 Mailhella massiliensis | reverse complement strand
ATCAGAGAATCTTATCTTGAAGAGATTTTCAGGGAAATTCTGGACTGTAAAATGATGGGCATCGTCAACTGCGTCTCTCCGCGCGTGGAAAGCGCCTATCGGATAGCGACGGCGCAGAACAATCTGCTGGTGGAAGAAGGACCCGATGATTCCTGCATCGTCATCATCAATAAAAATAATCCGCTGGCCCGTTATCCGCAGCTTACCACAGGCCAGCTCAAGGAACTTCATCTCTGCTTCAATCCCAAACGGGATCAGGCCTTCGTCTACAGGGAAATCTATCAGTACTTTTCCAATACCATCCGGGGCATCAACATTCCCCAACAGGAAAACCTGCTCCGCCTCATCGCCCTGGAACCCATGCTGGCCGCCGTACTGCCGAAAAGCGCGCTCATATCCCAGGGGGAATGGTCGGAAAAAATCAGCGGAAAAACAGTTGCAGATTTCCCCATGCCGGGAAAAATCTGGCTCATTTATCCTGAAAAGCTGAGCCAGGAAGAAAACACCCTGCTGAACATCCTGCGAGACAGCTTCCGTATTTTAAAAAACAACATACTTACATAGTGTTACAAGAATACTCGTCAATTTTTCTCTTTTCCCATGCCTTTCCGGCCGGAAGACAAAAAAAGCCCGGCTCCGTCAAGGGAGCCGGGCCTTCGCCCCGACCTCGGGACTGACCGCTAGAACATGCCGGGCAGGTGAATCCCGCCGGAAATGTTGGCCATTTCCCGTTCGAGGTTGGCACGGCCGATGCGCACGGCCTCGTTCACTGCAGTGATGACGAGATCCTGCAGCATTTCCGTGTCGCCGCTTTCCAGAATGGCCTTGTCGATGGTGATGGACTTCATTTCCTGGCGACCGTTCATGACTACCTTCACCATACCCCCGCCAGCGGAGGCTTCCACGTCCTTTTCAGCCATTTCCTGCTGAAGCTTCGCGATTTTGTTCTGCATCACCTGGGCCTGGCGCAGCAGGTCGTTCATGTTCTTCATGGCATGTCTCCTTGAAAAGCAAGGGCTCCGGGCCCTTTTGTTGCGATGTTAACGGTTGATGGGGGTACAGCGCACCAGTCTGGCGTCATAGGCTTCCTGAAATTTTCTGATGACGGGATGCCGCTGTATTTCTTCCTTCAGTTCGGCCTCGGTGCACACGGTTTTCTGCGGGGGACGAAAGACGATGCGCAGGGGACGCGCCGCCCAAGCGGCAACAAGAGATTCCAGAGCATGAAGCTTTTCCTTGCGCCTGAGCTGCATCCCTATAACCTGAGAAAGGGCCTGAAGCACGAGCCAGTCGCCGCGCACTTCTCCAGTCACCTGGCGCAGCATGGGAAGAGGAATGTCCCGGCTACTTTGACAGCTTGCGAGAAAAGCGTCCCACGTCAGGGAGGGATCCACCGGAACATCCTTCCAGTCTTCCGTCTGTGCCGGAGCCTCCGGGGCCGGAGTTTCAACAGTTTTGCCCTCCTCCGTCAAGCCCTGGGAAACGGAGGAACCGCCTGCCTCGGAAGGTCTCTCGGGCACGGAAAAGGACGGCTTCTTCCCGGAAGCGGAAAAATCCTCTTCCGCCTTCTCTTCTGATGCAGGGGATGCGGCAGATTCCCCCCTCCCCTGATCGGAGGCCTGTGCGGCGGAAAGGGCCGACTTTTCAGGAGCAGAACCCCTTTTCACAGAAAGGGAAGAAGGCGCAGAAGACGGCGCAGAGGCGCAGGAAGGCGTGCTTCCGGACGGGGAAGCGGCAGAAATTACGCCCAGATCTTCCAAGGGAAGAAGGCGCGGAAGCATGGCCAGATTCAGGAGCAGAAGCTCAAGTCCTGCAGAAGGTTCCAGGCTGGTCAGAATACGGCGCTGGGAATCCAGCGTCATCTGCCATGCTGCATGGATATAGGTGAGCGTGAAACGCGACGCGGCGGAAGAAAGGCGCTTTGCCTCCCCCTCGGGCAGGTCGAGCTCCCGAACCCCTCCGGGACCCGCCTGGCGGATGAGGAAAAGATTGCGCCATAAGGAACACAGTTCTCTCAGGAAAAAGCCCATGTCCGCCCCCTGGGCAAGCAGCTCGCGCACCAGGGCGGCGATGCCCGCAGCGTCCTGCCGGGCGAGGGCATCCAGAAGCTGATCCATCACTTCCCGTCCGGCAAGGCCGAGCACCTCGCGCGCCTGGCGCGCCGTAAGCGGCTCTTCCGGCGCGCAGCCGAGAGCCAGTACCTGGCCGAGCAGAGACATGGAATCACGCACGCTCCCCGCCGCACGGCGGGCAATGAGGCGCGCGGCCTCATCCTCAAATTCACGCCCCTCCCTACGCAATATGTTGCGGATATGCTCTTCGAGCACGGATTCTGGAATCTGCCGGAACACGAAGTGCTGGCAGCGGCTTATGATGGTGACGGGGAACTTGTGCTGTTCCGTGGTGGCCATGATGAAAGTTACACGGGCAGGAGGCTCTTCCAGCGTTTTCAAGAGGGCGTTGAAGGCCTCCTTGGTGAGCATGTGCGCCTCATCGATGATGAAGACCTTGTAGCGGCCTTCCAGAGGGGCATAGCCCACGGCGTCGCGCAGGCGGCGTATGTCGTCGATGCCTCTGTTGGACGCGCCGTCGATTTCCACCACGTCCACAAAGTTTCCCTGCGTGATGCGGCGGCAGGCCTCACACTCGTTACAGGGCTCCCCGGTGGGGGCGTGTTCGCAGTTCAGCGCCTTGGCGAAAATGCGCGCGATGGTGGTCTTGCCTACTCCTCGCGTACCGCTGAGAAGATAGGCCGGAGCCACGCGATCCTCGCGCGCGGCGCGGGAAAGAATGGCTTTGACCATATCCTGCCCGACCACCTCGGCAAAAGTCTGCGGCCGGTACAAAGCCGCGAGGGAAGCGTTTGCTGCCATAATATGTCCATCCGGCCGCGCCCGTAACAGTGCGCGACAATATGCGGCCCACGAAAGGCCGGAAATTGCAAAAACTCCAAGGAAGCTTAAGGCCTGCCCCGTTTCCGGTCAAGCGGCGCAAACACGCGCGGCCCTTTGCCGGAACCTGAAAGCTGCCCGTGCCTGCCCCGGAACGGCGATACGCTAACGGGCCAGCTCCCGGATCTTGGCAAGGCCGTCCTTCAGCTCCTCGCGTATGTCGGAAATAAGCGCCGCAGCCTGGGGACTGAGGTGCTTATGATGCCTGAGCAGTATACCGTTGTGCACCGGAGGAAGAATACCGTTCAGAGGATAAGAGCGCAGATCTTCTCCCAGATTGCCGTATTTGCTGGCCATGAGGCACAATTCATCCATGACGGCCACGCCCATGCCCTGTTTCACATAGCGAAGCATGAGATGATAGTTGTTCACACTGAGCACCGTCTGCAAGGGATGCGCAAGGGAGGCGAGAGAGGTATCGAAATACGGGTCTCCGCTCTCCTCCATGTTCTCGGCCAGAAAGGATATGAAGGGCAGGCGTATCAGATCTTCTTCCGTAGGCCTGTCGGGCAGGTTGAAGTTATTGTCTTCCCGCGCAATGAGCAAAGGCTGCGAGGTGAAAAGCTCCTCCATGTGGCAGTTCGGCACGTCGCGGGTAATGCCGGTAAGGCCGAAATCCACGCGGGAACTGATCACGTCCTCCACAGTTTCATAGGGCAGAGCGCGGCGTATTTTGATGCGTACTTCGGGATGCCTCCTGCGGAAAGCCGCAATGATGCGAACTACTCGTGCCGAAAAGGGCAAGTTGCTGGAAATACTTATCGTACCGCGCAGAACTCCTGAGGGGGAACTGATATCGGACTTCATGCCGCGCAAAAGCTCAAAGGTGGAAATCGTCCATGAAAGAAGCCTCTCCCCTTCGGGCGTAATGCGCAGCCTTTTCATATATCTATCGAATAATACTGTATCTAATTGCTGCTCAAGCTGCCTGATCTGCCAGCTTATGGTGGATGGATTCCGGTTCATGAGCTGGGCAGCCTTGCGTATGCTGCCTGTCTTGGCTGTGTAGTAAAAGCCGCGTAAATGCTGGAAAAAATCCCCACCCAGTTCTTCAATCATGGCTGTCCCCTCCATGTCTGAATAGAGCTGAAGTATCCTTGTTTGATTTCATCAAACAATAAAATTTTTTTTTCGATTTGACAACTGAAGTCCTTTTTGTGAAATCATTGACGCGACGGGAATGATTCTACGCGACAGCTTTTCCGTTGTCCCCGCCCGCTGCCGCGCCTCTTTCCCACCGATGTATTTTCAGAATCAGGGAGGAGTCATGAAAAGTTCAACCCATCCGCTTGGCACGATGATCGAAACGGATGTGCTCGTTATCGGCTCCGGCGCGTCCGGCTGCGGCGCTGCCCTCGGGGCTCGCGAGCAGGGTCTGGATGTCGTGCTGCTGGATAAAGGCAAGCTGGAAAGTTCCGGCTGCATCGGCGGCGGCAACGACCATTATATGGCGATTCTGGACGAAAAGGGCACGCCTTTCGATACGGCTGAAGACCTTGTAAAGTTCTACGCCAAGCCCCTCAACGGCTGGACGCCCGCCATGCTCACCAACGGCTGGTACAACCATATGTACCACATGCTGAAGCGCCTGGAAAAATGCGGCGTACAGTTCAGCAAGAACGCCGACGGTACCTATAAACGTACCCAGGGCTTCGGCCAGCCCGGTACCTGGTGGGTGCACATTGCCAACGGCATGACCATCAAGCGCGTCATGGCCCGTATCGTGCGCGATTCCGGCGTTCATGTACTCGACCGCATCATGGCCATGAAGATCCTCACCGACGGCGGCAAGGCCTGCGGCGTGCTCGGCTGGAACGTGGTCACGGGTGAATATGTCATCATCCGCGCCAAGACCGTGGTTTCCGCCCAGGGCCGTTCTTCCACCCGCGGCTACAATAACTCCACGCACAACCCCTACAACGTGTGGATGTACCCCTACAACACGGGCGCAGGCGTGGTGCTCGGCTATGACGCCGGCGCGGCCGTCACCGAACTCGACACCTATCAGCGCGCCACCATGGAACCCAAGGGCTACGGCTGCCCCGGCATGAACGGCATCAACAGCTCGGGCGCGCATGAAATCAGCGCCGTGGGCGAACGCTTCATGTTCAAGTATGATCCCATGGGCGAAAACGGCGTACGCAACAACCAGATCCAGGGCACCTACCAGGAACAGCTGGAGGGCAACGGCCCGCCCTTCTACATGGATATGCGCCATGTCGACCCCGAAGTCGTGCATGAACTGCAGTATATCCTCATGCCCGGCGACAAGGCCACCTTCGGCGACTGGGCCGACTGCACCGGCACCGACTTCCAGCACAAGCTCCTGGAAGTGGAAATCGGCGAACTCATCTTCGGCGGCACCATCGCGGTGAACGACCAGTTTGAAACCACCATTCCCGGGCTGTTCTGCGGCAGCATCTTCCTGTACTGCTCCGGCGCCATGTGCGGCGGCTTCGAAGCGGGCCGTCAGGCCGCCCTCAAGGCTTCCGGCATGGAACAGGCCGGCAAGATCGACGAAGACCTCGCGGCAAAGGTGAAGTCCGATATCTTCGCCCCCCTCGGCAACGACCAGGAACTGACCTATCAGGAACTGGAGGAAGCCGCCCGCAACGTCATGATGTACTATATGGGCTTCCGCCGCTCCATGGCCGGCATGGAACGCGCCCTGGAAAAAATCACCTTCCTTGAAGAACAGATCCCCCAGCTCCATGCCGGTACCCTGCGCGACCTCATGCGCTGCCATGAATCGTGCGAAGTGCTCAAGGTGTGCGAACTCGCCATCAAGGCCACCATGGAGCGCAAGGAATCGGGCCGCTGCGTGTACAAGATCATTGATTACCCCAAGATCAATCCCGACATGTCGAAGCCTCTGCTTCTCATCAAGGGCGAGAACGGCACCGAGTACCACTGGGGCAAGGCCCCTCTTCTGTAGAGCCCTTTCCGTCTGAAACCGCCCACAGGACAACGCCCCGCGGTTTCCCGGCGCCGGAACCGGCTTCCGGACGCCTCCCTCCCCGGACAGGGGAGCGGATCAGTCACTCAAGGAGTATTATCATGCCGCCTAGATACAGTCGTGAAATCACTATGCCCATCGTCATGGGCGACAGCCTCAAGGAGCAGTTCCGCACGTCGCCGTGCGAACATTTCTGCCCTGCGGGCAATTCCATCCAGAAGATGCAGGCTCTTGTGGAAAAAGGCGAATTCGCTGAAGCCCTGCGCTACCTGCTCGCCAAAAACCCCTTCCCAGGCGTGACCGGCCGCGTCTGCCCGCACTTCTGCCAGTCCAACTGCAATCGTACAGGCTACGACGCCTGCGTGAACACCCGCGCCCTGGAACGCGCCGTCTACGACTTTGCTCCCCGTAAGGACGCCCACTTCCAGCGCCGTCCTTCCACCGGCAAGAGTGTCGGCATCATCGGCGGCGGCCCCGCCGGTCTGACGGCCGCCTACTTCCTGGCCCTTCTCGGCCATGACGTCACCGTGTACGAAGCCAATCCCGTGCTCGGCGGCGTGGCCCGCTACGGCGTACCGGACTTCCGTCTGCCCCGCGACGTGGTGGACCGCGAAATCGGCTGGATTCTTGAAACCGGCGTACGCGCCCGCGTCAACACCATGGTCGGCCGCGATATCTCCTTTGCCGACGTGCGCGCCGCGCACGACGCCGTCATTGTGACTACCGGCACCCCCAAGGAAAACAGCCTGCCCATCCCAGGTGCGGAAACTGCGGTGAAGGCCGTGGAATTCCTGCGTGAAGCCGCGCTCGGTCTGCGTCCTGAAGTAGGCAGGCGCGTGGTCGTCATGGGCGGCGGCGGCGTCGGCTTTGACGCCGCGTTCGTAGCCCGCCGTCTCGGCGCGGAAGAAGTGCATGTCATCTGCCTCGAAAGGGCCGGTGAAATGCGCGCTCCCGAAGAAGACCTCATTCAGGCTGCGGAAGAAGGCATCCAGATCCACAACTCCTGCACCATGTCCGCCATACGCACCGCCGACGGCAAGGCCGCGGGCGTGGACTACTTTGAAGTGCAGGAATGCCGCTTCGATGAAAAGGGCCGACTCACTCTGGCGCCCGTGGAAGGCGGCGAACACAGCCTGGACTGCGATACCGTGATCTTTGCCGTGGGCATGAAGACCGACCTCGGCTTCATGGCTGAAGCCGGTGTGGAACTCACCCCCCGCAACTGGATCGTGGTGAACAAGGAACAAGCCAGCTCGGCTGAAGGCATCTTTGCCGCAGGCGACGTGTCCGCCGGACCAGCCTCCATCGCCGGCGCCATAGGCGACGGCCGCCGCGCCGCCTTCGGCGTCCATGCCTGGCTCACCGGTGAAAAATCCCGCGTCTACGTCATAGGTGAGGACAACACCATCGTGGCCCGCGATGATCTGGCCGGTACCAAGGAACCCTATGTGGTACCCATGGAAGAAATCTACGGTATTCTCCAGTATGAGAAAACCGAACCGCAGAAGCCCGCCTGCATCAACCACATGGACTTCACGGAAAACAGCACCGGCTACACCGCCGAACAGGCCATGATCGAAGCTGCCCGCTGCATGCACTGCGGCCACTGCAAGGGCTGCGGCACCTGCGTGGACGACTGCCCCGGCTATGTGCTGGAACTCAAGCATCTCGATAACGGCCTCGACAGGCCTGAAGTAGCCCATGGAGACGAATGCTGGCACTGTGCCAACTGCCGCACCAGCTGCCCCACCGGCGCCATAGGCTTCCGCTTCCCGCTGCGCATGCAGGTGTAACTCTTCTCCCTGCACCGACAATGCTTCCTGCCCTGCCGGGTTTTCTCCCGGCAGGGCTTTTCATGTTCATTTGGAAGAGACGCAGGGCGGGAATACGTCCAGAAAAGTATCTCCGGCAACTTCGATGGACACCTGCCTGATTTCCGCTGACTCCACGGATGGGCGAGCTGGGGCAGACAAGGACGGATGGGCAACCATGACGTCATGGACGACATATTTGTCTTCACCCCTGCAGATCACGTCGAGCCCCTCGCTCATAAAGAAGGATTTCCGCAGTATGCCATAGGCTGTGGGCTTTTCTCAGCCATGTACACAGCCGGGCCGTGGACACCGGACAGGAGCCACAGCAATATGTCGAACCGCTGCGCCCCGCGTTCGGGCCGTCCCAACTCCCCCGGAGATATCACAAAGCCTTTGCTTCCTGGATTCAGGTTGTCTGGACATGAGGGGAAAGGATTGTCCCATATTCTCCGGGAGGGTGGTCCCTTGCAGTTCCCCTATCTTTTTCTGGACCATCGGCCTTTTCCGTGCTTTTAGAGAAACTGCCCAGAAAATGTTCATTTCCGGCTTTTGAAAATCCTTATGAGCGCTCAGATACCAGCTTTTTCCGAGAGATTTTGTTGTGTTTCATCCAGCTTAGCGCTGCGGAGCTATCGGTCAACGGCATGGGATACCTCCTCAAAAACAACTTTAGCCACTCCCAGTCTTACCTTAAAAATGTGTGTACGCCATAGTATATGGCATGTATCAGTTGCTCTTTTTTATACAATCCAGATTTTCTCAGTCTCCCAGACCTCTTCCCTGACAATGTACGGCACGCTCGAAGCGCCTGTCCCCTCTCCCGAAAAACATCCCTCCCCTTCAGCTGCGCCTTTTTCCGGTAAACGGCCGAATACCCCTTCTCTCTCTTGTATCTACAGTTGAACCATATGATTTTACTTGCGATATATCATATTGGAAGTTCGGTGGCTGCTTGTCTGGGCTGCGGCCTTCTGTATGATTTTATCGAACAAAA
>NZ_DYZA01000112.1 GCF_020741395.1 Mailhella massiliensis | reverse complement strand
CATCAAAAATCATCAGGGAACTTTTACCCATCATATACCCCATGACTGACGATATCGCATACTTCGGCGGTATCATGACAAGCATATGCACATGACCTATCATCATATCTCCTTCCATAATTTCAATACCTTTGTAATCACAAAGCTGTCGTATTATTTTTCCTGGATCTTTACGGTATTGCCCATAAATTACTTTTCTCCTGTACTTCGGTGTGAAGGCAATAGGGTACTTACACAGCCATTTCGTATGTGCCGAATGTTGTTCTTTCACCATAAAAAAACACCTTTTCGATGGGGACGGGAGCCTGAACAACTCCGTCTTATCGAAAAGGTGTTTTTTCAGGTATAACCGTTTTGGGCTCCACCCGCTTAGCGGATGGTTTTTCTGTTTCGGTCGCTTCCGCTCCCTCAACAGCCTGAAGGCCCTAAAAAACACGCCGCAATGGAAAATGTGTTCCATTGCGGCGCAACTCATAACAAGCTCTGCCCCGGCAGTACCGGGCCTACCTCTGCCTGAGCTCCCCGTCTACTGCCGGGTAAGTCTGCGATATTTCATGCGATGCGGGGTATCGGCGTCCTTGCCCAGCCTCTTCCTGCGGTCTTCCTCATATTCGGAGAAATTTCCCTCAAAGAAGATCACCTGCCCCTCGTCCTCAAAGGCGAGAATGTGGGTGGCGATACGGTCGAGGAACCAGCGGTCGTGGCTGATGACGAGCACACAGCCGGCGAAGTTCTCCAGCGCATCTTCCAGAGCACGCATGGTGTTCACGTCGATATCGTTGGTGGGTTCGTCAAGAAGCAGCACATTGGCGCCGGACTTGAGCATGCAGGCGAGATGCACGCGGTTGCGTTCGCCGCCGGAAAGCACGTCAACCTTCTTCTGCTGGTCGCCGCCCTGGAAGTTGAAGCGGGAGCAGTAGGCGCGGGCGTTCACTTCCCTTCCGCCGAGGCGGATGAAGTCGTTGCCGCCGCTGATGATCTCATAGACGGTCTTGCCCGGCTCCAGTGAAGCGCGGTTCTGATCCACATAGCCGAACTTCACGGTTTCGCCGATGCTGAGCGTGCCGGAATCGGGCTTTTCCTCTCCGACCAGCATCTTGAAAAGCGTGGTCTTGCCCGCGCCGTTGGGGCCGATGATGCCCACGATAGCGCCGGGCTGCACAAGGAAATTCGCCTTTTCCACCAGCACCCTGTCGCCCACGCTCTTGCAGATATCGCGCGCCTCAATGACGGACTTGCCGAGGCGCGGCCCCGGCGGAATGTAGATTTCCAGATCCGGCGCGAGGCGTTCGCTTTCATGGCTCAACATGGCCTCATAGGCATTGATGCGCGCCTTACCCTTGGCGTGGCGGCCCTTGGGGGACATGTGGATCCACTCAAGTTCCCGGGCCAGGGTCTTGCGGCGCTCGTTGTCGGCCTTTTCTTCAAGGGCGAGGCGCTTTTCCTTCTGTTCCAGCCAGGAGGAATAATTCCCTTTCCACGGGATACCGCGCCCTCTGTCCAGTTCCAGGATCCAGCCCGCCACATGGTCGAGGAAATAACGGTCGTGGGTGACGGCGATGACCGTACCCGGGAAGTTCTGCAGATATCGCTCCAGCCACGCCACGGACTCCGCATCCAGATGGTTGGTGGGTTCGTCGAGCAGAAGGATATCGGGATTCTGCAAGAGCAGACGACACAGGGCCACGCGGCGGCGTTCACCGCCGGAAACCACGGACACCGGCGTATCGCCAGGCGGACAGCGCAAAGCATCCATGGCCATTTCCAGCCGGGAATCCAGATCCCAGGCGTCCATGGCGTCCATCTTCTCCTGTACCTTGGCCTGCCGTTCGATAAGTGCGTCCATGTCGGCGTCGGGGTCGGCGAACTTTTCGTTGATCTCGTTGAATTCCTTCACCAGATCCACGACTTCCTGCACGCCCTCTTCCACCACTTCGCGCACGGTGCGCGTTTCGTCCACCAGAGGTTCCTGTTCAAGGTAACCTATGGTGTACCCGGGCGCCACCACAATATCGCCGTCAAAGGCCTTGTCCACACCCGCCATGATCTTGAGCAGGGAAGACTTGCCCGCGCCGTTCAGGCCGAGCACACCGATTTTTGCGCCGTAAAAATAGCCCAGGGAAATATCCTTGAGCACTTCCCGCTGACCATGGCGCTTGGTCACGCGGTTCATCGAATAAATGACTTTATCCGGCTGATTGTCGTTTGCCATAGCATTTCCATAAAGTTTTTCACCGCCGAGAAGGAGCCCGGCAGCGGAACGGTAGGGCCGCTTACCGGGAACCGCGCGTCATGCCGTATGCCGCATCTGCAGCGGCCATTGCGGCACTCGGCCCGCATCCTCATGAAGCCCCTGAAATTTTGATTTTCGCAAAAGGACAGCAGATTGTCCAGCTCAAAACGCTCCTGAAACTTCGGACAGATGACGCCTTTCCCTGCGGATACCGCTTTTTTTGCGATGGGACACCCGGGAGCCCCGCCATGCATTTTTCCCTTTTGTTCTTTTCGTCGAGGGCAACGATCCCCGGGAAAATATGCCGACAATTCCGCTTTTTCTTCCACACCTGAAGAAAATTTTCGTTTT
>NZ_DYZA01000111.1 GCF_020741395.1 Mailhella massiliensis | reverse complement strand
AAAAACATGTCAATTATATATCATTTTCATAAAGTGTTAATCCACATACATTCATCCGTGGGAGAACATTATGAAGAATGTAAAAAAATGGATAATCCTCATCCTAATTTCATGCATTCCGCTATTTTTTACGGAAACTGCATTATTCACTCACCAGATAAAACTGTTTTTTACCATTACCATAGCATCGATACTTCTTGTCTGTTTTGACTTAACAGACAGTCTCATCGCTTCCATAGTCCTTTTTCTCGGCTATTCCATCTTTGAGGTTGCAGACAAGTCGGTCATTTTCCTGTCCTGGGGCAACGACATGACCTGGATGCTCATCGGCTCCCTGGTGCTGGCCTCCATTCTGGAACAGACGGGGGTGATGGTACGCTGCGCCTACTTCATCATCTGCAAGACCAACGGCAGTTATGCCAAGATGATATGGGGTGTTTATCTCGCTGCCCTGTTCGTGGCTTTCCTTACGTCCGTGACGGGCTTCCCTCTCTTTGCCACGCTGGTCTTCGGCATCTGCTCGGGACTCGGCTATAAGCTGGGCTCCAAGGAGGCCAACGGCATCGTCTTTGCCGCCATGACCGGAGGCATCGCGCCCTTCGCATGGATCTACAATCCCATCAACGCGGGTGTAGGCGCAGCCGTCGTCAACCTCTTCGACTCCTCACTGAGCATATCATGGCTGTCCTATCTGACCACGGGCCTGCCGTGGCTTCTCTTCGACCTTATCTGGATGCTGCTCATCTCCCACGTTTTTTTCCGCTGCAAGATGAATGTCGACACCGCCTTCTTCAAGGCGGAATACGAAAAGCTCGGCCCCGTGCGCCTCGAGGAAAAAAAGGCCGTCTGCCTCGCCTCTCTCGTGGTCGCCTACCTCATTGCCTCCAGCTTTCTCACCCTGCCTTCCAGCTACGCCTTCATGCTGTTGCCATGGCTGGCCTTCCTGCCCGGAGTGAAACTCGGCTCCGACCGCGTTCTGCGGGGAATCAACTACAGCATCGTCTTCTTTACTGTCGCCTGCCTGTCCATCGGCAGCGTAGGCGTGAGCGTCGGCGTGGACAAGTTCATATCCAGCATGGTCACCCCCATGCTGCAAGGGCTTTCCGAACTCGGATATGTGGCGGGCGTATGGAGCATCGCAGCAATATCCAACCTGCTGCTTACCCCCGTCGCCGTGACCACGGCTCTCGGCGTCCCCATCATGCAAATAGGCATCGACCTCGGTATTCCTCCGCTCGCCTCGCTGTTTACCATTCTCATGAACGTCAGCAACGTGTTCATGCCGCATGAAAACACCGCCTATCTCATGTATTTCGCCTTCGGCCTGTTCACGATGAAAGACTTCATCAAATACAACACCATCCGCATGATATTGCACATTATTTTCATGCTGCTCGTCATAGTTCCCTGGTGGAATCTGACGGGTGTCATGTAGCCGTCCCTATCCCCTATTCTCCAGGAGGTTCATCATGAAGAACGGTATCAAAATCATCGATATGCGTTGCCGTCCCCCTTATCGCGGCTTTCTCAATGAAGGGTATCCCTTCGGCCTGTACGACGTCGCCTTTGCGGGCCTGTTCCGCAAAATGACGAACACCACGGCAACCCCCGCCCTGCTGTACAAGGACATGGGGCTTTTCATCAGGGAAATGGACTGCGCGGGCATCGATATCGGCGTAGCTCCCTATCGTGCTGCATGGGGAGACCCTCGCAACAACCGGAAAAAGACCGACAATCAGGATCTCGTGGATCTCATGAACGAGTATCCCCATCGCTTCCTCGGCATTGCCTGCCTTTCCCCTGTGTACAACACTCTTGATGAAAATATCAGTGAAATCGATAAGTTCTGCGTCAACGGGCCATTGCCCGGCATCATGCTGGAACCCTATATCGACCAGCCAAACTGGTTCATGAACGACAAAGAACGCGTCTACCCCATTCTGGAAAAGTGCGCTCAGCACGATCTGCCCGTGCTCATGACCTTCGGCAGCCTGCCGGGCTTCCCCGCCGAACAGATAGAGCCGCTTCTGCAGGCCTGCCGCGACTTTCCCAAGGTGAATTTCGTGTGCTGCCACGGCGCCTATCCTTATGTGGACCGTTTCTGTCATGCCGCCTTTATCATTCCGAACCTGTACCTGTCGCCCGACATGTACTTCATCAATACACACTGCCGCCAGATGTACCTGGACGCCGCCAACTACACCCTGCGCGACAAGCTCATGTTCGGCACGGCATGCCCGGGTATTCCTCTGGAATTCGCCGTCAACTACTATATGAACAGCGGCCTGCGCGAAGAAGTTCTGCCCGACGTCATGTACCGTACCGCCGCACGCCTGTTCCACCTTCCTCTCGACTGATGGAGAATCACCATGATCATCGATATGCGCCTTCGTCCTCCGTATAAAAGCATCTGCAACATGGGCCTCTACACGGCCCAGGAACACATCGTGCCCGTCATGCACAAAAACGGCGGCCGCCTTGCGCCCTCCGCCCGTGAAAAATCCATGCCCATGCTCATTGAGGAAATGGATCAGGCCGGAATCACCATGGGCGTCGTGCCCATTCGCACCGCCGACGGCGTCAGCAACGACGATCTCGTGCAGCTGCTTGCCGACTACCCGGGCCGTTTTGTGGGCATGGCCGGGGTCGACCCCACCGACGGCATACTCAAGGCCTTCGACACCATCGACATCTATGTCCACAACGGCCCCTGCAAAGGCATCGTCATGGAACTGCCCTTCTGCAAGAAAGGCCCGCTTCATTGCAACGACCGTTATCTCTGGGCCATTTATGAAAAATGCGAAGCTGAGCAGGTCCCCGTCATGCTGCAGTGGGGCGGTATGTTCGCCCCGGATCTGAAGCTGTACGACCCCACGGAACTGGACAAGGTGGCCGTCAGTTTCCCCCGCATGACCCTCATCGCGGCCCACGCAGGCTGGCCCTTCGTGACGGAAATCATCCAGGTGGCCTTCTGCCGCAACAACATCTACCTCGCGCCCGACACCTACATGACTCCGAATACTCCGGGCTATCAGGACTATGTACGCGCCGCAAAAAACATGCTGAGCGAGCGTATCTGCTTCTCTACGGCCTATCCGCTGGCCACCATCGCCGACACGAAAAAGTCCTTCATGGAACTCGGCCTGAGCGAAGAGATCCTGGGAAACGTCTTCTGCAACAACGCCGTCCGGGCGTTGCATCTTGAAGATCAGATGCGTTGAGCCTCAACACACCCTTTTGAAAATCCTTATCTTCAAACAACAGGAGAACATATGAACAGAATCTGCCATATCCTCGGTATTGAAAAACCCATCATCCAGGGCCCCATGGCATGAACCTCGACGGCACCTCTGGTTGCCTCCGTATCCAACGCCGGCGGGCTCGGCGTACTCGGCGTAGGCTTTGCGCCCATAGGCTTCGTCCTCGAGCAGGTAAAGGCCACACGGGCGCTCACGCAGAAGCCCTTTGCCATCAACGTCATCATGGACCCGAATTCCGACATTCTCGACAAAATCGTGGCCGTCGTGAAGGAAGAAAAGGTCCCCGCCGTTTACGCTGATACGCTCATCGGCCTCGACTACGCGCTATCGAAAAAATACTTCGATATCTGGCACGAACTGGGCGCCAAAGTCCTCGTCAAGGCCAGCGATATCCGTGACGCCGTCACTGCCGAAAAGGCGGGCGCGGACCTCGTCATCGTCAAGGGCTGGGAAGGAGGCGGCCATGTGACTGTGGAGTCGACCATGGTACTGGTTCCCCAGGCCGCGGATGTGCTGAAAAAAGTACCTCTCGTGGCCGCAGGCGGCATTGCCGACGGCCGGGGCATGGCTGCGGCCTTGGCCATGGGCGCCGAAGGCATTGAAATGGGAACCGTATTTCTCGCGGCAGAGGAAACTCCGGTTCATCCCAACGTCAAAAAGGCCGTCGTGGCATGCGACGACATGCAGACCGTGATTACCGGCACTCCCACCGGAGAACCCTGCCGTCAGATCGCCAACGCCCTTTCCGAGGAAATACTCCGCATTGAGGCCGGATATGTCCGGCAGGAAGCCGCCGAACGGCTTCGCACCGTTGCCGAAAGTTCCCTGAAAAAAGCCATGGCCGAAGGCGATACCGAGCACGGCGCAGTCATGGCGGGTCAGATCGTCCCGCTCGTGAAGCGTATCCGCCCCGTGGCGGAAATCATGGATTCTGTGATCGCCGACTGTCGCACCGTCATGGCCGGCATGAGCAGTATCCCCCTCGATTGATATCCACCCTCCCCGTCGGGCACGCCTGACGGCACAAGACGCGTGCGCAGGCAGGCCCCGGGTCTGTCTGCGCACGACGCATCAAGACCGGCCCCGTAACTTCCGCCTTCTGGAGAAACTGATGAACCCTCTTTTTGTTCCCTCCACGCCCATCAGCGCGTCCTCGTATCCCGGCCTGAACGAACACTCCTTCATCCTCCCCGCCGGATTCCGGCAGGAAGAAGGCCGCATGGCGACCACCTGCCCCATACTGGTCGAACAAGATATCCCCGTCCACCTGCGCGACGGCGTCACCATACGCGTCGATATCTTCCGACCCGTAGGAACGGAAAAGGTTCCGGTCCTCATGGGATGGAGCTCCTACGGCAAGCAGGCAAGCTGGCTTACGCTGGATCTGTTCGGCCATCCTACCCGCATGGACGTGAAAAAGGAATGGGAAGACGGCTTGAACAAATTTGAAGGGCCGAACCCGGCCTACTGGGTGGCGCACGGCTATGCGGTGGCTTCCCCCGACCCGCGCGGAGTCTTCATGTCCGAAGGCGATATTCAGGCCTGGGGGCCGCAGGAAGCCCGGGATGAATACGACGTCATTGAATGGCTGGCCGCCCAATCCTGGTGTAACGGCAAAGTGGGGCTGAGCGGGACCTCCATGCTGGCCATGACACAGTATTTCGTAGCAGCGCTCCGCCCGCCCCATCTTGCGGCCATAGCCCCCTGCGAAGGCGCTTCCGACCTTTACAGGGACAATCTCGCCCGGGGAGGGATGCCTGCAAAACTGTTCGCCTCTCAAATTTTTTCGCACGTCTACGGCAACGGCCGGACGGAAGACCTTGCGGGCATGATCGACCGCGAACCTCTGTACGGCGAATACTGGGCCTCAAAGACGGCAGATCTCGAACGCATCGTCACCCCGGCCTACATCGTGGCGTCATGGACCAACCTTGTGCATACCGGCGGCACCTTCCGCGCATGGGAACGCATATCCTCGCCGGAAAAATGGCTGCGCGTGCACAATACCCATGAATGGCATGAATACTACCACCCCGACCATGTGGAGGAACTGCGCCGCTTCTTCGACTACTATCTGAAGGGCATCAACAACAACTGGCCCGATACCCCGCGCGTGCGCCTCGCCGTGCTGAATCCAGGGCATGAGGATATACTCGACCGCAACGAATCCGAATTTCCCCTGAAACGACAGCAGTACCGCCGACTGTATCTTGCAGAACAAAACCGGCTCTCCGAATCCCCCCTCGCGCACAGCGCCGCCGTACGCTACGTCCCCGGAGAAGAATACGCAACATTCCGCATAGGGTGCGACCGGGACATGGAAATCACTGGCTACATCATGCTGAAACTCTGGGTGGAAGTGGAAGGCTCCGACGACATGGATCTTTTTGCCTTCGTACGCAAACGCGACGGCGAAGGCCGCCTTCTGCTCAGCCGGGTCGTCACCGGGCGCATCTTCGCCGGAGCCAACGGACGGCTGCGCGTCTCCCTGCGTGAGAGTGAAGAATCTACGCCATACCGGCCCGAACCCTTCTTCCGTGAGGAAAAGAAGCTCAGTCGAGGCGAAATCGTTCCCGTATGCATCGGCTTCTGGCCCATGTCCATGCGCTGGAACCGGGGAGAAGTGCTGGAGCTGGTCGTCTGCGGACACGACCTGCTCGTACGGCCAGAGTTTCCCGACATGCCTGCAGAGGAAAACTTCAACCGGGGAACCCATGTGCTGCATATAGGCGGAAACTTCGACGCCTTTCTTGCTCTCCCCTGTATAGAGACAGCATAATCCCTGCGTTCCGGAGGCGTCAGATGCCGGAAGAAAGCTGATTCTGATAGCGGAGGAAAAAGTAACGGACGGTATTTCTCACGCACTCCAGGGCGGCATGGTCGCCGCCGAAGCGCGAGCACATGACGAATCTCACGGGCATGGGAAAATCGGCGACGCGCATTGCCTTTACCCGCTGATCATAATGGGAATTCAGCATAAGCAGTGAGGAATACACTCCCGCCATATCGGTATTTTCCTTGATGACCTCCAACATGGACTCATTGGAGGAAAAAGAATACACACCCGGCCGGAAATAGGCCTGTATGCCTGCATAGGGGTATTCACTGAGCTTGTCCGCATCCTCTATCTGCACAAGGGAAAGGCCTTCCAGATCCGCAAGGCTCAACTCTTCCTTTTTCGCAAGGGAATTGCCGGTATTGACGTACACCCTGCTCTGGTCGTCCATAAGCTCCTCATACAGGAAGCCCTGTTCCTCCGCACGAACCTGCAATTCTTCGAGACGGGAATGAGGACGACAGAGCAGGTACAGGCCGTCGCCATTCTCCTCATTCTGAAACGTATTGGTACTCTCCACGATTTTTAAGCGAATGGACGGATAATTCTTGAAAACGTACTTGGAAACAGCCACCAGAAGAGACCGACTCAGAGAGGGAATGGCAAAAATAGTGACGTTTCCCGAAACATTTCTGAGAGATCTTTCCGCCAGCGCGCCCATGCCTTTATACAGCTCAAGCATCTTTTGGGCATGAAAAAAGAACTCCACCCCCTCGGGCGTCAATTCTATCCCTTTTTTCTGCTTGGAAAACAGCGATACCCCCATTTCATTCTCAAGGCTGGCCAGAGAAGCGCTCAGTGCTGGCTGCGTAATGAACACCCGGGCGGCGGCCTCATTGAGGGAAGAACTTTTCGCAGCTCCGATAAAATATTCCAACTGCTTGATATTCATAGCGGAGTATCCCCATTCTGTAGCACGATTAGGTTCAGGACTCATTAAATATAAAAGATGACAATGGCAGCGAGACAAATAGCCGAAAAGAACGTGTGGGCACAACGGTCATAACGCATGGCTATTCTGCGCCAATCCTTGAGTCGGCCGAACATGATTT
>NZ_DYZA01000110.1 GCF_020741395.1 Mailhella massiliensis | reverse complement strand
AGGATTGGCGCAGAATAGCCATGCGTTATGACCGTTGTGCCCACACGTTCTTTTCGGCTATTTGTCTCGCTGCCATTGTCATCTTTTATATTTAATGAGTCCTGAACCTAGATACGCGAAGATGCTCTCATCGTTTGAGGCTGCCGCACAAATCCGCTGTATAGCGATATGGCTCAAGCTGTTAACTTAACTCGTGTAGACACTATCTACAAGGGCATCGGCGACTGGGAAGGCAAGCCCGTGACCAAACTGCGCTTCGTGTTCGCCCTGGCCCCCGAGGCCGTCACCTTCGTGGCCGCCGAAGATTCCGGCATCAAAAGCGTGAAGGACGTAAAGGGGAAAGTCATCAATCTGGGCGACCCCGGTTCCGGGAACCGCATCAACGCCCTTCAGGTGTTCAAGGAAGTGGGCCTCGAACCCGGCAAGGATTTCCGCGGTGAAGGCCTGAAGCCTGCGGACGCGCCCCACACCCTGCAGGACGGCCGCATCGACGGCTTCTTCTACACCCTGGGCCATCCCAACGGGAACATCAAGGAAGCCACGGCCGGCAAGCGCAAGTGCCGTATCGTGCCCATCACCGGCATGGACAATCTGCTCAAGGAATGTCCCTACTACTCCAAGACCACCATCGACATGAGCCAGTACCCCGACGCCTCCAATGCCGCCGACGGCAGCGTGGAAACCATCGGCATGCTGGCCACCTTCGTGACTTCCGCCGATACGCCCGACGATATCGTCTACGCCATAACCAAGGAAGTGGTGGAAAACCTCGACGAATTCAAGAAACTCCACCCGGCACTGGAAAGCATCACCAAGGAAAGCCTGCTGGAAGGCCGCACCGCTCCCTTCCACCCCGGCGCCGAAAAGTACTTCAAGGAAGCCGGCCTGCTCAAATAAGGGCGGCACACGGGCTTGCGGGGGCGGGCTGCGGCCTTGCCCCCGCTTTCTGTTTTCTCCCCGCCCCCGCGCTCCCGGCCCGGAGCGGAAAAAACGCTCCTTTCTCCTACCATCTCCACCTGTGGACACAGCCATGCCTCAAAAACATATCCCAACCGCTCCCGCCGGGGACAAGTACAAGGAAGACGTGGCCCATGCCGAGCACGGCATGCGCGGCGACACCATGGGCATCACGGCGAAGATCACCTTCGTCATAGCCCTGTGCTGGTCGCTCTTCCAAATGGCCAGCGCCAGCGTGCTGCTCATCGACTCCATTTATGTGAAGTCCATACACCTGGCCTTCGCCATAACCCTCGTGTACTTCAACATTCCCATGATCAAACCCTCGGCCTCCTCAAGGTGGGACCTGCGCATCCTGCTGGCCATGAACAGGGTCACCGTCATGGACTACATTCTGGGCATCATGGCCGCCGTAGCCGCGCTCTACATTTTCCTCGACTACACGGGCCTCTCCTCCCGTCCCGGCTCGCCCATAGCCCGCGACATACTCATGGGCATCATGCTCGTGGTACTTCTGCTTGAAGCCACGCGCCGCGTTCTCGGGCCGGCACTGCCCATCATCAGCACCGTGTTCATTCTCTATGTATTCACAGGGCCGTACCTGCCCGATTTCCTGGCCTTCAAGGGCGCGTCGCTCTCGCGCTTCATCTCGCAGATCACCATGGATACGCAGGGCGTGTACGGTATTCCGCTTCAAGTGTCGGCCACCGTGGTCTTTCTCTTCGTGCTCTTCGGCACCATGCTCGACCGCGCGGGCGGCGGCACCTTCTTCACGCAGCTTGCCATAAGCGGCCTCGGCCGCTACCGCGGCGGCGCGGCCAAAGCCGCGGTGTTCAGCTCCGCCCTCTCCGGCATGGTCTCAGGCTCCAGCATCGCCAACGTGGTGACTACGGGCACCTTCACCATCCCGCTCATGAAAAAGGTGGGCTATCCTGCGGTGAAGGCGGCGGCCATTGAAGTGGCATCCTCCGTCAACGGCCAGCTCGCCCCGCCCGTCATGGGCGCGGCGGCCTTCATCATCGCCGAATACGTCAACGTGCCCTACATCGAAGTGGCCAAGGCCGCGGCCATACCGGCCTTCGCCTCCTACGCCGCGCTTTTGTGGATCACCCATGTGGAAGCCTGCAAGCTCGGCCTGCGCGGCCTCTCCAAAGACGAGCTTCCCCGCGCGTGGGATGTTCTGCGCGGCGGCCTGCACTTCCTCTTCCCCCTCGCCATGCTGCTCTATGAGCTCATCGCGCTCCAGCACTCGGCCGAGCTTTCCGTGTTCCGCGCCATCATCGTGCTTGCGATCATCATGATCTTCCAGCCCGTGTGCGTCGCGGTAGTGCGCAAGACCTCCAAATGGAAGGCCCTGAAGGAAGGCCTCGCCCTCACCGTCTCCTCCATGGCCGCCGGGGCCAACAACATGGCGGGCGTGGCCCTTGCCACGGCTTCTGCCGGCATCATCGTGGGCTGCGTGTCCCTGGGCCTCGGCCAGCAGATCACGTCCTTCGTGGAAATCCTGTCCATGGGCAACATCTTCCTTCTGCTCATCATCACGGCGGCGGCGAGCCTCCTGCTCGGCATGGGCCTGCCCACTACGGCCAACTACATCATCATGGCCTCCCTCACCGCGCCCGTGCTCGTGGAACTCGCCTCCGGCTTCACCATCCACGGAACGCAGCTCGCCGTGCCGCTCATGGCCGCGCACCTCTACTGCTTCTACTTCGGCATCCTGGCCGACGATACGCCTCCCGTGGGCCTTGCCGCCTATGCGGGCGCGGCCATAGCCAACACCTCGCCCATCGCCGTGGGCATACAGGGCTTCTTCTACGACATACGCACCGCCCTTCTGCCCCTCGTCTTCATCTTCAACCACGATATCATACTCTGGAACATACACAGCATGCCCGAAGCCGTCATGATCTTCTGCATGACTTCCCTCGGCATGATCTGCTTCTCCTCCATGATTCAGGGCTGGTACATCACGAAAACGAGCATCGCGGACAGGCTGCTTCTTTTCGCCGCCACCGTCGCGCTCATGTATCCCGCGCTCATCACCGGCTTCTTCCTGCCCCATGAACAGCGCTACTTCGGCTACCTCCTCGGCCTTGCCCTCATGGTTCTCACCTGGCTCCGCCAGAAGGCGGGCGCGAAGTTCTCCCGGGAGGCTGCGGCATGAAAAGAAGAAAAGGTATTCTCGCCAAGCGTTCCCTGCGCCCGGCGGTGGAAAAGAAGGCCCCGGAAAACAATGTGCAGCAGGAATTGCAATGCGCCCACTGCAAAACCGTGTTCCCCGACTTTCTCGGGCGCTGCCCGGAATGTGGGAGCGACGAATGGACGGCCCTTGTGGAAGTGAACCCCTATGCGCGCGTGCCCATGGAAAGCCTCATCAAGGGCTGCGCCCATCTGCTCTGGATGCTCGGCATCCTCGGCTTCTTCATCCTCGTCTGGCAGATGGACAGCCCGGACGACGCGACCAACCGCATGTACCTCTATGCGGCCATTGCCACGCTCGTGGTGTGCATCCTCATCTCCACGGCCTTTTTCAGCCTGAGCGAGCTCATGCGCCGCATCCTGCGCATACAGCGCCGCCTCAAGTTCTTCCATGAGCATTACAACGAAACCCATCCCGTGAAGCACGTCTGGAAATCGCACAAGGTGGAATAGCCCCTCCCTGCTCTTTCCGACGCCACACTCCCGCTTCCCTTCAAGGAGGCGGGAGTTTTTTTCCGGCAGCGCCGCTCGAAAAGCATGTCCCGCCGGAGGCAAAGGCTCCGCCGCTCTGCTCCAGAAAAGGCAATATTCCCCCGGGCGTACCGCATCGGGAAAAGGGCGGAGCCTCCTTTGCATGGAAAAAAGCGCTTTCCCGGCCGCCTATCTCCCGGCAAGAACGCTTTTCCCGGGCCCGGAACCTGCGCCCGGCATGAAGAAGAGGCGCGCCGGACAAAGGACCCGGCCGAAAAAAAGGCGGCGGAGATCCGTCGCCTTCATGAACGCCTCAAAGGCTCAATCGGGGGGAAAGAAGTCGGCCAGAGGCCTTGCCCCGGGCTTTGCCGACAGGCTCAGGGGCAGGGATCCGGGATTTGAGAGGAAGGCTTCAGAAATCGCGGCCATGCTCATGGGCTGCGCAGGCATGAAGTTCAGCCGCACTTCGCCGGGAGCCGTCAAAAGACTCCGTATCACGGCGGAAAGTTCACGCAGCAGCCTGTCCGGGTCTGCGCTGAGCTTATCCGCCTCCTGCGTCACACCGGCCGCCCACTGCCCGGGCGTCATACCCTTTTTCCGGGCGAAATACTCCACCCCCAGGGCAACGATGCCGGAAAGCTCATAGGCGACGTTCAGCTTTTCCACCCTGATTTCACGGAGCAGCGCAAGGTATGCTTCTTCGTCGGCCCCGGCGATCATCATCCCGTCCATGACGTCCATGTCGCCCTGCATGGAGACTTCCCCCTCCATACGGAAAAGAGATTCCACGTCATACGTCCATCTGGCGGAAAAAGCCCTGTCGCTCTTCAGCGTTTCCGCACTCATGCTCAGGAAAATCCCCTCCGGCACATGGCGGGCCAGCAGAAGGAACATCTCATCCCCTTCCTTCGGCAGGCTGAGGCGGAAGCGGGAAAGCTCCGTTTCGGATCTGACCGCGCCCTGCTCCGCCATGGCCAGGCGACGGGTGAAGCCCTCAGCGCTGAGCTCGAAGGGATACCCGAATCCGCTCATGGCGATGTTTGCGCCCTTCAGCGCCACCGAAGAATATGCCGGATGCGTTTTATAATACGTCGACAGGCGAACCGCCAGGGCGTTCGGTTTTTCTTCGACCGGAGAGGAAGCGGCCTTGCCGCCCTGCGTCCCGGCCCCGGCATATTTCTTCTGCGCCAGGTTTTCGCTTAAGAGCCGGACGAATTCCGCCATAAGCTCCGGCTCGGGAAGGAGCAGCCGCTTCATCTCCATCTGCGGCAGGGAAAGGAACATGTCGGGGCCGGAAAGCCTGAGCCCTGAAAGGTACAGGCTCACGGGGGGAACCTTCTCCTCACCGCGCGGCGCGGCGATGCCTTCGGAAAGGCCCGCCTTCCCCAGTTCCAGAGTCAGGGGAGAAGTCATGCCCGGCTCGGAAAGCTTCACCTTCACACCGCTTATGTCCAGCCCGTCCAGGCGGCAGCGGTACAGCTCCTCATAAAAGGAGGAAGCGCAGGGATTGCGGCGATACTCTTCCAGAAGCACGCCGAGACGCTGACGCCAGCCCTGTATCCGTATTTCGTCGACGCTCTGCTCCACGCTCGAGCTGCCGAGCCGTATGGTGTCGGACAGGCCCGCAATCATGATGCGTTCCGCCAGAAGGGGAAGCTCCTCAGCCTCGCGGGAACTCTTCCACCAGACAAGCAGGCTTCGGTCCATGCCCTCCAGCTCCGCATGCTCCACGGAACCCTTGCGCACGACGCCGCCCTGCTCCGGCAGCTCATACGTCACGCCCTTCAGGGTGAGAGTGTTGCCGAAGAGGCGGTAGCGTATTTCCCCGGCCTGCACGGACTTCCCGGCAAGAACTCCGGCCACGGACTTTTCCACAATGCCTTCAAAAACGTGCACGCCGCCCCATCCGGCAAGCACCGCCAGAAGGAGAACCCCTCCGACAATAGACGCTTTCTTCATATCGTTCCCTTTGTTCCGCCATAATGTGAGGGCCCCTCCGCCCGGCAAGGCGGAAGGGCCCGGAATGTTTTTTACTGTTCAGCCTTCTCTGGAGCGGGAGAAGCCTTCACCGCAGGAGCCTCGGGCACGGCGGGCGTTTCCGGCTGCCTGGGCAGCTCGGGCGCAGCGGACGCCGCAGGCGCGGCGGGTTCCTCAGCCTTTTCAGGCGCAGCGGGTGCGGCAGGCTTCTCAGGCGCAGCGGGTGCGGCAGGCTTCTCAGGCGCGGCGGGAGCCTTCTCCTTCACGGACAGGTACTCCGCCAGAGGCTTCGCGCCGGGCGTGGACGTGAAGGAGAACGGCAGCATCTCAGGGGCCATGAACGCCATGGTGAAAAGATCCATGAAGCTCATGGGCTTTTCCGACTTGAAGCTCATGCCCATTTCCCCGGGAGCGGTGAACTGATCCTTCAGGAGGACTCCAATTTCCTGATACAGCTTGACGGGAACCGCCTCAAGCTCTCTTCCCATCTGCACAATGGTTTTCGCCGCCTCTTCGGGGGTCAGGGAGTACTCCGGAGCGGCGAGTTCCAGCACCATGGCGAGGAGGCCGGAATCCTTGTACGCGGCGGAAAGCTTCTTCAGTTGCAGCTTCTGCAGCACTGCGAGGCCGGCATCTTCCGACGTAAGCAGGGAAAGATTGTTCAGCGCGGCGAAATCGCCGCCGTACACACATTCGCCGTCCAGCACGCCCAGGCCTTCCAGCTCGTAACGGGCAACGCTTGCGAGCTCGTCCTTCCCGGTACGGATATCGCCCTTTATATTCAGCGTAATCCCTTCCGGCGCGTAATGGGACAGAACGGCAAACACGGGATCCCCTCCCCGGGGCAGGATGAACTTCAGCCCGGAAAGATCCACCCCGTCCTTCTTCACGTCCGCGCCTTCCCTGCTCTGCGTATGGAAGAAGCCCTTCAAGGCTACAGTCATGGACTCCGGCTCAGCTTTTAAGGTGAAGTTCATGCCCTGCACGCCGAAAAGCGTGTAGAAAAGATGCGTATCATAGTACTTCAACAGGTTCGTCAGCGCGGAGTCCAGCATGTCGTCTGCCGCAGGCTCCGCCTTCGCATCCTTCCTGTCAGCCGCTTTCCCGGCGGCAGCCGGTGCAGTCTCCAGACTGTCATAAAGCCCAATGATGCCCTCCATGGCTTCCGGATCGGGAAGGAGCAGGTCCTTCACTTCCACACGCTGCAACGTGCCGAAGGCGGACTTGTGGGAAAAGCTCAGGCCGGAGGCATACATGCTTATGGGAGCAACCTTCGCGTCACCGCGCGGCGCGGCGACGCCCTGGGAGAGGGCCACCTTCCCCACAGCGAAGGAGAGAGGATCAGACATGTCCGTGCTGGTAAGCACGCTGTTTATGTTGTTGATTTCCAGCCCGTCCATGCGGTAGCGGTACAGTTCCTCATAAAAGGGCGCTTCGCCCTTATGCTTGCTGCGCTGATCCAGAAGCAGCCCGAGACGCTGATACCAGCCCTTTATCTGTACGTCGGCTATCTTCTGCTCCACGCGGGTGTTGTCGACATGGATACTGTCGACAATGCCCGAGGCGGTGATGGATTCCGCCACGATGGGCAGCGTATCCGCGTCGTAGGCGGGCATATTGGGCTTGACGAACATGCACTTTCTGTTGAACCCCGTCACTTCCACGCTTTCAATGGTGCCCTTGTGCATGATGTGCTCGTGGGGGAGCTCGTATTCCACGTTCTTCAGGCTGAGCGTGTTGCTGAGGAAGGAATAGCGTATTACCTCGGCCTGCGCGGGTACGGCGGAAAGCGCGGCGTAGACGGCGTCTTCGGTATAGCTTTCAAGGATGCGCAGCCCCATGTAGCCGGAAAGCCCGGCCCAGAAGATAAGGCCGCCCGCAATGTATTTCTTGTTCATCCCAACTCCTTGCGATGTGAATAGTTCTGACGGATTGCCCGGCAGCCGGCGATGGTGCCCGCGCGGGAGAATACGGGGAGAACCGCCATGAAGACGCTTCCCCTCTCATGCGGCTTCCCGCCTTCTCCACAAGGCCGACGGCTCCGGGCAGGAAAGGAAAAACGCACGTCTGCCGGAGGGCTGGAAAAGGCGGGGAAAACCGCGCCTTCCCCAGCCGGAAAGCAGGCATGCGCAAGGCAGCGCTGTCTGGACGCCGAATGGCAAAAGACTCCGCCGCTTCAAAAGCTAGTTCAGGCCGAGCACTTTCCTGACCGCCTCTTCCCGGAAGCCCACCACGCTGCGGCCGTCGGGCACGACCAGCGTGGGGAAGGAGCCCCTGGGATTGTGGGAGCGGAGCGTGGCCATGATTTCCCTTCTGGCCGGATTCTCAAACTCGTCCACATACACCAGGCGGTGCTCTATGCCGTGCCTGTCAAGGAAATCCTTGAGGCGCACGCAGTGACGGCAGGTATGCAGCGTGTACATGACGGGCACGCCGCAGGAGCAGGGGTCGACCCCGCAACGGTAAAGCTCATCCATGCCCTCGGGAATCCCTTTTTCCGAAACGGGAGGCAGGTTCTTTTCCGGGACCGGGGCAGGTTCCGGTTCCTTTTTCTTACGGAAGAACAAGATGAGCAGAAAAACGACGATGACGACAACCCCAACCAGCGGCAAGGCTCCTGATCCTGTTTCCACGAAACGCTCCTGAAACCGGCCCGTGCAGGGCCGTCTGCCCGTGCTCCGCGGCACGGAAAAAACAAAAGAGCCGGCAGGACCGGCTCCTCCGCCCCGGGCGGCTATTCAAAACGTCCGACGCGGGTGATGACGACCATATCCACGGGGACGGCCTCATGTTCACCCTGCGCCTTGACCTTCAGTTTCGCTATCTTGTCCACCACGTCCATACCGTCTTCCACGCGGCCGAACACGCAGTAGCCGTAGCCTTCGGGCGTGTCGTCCTTATGGTCGAGCTCCTCGTTGTCCACCAGATTGATGAAGAACTGGGCCGCGGCGGAATGAGGCTCGGAGGTACGCGCCATGGCGAGCGTGCCGCGCTTGTTGGAAAGGCCGTTGCCCGCCTCGTTCTGCACGGGTTCATGGGTAGGCTTCTCGTCCATGCGCACGCCGAGCCCGCCGCCCTGTATCATGAACCCTTTAATAACGCGGTGGAAAATGGTGTTGTCGTAAAAGCCTTCGTCCACATAGCGGAGGAAATTGGCCACCGTGGCGGGCGCCTTGTCTTCAAAAAGTTCCAGCAGAATATCGCCGGAGGAAGTTTCCATCAGGATAAGGGGATTGCTCATTGCTGACTCCGCAGAGATAATTTTTTTCTTTCTGACGCAAAAAGAAGGAAAAGGCAAGGCGCTCTAGACGGGCCTTTCCATGAAGGCCCGCACTTCCTCCGCGCCTCGGCAGTGGTGCAGGGCCTGCATAAGGCGCACCGCCAGGATTTCCACGGTCTTATCGCCGCCGGAAACGGCCCCCAGACGCGCGGCGAGCACGCCTATGGGGTAGCGCGACAGATCCACACCGTCGAACACGCACTGGGAGGCGCACACTATGACTACCCCCTTTTCCACGGCCCGTTGTATGGAAGGAAGAAAGCTTCCCCTTGCGTCGTTGGGCACGCCGCCTGCGCCGAAGCCTTCAATGATGACGCCGCGGTATCCCGCATCCACCAGCATATCCAGAAGCTCGGGCCTTGTCCCGGGGATGAGCTTGAGCACGCATACCCTCTTCTCCAGCCCGGTGACGAGGCAGAAAGGCTTCCCGTCCGGGGAGCGCCGCTCCCTCCACTGCACGCCCTGAGGGGTGATCTTTGCAAGAGGCGCGTTCACGCTGGCATAGGCGGCAAAGCGCTCCGTATGCATTTTCTTGGCCCTTGCCCCGTCGATGACTTCGCCGTGGAACACCACATACACCCCGCCCACCCCCTCGCAGGCCGTGAAAAAAGCGTCGCGCAGGTTGCGCGGAGCGTCGGAACCTTCCATGGCCATGGGAAGCTGGGAGCCGGTGAGGATCACGGGCTTCGCAAGATGCCTCAGCATCTGGTACAGGGCCGCAGCCGTGTAGGCCAGAGTGTCCGTGCCGTGGGTAATGACGAAGCCGTCGAAATCTTCATAGCTGTCCGCCACGGCCCGGGCCATGGCCTCCCAGTCTTCGGGCTGGAGATTGCTGCTGTCGAGGTTCATGAGCTCGCGCACGCTCACCCGGCAGGGCAGGGCCCCCAGACTCTTCAGCATGGCCTCTCCCGAAAGCTTCGGCACCAGGCCGTCCTCCGAAGGTTCGCAGGCAATGGTACCGCCTGTGGCCAGCATAAGTATGTCCTTCATCCCTTCTCCTCAGCCGGTACAAGTTCGCTCATGCCGTCCGTGCATTCCCGCAGGGCCAGACGGCATGCTTCAAAACATTCTTCAGGCAGTTCCAGCGTAAAAAGGGCGGACTCGCCGAAGGACTCCTCCGCCACCTTCGCCTGAAAGCGGGGCAGAAGGCGGTAGAACCTGTCCGCATGGGCATAGTCCACGCGCGCCCTGGCCCGCAGGAAAACCTTTTTTTCCGTCACGGGCAGAAGGGCGAGCGCCTCCTTCACCCCGTTCTGATAGGCGCGCGTCAGTCCGCCCGTGCCCAGCTTGATCCCGCCGAAATACCGCGTCGTCACGGCCGCCACCTCCCCCACGCCGCCGTAGAGCAGCTGACTGAGCATGGGCCTGCCTGCGGTGCCGTGGGGCTCCCCGTCGTCGCTCTGCCCCACCTTCGCCGTTTCCCCGGGCCGCCCTGCGGCATAGGCGAAGCAGTGATGCCGCGCATCGGGAAATTCCTTCCGCACACAATCCACAAGGGCAAGCGCCCTCTCCCGGCTGTCGGCGCGGGCCAGCGTGGTGATGAAGCGGCTGCGCTTGATCTCTTCCTCAAAACGCACCCACATTTTCCCGCCCGGGGAAGAGGCATCGAAGAGGGGAAGGTCGGGAACTTTGTAGCCGGATGCCATAGAATTCCTTTGATAACAGATGGTTAAAAATAAAAAACGAAAAATTTTTCCAAAGTCGGAAAAAACTCTTTACAAAGCCGGAACTCTGTCCTAAATAAGAATCGTTCCTGTTACGGAATACAACACAGATAATCGGACAAACAACAACGTCTTTTCGCACAAGGAGCTGTCATGAGCAAGACCTACGACAACCTGATGGAAGCTTTCGCCGGTGAATCCCAGGCCAACCGCAAGTACCTCGCCTTTGCCGCCCAGGCGGAGAAGGAAGGCTGCAAGCAGGCCGCCAAGATGTTCCGCGCCGCCGCCGAAGCCGAAACCATCCACGCCCTGGCCCATTTCCGCAACGCCAAGGAAGTCAAGAGCACCGCTGAAAACATTCAGGCCGCCATTGCGGGCGAAACCCATGAATGTGTGAACATGTACCCCGGCATGATCCTCGACGCGAAGAACGAAGAGGAAATGGCCATTGCCAAGTATCTCGACATGGTCTGCAAGGTGGAAGGCGTGCACGCCGAACTCTATAAGGATGTGGCCAACGATCCCACTACCGATGCGGAAGACTACTACATCTGCCCCGTGTGCGGCTTCATCAGCAAGGGCAAGTTCGACGGCAAGTGCCCCGTGTGCGGCGCTTCCGGCGAAAAGTTCTACACCGTGAAGTAAGTTCGCTTCAGGCGGCCCCCTCCGGGGGGCTTCCCCGCCGCCGGTATTCCGGCGGCTTTTTCTTTTAAACGCTGCCCTTCGAGTCGGAAGCGCAGGACCCGTACAGCTCCTGCGCAGGGAAAAACGCGCTTTTTCGGGCAGCAGCATATGGAGGCCTCCGGCACAGAGGACGCCGGAAAAGAACGCAACGCACGCCGGAGATAAGAAAAAACAGGGCTGCGGGCCGCCTTTCGGCCCTATGCCGTCCGCAAGGATGCAGCTTTTTCCGCCTCAGCCAGTCTCCGGACGGGCGCTTTGCAGAAGCGATGCATACCCTGAACGCGCAGAAGCACGCCTGCGCACAGCGTATGAAGGATCCTTCCTGAAAAGGAGGAAATGCCGCAAGCCACAGGCATCCGCCCTTCTCTCTCCCGCCGGGAAAATCCCCTCTTTTTTCCATTTACAAAAGCCTGCCAAAGGCATAGACGCATGCTTTACACCACTTTCTGAGGCTAAACATGAACCACGATTTACTCATCATCGCAGGGGCATGGATCATAGGGGCTTTCATCAACGGCCTTACGGGCATGGGAGGCACGCTCATCGCTCTGCCGCTCATTTCCCTGTTCCTTTCCTCCAAGGATGTCATTCTTATCAGTCTTATTTCCGGGGCCATGGTGGGGCTGCTGACGCTCCTGCTTTACGCGCGCTATATCGACATGAAGGAAGTTCTGGGATTCTGGCTCCCCGCCCTTCCGGGCATCGGGCTCGGGATATGGACCCTGAAGGTCGTAGATATCACGCTGTTGGAGCTTCTGCTGTGCATACTCATCGTCCTGCACATTGTGGTGCAGCTCGTTCAGGACTGGCTGGGCACCTGCATGGCTCCCCGCGCCTGCATGAGGTACATCTGCGGCTTCGCAGCGGGCTTCTTCGGCGGGGCTATCGGCATCAACGGCCCCATCATGGCCATTTACGCTTCGCTCATGTGCATGGAAAAGAACAAGGCCCGCGGCTTTTTCGCAAGCTCCACCGCAACATCCCTCATCAGCATCGGCATCATGGCCTGCAACGGCCTGATTACGGAGCATGTGCTCTCTTCCTCCTCCTGGGTGGCGCCCTCGGCGGTCATAGGCTTTCTGTGCGCCTGCCCTCTGGCCAAGCGCATCCGGCAGGAAACTTTCCACGTCGCCCTGCTCATCCTTCTGGGCTTCGCCGCGCTTTCCCTGTTCATCCGTATTCTTCCCGCCTTCTCCTGACTCATACCCCGGGGAAGAAAAAGCCCCTACGGGGCATGAAACGCCGCTGCGACACTTCAACGGATAAGATGCGGATGCAAAAACGCGCGGGAAGACGCCTGTGCGGGACTCATGGGGATTTCTGCGGAAAAAAGAGAGGAATCCGTATCGTCACCGCATTGCGGCGGAAAGCGCTTCCGCCCGGGATTTTTCCTTTTTTGCATCTGCAAAAATTCCCCAAAAGCATAGACGCTTGCTTTACACCACTTTCCGAGGGCAGCATAAACACTGGCTTGCTCATCATAGCCGGAGCATGGTTCATAGGAGCTTTCATCAACGGACTTACGGGCATGGGAGGGGCACTCATCAGTATGCCTCTCATTTCCCTGTTCGTCTCCTCCAAGGAGGTCATCCTCATAAGCCTTATCACGGGAACCATGGTCGGCTCCCTGACCATGGTCTTCTACTGGCGCTATATCAATGTCAGGGAATTGCTGGGCTTCTGGATCCCCGCCATTCCGGGCATTGCCGTCGGCGTATGGACGCTGAAGGTCGTGGACATTTCGCTGCTGGAACTTCTGCTGTGCATACTCATCGTGGTACAGCTCATTCATGACTGCCTGGGCGTCTGCATGGCTTCCCGCGCAGCCATGAAATATGTCTGCGGCTTCTTGGCCGGCTTCTTCGGCGGGGCTATAGGCATCAACGGCCCCATTATAGCCATTTACGCTTCGCTCATGTGCATGGAAAAAAACAAGGCGAGGGGCTTTTTCGCCAGCGCCACCGCCACTTCCTACATCAGCATCGGGGTTGTGGCCGGAAACGGCCTTCTTAAGGAACAAGTGCTCTCTTCCTGCTTCTGGGTGGCGCCCTCGGCAGCCATCGGCTTTCTGTGCGCCTGCCCTCTGGCCAGGCGCATCCGGCAGGAAACTTTCCACGCCGCCCTGCTCATCCTTCTGGGCTTCGCCGCTCTTTCCCTGTTCATCCGTATTCTTTCCGCTTTCTCCTGACTCATACCCGGGGAAGAAGATGTACCCATGAGGCATGGAACGCCGCCCGCCGCAGAGGGCTTTTTCGTTTCTCCGGCAACGGCGTCTCTGCCGGAGAAGATTCGCGCCGCCCTCCCTTCACGAAAACCAGCCGCCCAAGCCGCGCTTCCCTACTCCCTGAAAAGCGCCGGAACAAAAACCGGCCCTTTTCCGCATGGCCCTCGGCGAGCCCCTTACCCTGCCCGTACCTTTAAACGACGCTGCCCCGCATGGAGCGGGGCAGTCCTGCGCACGGGCTTTCCCCCCGGACAACCGGGGGAAAAAGCTCTAATCCTTGCGGTAATGGCAGCCCAGGCTCTGCTTGTTGCGCATGGCGGCCTGGGTAATGAGATATGCCGTCTGGCAACCGTGGAAAAGGTGTACCAGAGACTGTGTGAGCGGCGTATGCCGGTAGAAATCGTGCAAATGGCTCGAAAGGTCGCGCAGGTCGGCAAAGGCGCGGCGCAGCCTGCTTTCCGTGCGGATGATGCCCACATAGTTCCACATGGTGTGGCGTATGGTGGCCCAGTCCTGGGCGATGAGGGCCGGGTCGTCGTTGTGCTCGTTGCCGGTATGCTTCCAGTCCTCAATCTCGGCGAACACGCGCGTGTCGAGAGGCTCCGCCGCCATGCGGGAGGCAATGTCGACTCCGGCGGAAATACCCCACAAAAGCGCTTCCAGAAGCGAGGTGCTGGCAAGGCGGTTTGCGCCGTGAATACCCGTGCAGCTGCATTCGCCCACGGCATAGAGCCTGTCGAGGGTGGTTCTGCCGTGCAGATCCACAAGGATGCCGCCGCAGAAATAGTGCGCCACGGGCACGATGGGCAGAGGCTGAACGCGCATGTCGATGCCTATCTTCCGGCAGCTCTCAAACACGGTGGGGAAACGGCGCGTCACGTCGCAGTCGAGGGTGGTGCAGTCGAGCAGCATGTGGTTTTCGCCGGTGGCGAGCATTTCACTCACAATGGCCTGGGAAACAATGTCGCGGGGAGCAAGGTCGCCCCGGCTGTCGTAGCGGGAAACGAAGCGTTCGCCCTTGCCGTTGACCACATGGGCGCCTTCCCCGCGCAGGGCCTCGGTGAGCAGCGGAATCTGCTGGGCGTGATTGTAGAGGCCCGTGGGGTGGAACTGCATGAATTCCATGTTGGCAAGGCGCACGCCGGCGCGGTGCGCCATGCTGATGCCCGAGCCCGTGGCCCAGGGGTTGTTGGTGGAATACAGATAGACCTGCCCCACCCCGCCCGTGGCAAGTACCGTCATTTCCGCAAGGTGCAGCTCCACTTCTCCGGTGGCGTCGTTGAAGGCGTAGGCGCCCACGCACTGATTGGTGAGCTGGTAGTGGCAGGAGCGGCAGCGGGCATGGTGTTCCGTAGTCACAAGATCCACGGCCGAGCGCCCGGCAAGCACGGTGATGTTCTCGTGGGCGGCCACGGCGGCGTGCATGTACTCAATGATGGTTCTGCCCGTGTAGTCCGCACAGTGTGCGATGCGCGGCACGGCATGCCCGCCTTCCAGCGTCATGTCCCAGGAGCCTTGCTCATTGCGGTCGAAGGGCACATGAAGCTTGTCAATAAGCATCTTCTGCACGGCCTCGCCGCCGTGCCCGGCAAGGAAGTGCACGGCCTCGGCGTAGTTGTAGTCGTGCCCGGCCACGAACATGTCGTGCTCCAGGGACTTCTGATCCTCAGGGTCGGTGGAAAAGACTATCCCACCCTGAGCCATGGCGGAATTGCCGCCGTCGAGGCCCTCGGTGGGCATGAGGAGGTGCACCTCGAAGCCTCTGTCGGCCAGAGTGAGGGCGGCAGCACAGCCGGCAAGGCCGGAACCTATGACTAGAACCTGGGAACGATAGCGTAATGCGTTCATAACTGTCCCGAACTGCGGCAGGCTCCGCAGCAGATGGATGCCGGAAGCACCCGTTGTTGTACCGATGGAGAGACAGGTTTCCCGAGCCGCCCCGAAAGACGGCGGAAACACCGGAAAAGAACCTTGAGCGCGGCAGCTTTCCCGGCCGGGGAAAAGCTGCGCGGGAAAAAAGACCCTTCCGGGCGGGGACGGGCGCATGCCGGAAAAACGATGCCCGGAACTCGCGGGCCTGAACCTTGCTGCGCCATGATACCCCGGAATCGCTCTAACGGCAATGCTCCAGCATGCGGACGACGGCCTTGCGCGCAGGCTCTTTCATGGCCTCTTCCACGACGACCTCGCCCGCGCCGTTCTCAAGGCTTTCCAAGGTGGCGAGAAGCTTTTCTGCGTCCACCTTTTCCATGTCCGGGCAGGAGGCCTGCGCCAGGGGAATGATGTTGATGCGCCCGGCATGGCGCTCCATGAGCCTGTGTACGAGGTGGAATTCCGTGCCTATGCAAAGCGCCTGTTCACGGCCTTCGGCGGCGGCCTTTTCCACTTCCTTGATGAGGTAGGCGGTAGAGCCCGCGCCGTCGCAGCGTTCCACAACTTCCGGCGTACATTCGGGGTGCACAAGCACGCGGCAGCCGGGGAAATGGCTGTGGAAGGCGTCCACCATGTCGGGCTTCATGAGGCTTTCATGGATGGGGCAGCAGCCCGGCCAGAGCAGAAGTTTTGCGTTGCGCGCCTCATCGCTGTCGAGTTCGTTCCCGGAGGCGGAAATGAGCGCCTGCCGCTCTGCGGGGATGCCGAGGACGCGCGCCGTATTGCGGCCGAGATTCCTGTCGGGGAGAAAAAGCACGGCGTCGCCCTCGCCCGTGGCCCATTTCAGCATGGTTTCGGCATTGGAGGAGGTGCACACCGCCCCGCCGAAGCGCCCCACCACGGCCTTCACGGCCAGGGAGGAATTGACGTAGGCCAGGGGGACCACCTTTCTGCCTGAGGCGGCGAGCTTTTCCAGCACCCTTTCCACATCGGAAGCGCGGGCCATGCGGGCCATGGCGCAGTCGGCCGAGTGGTCGGGCAGATACACCTTCTGCCCCGGGCGGGCCAGAAGAGCGGCGGATTCCGCCATGAAGTACACGCCGCAGAACACGATGCTGCGGGCCTCTATGTCGGGGATGCGGCGGGCCAGCTCCAGGGAGTCGCCCACAATGTCCACATGGCGGATGATTTCATCGGCCTGGTAGTGATGGCCGAGAATGACGAGATCAGAGCCGAACTTTTTTTTCAGCTCCGCGATGCGGGCATGCGTCGCATCCAGTCCGCGATCCATAACATCCATAAACACCTCAGATATGTTCCGGGCACTTCCCGGTGCATGTTGCTTTGACTCCGCGCTCCATCCTCATGCTGAAATCGGCCGAAGGCGCGGAGTGGGTAATGCGCCCCACGGAAATGAAATCCGCCGGGCGCTCCGGGCAGGCTTCCGCCAGGGTGCGTATGCTTTCCAGCGTCACTCCGCCGCTGATCTCCGCTTCTATGTCCCGGGGAATGAGGGGAAGCACTTCGGCAAGCTGGGCGGGGCCCATGTTGTCGAGCAGGATGCGCTCGGGGCGGCTCGCCACGGCCTCGGCAACCTCGGCCCTGTCGCGACATTCCACCTCGATGGGCGGGCAGGGATGATAGCGCTCCCGAAGGGACTTCACCGCGTCGGTAATGGAGCCCGCCGCGTCGATATGATTGTCTTTGATCATCAGCATGTCGCCGAGATTCATGCGGTGATTGCAGCCCCCGGCCACGCGCACGGCATATTTTTCCAGATAACGCTGGCCGGGCAGAGTCTTTCTCGTATCGAGCAGGCGCACGCCCGTGCCTTCCAGGCGCAGCACATATTCCCGCGTGAGGTCGGCCACGCCGGAAAGGTGCGTCATCAGGTTGAGGATGATGCGCTCGGCCTTCAGAAGCTGCACCGTACGGCCGTGCAGGCGCGCCACCACGGTACCCGTTTCCACGAGAGCCCCTTCCTTCACTTCCGCCTGCCAGGAAGAAGGATCCATGCCCGTCACGGCGAGCACCAGGCTGATAAGGGGCAGCCCCACCACCAGCGTGCGCTGCTTGGCCACGATATAGGCGGAAGATTCCTCCTCTTCAGGGAAGATGCCGAGGCTCGTCAGATCCGGCCCGTCTTCCTCGAGGGCCATGCGGATGAGCCGCACGGCAAAGGCGCAGGCAGTTTCGGAAAGCACCGCCGCGGTATCGGCGGGAACGGTCACGCCCTCCACATGAAAAACAGAACTGTTCCCCGCCGCCATATTGGAACTTGCCCCTGCGGCGTGAGCGTGATATTCAAAATCGTCTTTGGACATGTCCGCCTCTTTACTTTTCCCTTCCCGGGAACAGGCCCGGGACGGCAATCGCCATGAAATGGAGTGAAGCAACAGGCTAGGCGACCTCTCTCGATTCGTCAAGAGTGTTTGGGGAGAAAGCAGGATATGAGTAAAAAAACACAATCAGAAAGAGAAAACGCCCCCGATTCCCCCATGCTTCAGGCTCCTGAGAACCGCCCCCTTTCCGCGCGGGAAAACGCCGCCGAAGCCCCCTCCTCTTCCGGGGCTTCCGACCTCACCGCGGTGCCCGTTGCCTCCGGAAGTCCGGCCGAAGCTCCCGGAGCCTCTTCCGTGAAGGACAGCCTCCCGGAACAGGAGCGCTCCCTTGCGCAGCGAAGGGAGGAGGAACGGGCCGCGGCCTTTTACGCCTCCGCCCCGAGAAAGGCCTCTTCCCCGGAAGAGGAAAAGCCCGCGCCGGGCGCTGAGGCTACGGCAGGAGAGGAAGAAGGAGAAGACCTTTCCCTCTATGAAACAAGCGCCCGAGAAGCGGGGCTTGAGCTTTGCGGAAGCGACATAGAGAGCGACGATTTCGTGCATCCCGCCGACCGCGCGGAGCATCTTGAGCAGCTGCCCCTGAACAAGCAGCTGTGCGTGCTCACGCACCTTTCCACGGAAGAGGCGGCCGAGGCCCTCGCGGAACTTGATGAGGAAGTGGCGGGCGACGTGCTGGAAAACATGGACGCCGACGACGCGGCCCGCCTCATCGCGGAAATGGACCCTGACGACGCGGTGGACATTCTGGACGAGGTGGAGGAAGGGCACAGAGACATACTCCTGAGCAACCTTCCTGCGGACGACGCGGAAGAGCTGCGCATGCTGCTCAGCTTCGACCCGGACACTGCCGCCGGCGTGATGAATACCGATATCATCACGGTTTCCGTGAATTCCACGGTGGACGAGGCTATCCTGCTTATCCGCAGCGAGCTGGAAGAAAAGGAAATGCCCTACTACGTCTATGTGGTGGACAGTCAGGAAACTCTCGAGGGCGTCATTTCCCTGCGCGACCTCATGCTGGCAAGGCCCGGCACCATGCTTGCCGACCTGGTGAACCGGCAGGACGTGATTTCCGTACAGTTCGACACGGACAAAGCCGAAGTCGCGCGCCTGCTCGGGCACTACAACTTCCTCTGCCTGCCCGTGGTGGACAGGGACGATCATCTCATGGGCGTAGTCACCCACGACGACGTGCTCGATATCATCCAGGATGAGGCGAGCTCCGACATGCTGGGCATGGTGGGCGCAGGCCAGGATGAGAATGTGGATACTCCCTGGACGCGTTCCATACGCATCCGCCTGCCGTGGCTCGTCATCAACATGTTCACCTCGTCGCTTTCGGCCTTCATCGTTTCCCTCTTTGAAGGTTCCATCGCGCAAATGGCCCTTCTGGCCGTGCTCATGCCCATGGTGGCCAATCAGGCGGGAAACACGGGGCAGCAAGCCCTTGCCGTCATGATCCGGCAGCTCGCCACGGAAAGTTTCGACGCCAGGCGTTCCTGGGGGGCGGTGTTCAGGGAAAGCAAGATAGGCCTCGGCACCGGCATCTTCATGGCCGCCCTGGCCTATGCGGGCGTCATGGCCATAAGCGGCAACGGGAAGCTCGCCTCCGTCATGGGCGTGGCCCTTCTTCTGGACATGCTGCTCGGCGCCGTGGCGGGCGGGGCCATTCCCCTGGTGCTGCGCGCCCTGGGGCGCGACCCGGCGCAGGCCTCCAGCATCTTCCTCACCGCCCTCACCGACTCCGGCGGATTTTTCATCTTCCTCGGGCTGGCTACCGCCTTCCTGCTGTAGGCACAGCCTGCCGCAAGCGCTTCCCTGCGGCCGCCTTCCCCTTGCTTGAAAGGTGGCTTTCCTGCGGCATGCCCTGCCCCGGGCATACTCCGGCGTCAGGAAAAACGGCGCCCTTCGCCGCAGACGCGCAATGCCTCAGCCTCTCCCCCTCCCCCGTCGCCCTCTCCATGCTTACCGCTCAGGGCAAGAAGGTGCACCTTCTCCCGCACCATGGCGAGATAGGCGGAAAGTGCCGCACGCACGGGGGAAGAAAGTTCCATGCCCCAGCTTGTGATATCATAGGGCTCCATGCCCGCCACATACAGGGCGGGACGCTTCCCGCGTAGGGCGGCAAGGTCGAGAGCATCCAGAAGGTCGCCCTCATGCAGGCTGAGCTCTGCCCGCCCCACCCGGGCAAGCTCCTCACGGCCGAGCCAGCACAGCGCGCCGGGCTTTCCCCCGAAATGCACGGCGTCCAGCGCCACAATGCAGTCGTAGGCTTCCAGTAGAAAAAAGCTGTCGACCAGTGAGGCACCGAGTTCCAGCAGGTCAGCGCCTTCAAGCCCTTCTTCCGCCAGACGGCGTACCGCGTGCACACCGAGCCCGTCGTCCGTTTTCAGGATATTCCCCATGCCGAGCAGAAGTATGTCCATCGCTCCCTCCTGCCCGCCATGCTGCCTGTCGGTACGCCAAAAGACCATGATAAAAGGCGGCATCGCCCCCCCCTGCAACAAAGCGGAGCCTTCCCGAAGGCAAGGCCCTGTTCCCGTTTCTGCCAAGGTAAAAGCCTGCCCCGCTTCCCGGATGGACCTTTCCTCATCTTCCCGGGCATGGCCGGGCCTCGTCCGCTTCCGTCCGCGGCAAAACGCGGGCCGGAGCTTTCCTCCAACGCCCTTTCCTTCAACAGCCGTCTCTGAGCAGGCAACGTCGCTCCCCGGCCAGACTCTTTCCCCGCTTCCTCCCGGAATACAAAACCCCGGCGGATATGCTCCGCCGGGGCTTTTTCCTTGTTGCTTTTTCGCCCGCAGGCACGGCCTGGCCTAGTAGAAAAAGCCCTCCCCTTCCGGGGTGACTTCCACATCCTGCGTGATGGGGTCGATAAGGCGACAGTAGCCGTAGTTCAGCCATTCATCCAGTACGTTCAAAAGCTCCTCCCGGGCAAAGCCCTCTTCCACGGACTGTTCCAGAATCTTCGGAAAGAAGCCCGCAGGCAGAGGGCGCGGCGCGCTGTGAACAGCCTTTTTCAGCCAGTCCCTGGTTTCCTCAAGCGTAGCGGGAGCGTGCTTTTTTCTGCGCGGCATGGCTATTTTCCGCCCTTTTCCAGCCAGAGCTTCATCTTTTCGAGCTGACGGGCCACGGATTCCGGCCCCGTACCGCCGGGCACGTTGCGGCGGGCCACGGCGGTATCGTAATCAAGGGACGCATACACGTCTTCATCAATAAGCGTGCTCAGGGAACGCAGCTCTTCCAGCGAAAGGTTTTCCAGGCCCACACCCTTCTCCTCGGCCATGGCCACGGCGCGGCCGGAAACATGGTGCGCTTCGCGGAAGGGCAGCCCCCTGGTCACAAGGTAGTCGGCAAGCTCGGTGGCGTTCAAGAAGCCTGCGGCAAGGGCCTTTCTCATGCGTTCAGGGTGGAAGGTGATGCCTTCCAGCATGTCGGCCATGAGGGAAAGGGAGTGGCGCACCGTCTTGTCGGTGTCGATGAAGGGGATCTTGTCTTCCTGCAGGTCGCGGTTGTAGGTGAGGGGGATGCCCTTCATAATAGTCATGAGGTTCACGAGGTTGCCGTAGGCGCGCCCCGTCTTGCCGCGCATGATCTCGGCCACGTCCGGATTCTTCTTCTGCGGCA
>NZ_DYZA01000109.1 GCF_020741395.1 Mailhella massiliensis | reverse complement strand
CCGTTTTCCTCCGGGGCCGGCTCTGGAGTTTTCATGAACGTGTTTTCGCCTGCCCTTTTGAGCCTCCCCACCCCGGGGAAGCTCCTTTTCCCGCTCATGCGGGCCATGGGCTGCGCTGCGCTTTTTGCCCTTCTTCTCACCCCCGCGCCCTCTTCGGCCGCCACTCTCGCGGCGGATACTTCGGGCGGCTATTCCACCGAGGTGCTCACGCAGCTCATGCAGGTATGGCGTGAGCCTGAGGGCGCGCGCGGCACGGCCTTGGTCGAGCTGACCATCGAGCCCTCCGGCGCTCTTGCCGGCTGCGCGGTGCGCCAAAGCTCCGTCACCCCCGCGGCAGACGCCGCCCTCTGCTCCGCCGCCCAAAACGCTTCCCCCTATCCCTATCCGCCCTTCGGCGCGCAGTCCGTGGTGAGCCTCGCCGCGGCCTACTCCGGCGGGAGGGAGGTCGCGGCCGCTGAGCGCCCGCAGAACTATGCCGACATGCTGCGCCAGTCCATCGCGCCGCGCATCATCATGCCTCAGGGGCTTTCCGGTTCATGGACAACTGTGGTACGCATAGACGTGTGGGCCGACGGCTCCGTAAAAGACTGCCGCATCAGCTCGCCTTCCGGCAACGAACAGGTCGACGCAGCCGTCATGGCGGCCGTACAAAGCCCCGGGGCCATACTCCCGCCCCCCGTCCATGCGGAGCAGAGCGTTTCCCTTTCCTTCACCCTCAGCGCCCGCTGATACCGTCCGCGAGGAAATCCCATGCGCACACCACGCCTTTTCCCGCTGTTTTTCCTGATTGCCTTCCTCCTCTGCCTCGCGCAGCCCGGCCCGACGGGAATCGCCCTCGCCCAGGAGACGGAGGATGAAGAGTCCCTGCAGGAGCAGAGTGCTCCCCTGCCCGACGCCAAGGAGCAGGCCGAAGCCGCCGCCAAAGCCCGCGCAGAAAATGAGGCCAAAGCGGCGGAAAGGGCAAAAAAAGAGGAAGAAGCCCGGGCCGCCGAGGCGGCCAAGAGCGTGCAGGAGGCGTGGGAGTCGCTTCTTGCCTCTCACAACGCCCAGCTTGCGGGCATCATTGAACATTCCCAGACCCTCAAAGACGGCCTTTCCGAGCTTTCTTCCAACACCAAGCAGAGCATTTCCCAGCTGGAGCAGGAATTTCAGAAGCTCGACACCCTCTCCCAGTTGCAGGGCAGCATGCCTTCCGACCTTACCGTGCTCGTGGAACGCCTGCACCGCATCAAGGAACGCATACAGGCCCTTATACGGCCTTTGCAGAACACCCAGGCAGATCTGGAAAAAGAAAAACAGGCCCTCGCCCTGCTCGACAGATCCCTGTCCGGACAGAGCGACGTGGACAGCAAGATTTCCTCCCGCCTCAGGGAAGCCGACAGGAACATCACCAAGCTCCAGAAAAGCTACGACACCATCATTGAACCCGCGCTGGAACTCATTGAAGAAGTGCAGGGGCGCATAAGCGCGCTCATGAAAGAAATGCCCAAGCTCTGGAACAACTATTACTTCCAGTCTTCCGGCCATATCTACGACGTGGTGGCCCTGGGCAAGGACTTCCGCAACCTGGGTTCCCTGCGCGAGCTCTATTCCCTGCGCATCACCACGGAACTGCCGAGCTCCATGGACGCCCTCATGGTGGTGATCGTGCGCATCGTCACGGGCCTTTTCTTCTTCGCCCTGCTCGGAATCGCCTTCTGCCGCACCTCGCGCAGAAGGCTCCCGGAACAGATGCAGGCGGGCGTGGCCCGCGTCATGCGCAACAGCGCCATATGGATAGCACTCGGCATATCCATACACCTCTCCGCCTGGGGCGACGGCAGGATGTACCAGACGGTGGCCACCCTCGGCACCATGTGCCTGTGCTGGGGGCAGATGCTCCTCGCCTGGGACCTCTATGAATTCGAGAACCCCGAAAGGCCGCGCCTTTCCCCGCTCTGGCCCATGTTCCCGCCCCTCATCATAGGTATGGTGCTGCTCAACTTCGACCCCTTTCCCCTGTTCATCTGCGTGGTATGGGTCGTCGTACAGGCCGTGGACCTGTGGAAAACGCGCCGCCTGCCCCTGCCCGCCCAGCCCCTGCCGCGCACCATCATGCGCCTCTACACGGTGCAGCTGTGGATCACCCTCATCATCAGCCTGCTCGGCTTCTCGCGCCTGTCCATCCTCATCAGCATGTGCTTCACCTCCGTCACGGTGACGATCATGCTCTGCGTATCCATCTTCAAGGTGGAACATCTCATCGAGTCCTACCTGCCCAAGGAAGGCGCTATCGCCGTCATGGCAAGCCTCGCCATGGCCCTCGTCATGCCCGTGGTGCTGCTCATCGCCGTCATGGCTGCCGTGGTATGGATACTGGCCTATCCCGGCGGCTACTTTCTCCTACAGAACATGGCCAAGCTCGGCTTCAACATCGGCGACGTCTCCCTGAACGCCATGCAGATCCTCAGCATCTTCATCGCGTTCTACCTTACCCGCGCCCTGCTCGCCGTGGGCAATACCTTTATGGCAGGCATGCAGGCACAGATATCGCGCATTTCCATCTCCCTGCTCGCCCCCATCCAGGCCGTCTACAAATGCCTGCTCTGGGCGATGTTCGGCCTCTACGCCCTGAAGGCCCTGGGCTTCAACCTCTCCAGCCTCTCCATCATCGCCGGCGGCCTTTCCGTGGGTATCGGTATCGGCCTCCAGAATATGGTGCAGAACTTCACGAGCGGCATCTCCGTCATTTTCGGCCAGACCATACGCGAAGGCGATGTTGTGGAGGTGGGGGGCATCACCGGCGTGGTGAAAAAGATCAATATCCGCTCCACCATGGTGGAAACCTACGACAACGCCATCATCTTCATCCCCAACTCCAGCTTCCTGAACAGTACCTTCACCAACTGGACGCACAACAACCGCCGCGTGCGCAAGGAAATCGCCGTGGGCGTGGCCTACGGTTCCGACGTGCGCCGCTGCCTCGACCTCATGCTGAAGACGGCGAAAGAACATCAGAAGGTGCTCTTCTACCCCGAGCCCACGGCCTTCTTCATGAACTTCGGCGCAAGCTCCCTGGATCTCGTGCTGCGCTTCTGGGTGCGCGAGTACAACGACAGCACCTCCGTCACTTCCGACATACGCCTGAGGCTCAACGAAGTCTTTGCGGAGGAAGGCATAGAAATCTCCTTCCCGCAACTCGATGTGCACCTGAAAAACGAAGAAGAATCCGCCCTGCCCCAGACCGCCCTGCCCGAAGCCGATGGTGGGGCCGCCCTGCCGGAAGGAAACGGAAGACAAGCCTGAGCCGGGGCATCTCCGCCCTGCGCGCCCTGATCCTGAAGGCTCCCCGAAACGTCGAAAGCCTCCGCCGAAAGGCGGAGGCTTTCCCATACCGGAAATCCTGCCGAAGAGGCCTCTCCGTGATGCGGAACCCGGAGCGTCTCCGGGGCGCTTCTCAGCCGGGGAAAACCGTCACCTTGTCGCGCCCGTTCTTTTTGGAGGCGTAAAGCGCCTGGTCCGCCTGCGCCATAAGCTCCTCAAAGGTGGCCGCCTCGCCCAGGGCCCGGCAGGCCACGCCCGCGCTGACGGTAAGCACGCCCCCCGGCGCTCCGGGGTGGGCTATGCCCGCGCTGCGGATACTCTCCAGGATACGACCGGCGATAAGCCCGGCAGCGCGGAGATCGGCGCCGGGAATAAGCACGATGAACTCTTCCCCTCCATAGCGGAAAACGGCGTCGGAATGGCGGAGCAGGCTTCCTTTGGCCGCCTGCGCCACCCGGCGGAGGCAACGGTCGCCTTCCATGTGGCCGAACGTGTCGTTATACTTTTTGAAAAAATCAATATCAAACATGATGATGCCCAGAGGCATCCCGGGCATGTCGGCCTTTTTCCGCTCCTCCAGCGCCCAGCGGTTCCCAAGGCCGGTAAGCGCGTCGTGCAGGGAAAGCCTGGCGTACTCGTCGCGCTCTTCCAGAAGCAGGCTTGTCTGTACGTTGAGCCTTTCGATAGTGGAGCGCAGCACCGGCAGCATGTCCATAATCTGCTGGATTTCCCTGATCCTCGCCTCAGACAGGGGCTTGGGCTTCCTGCCCTGCCGCAGATCATGCAGAAAAGCCGCCATGCTGAGGAGGGGCTTCAGGATATTGCGCTGGACCAGGACGAAAATCCCCAGAAGCAATCCCAAGGCGACGCATCCTATCAGAAAAAACTGTACGCGGACATGGGAAACGGTTGTTTCGACCTTCCCCATATCGGAAGATATATTCAACAGCTCCATCGTCACTGCATAGTCCGACAGCGTATCCAGGCTGTCTTCCAGGCGCTCCATGGCTGCAAGCGCCTGCCCGTCCAGCCTGCGGAGAGCCTGCCGTGTCGCCTCCACCATTTCCCGGCAGTCATGAAAGGCACGGCAATCCTGTTCCGGAGAGTTATCGCCGGCACAAAGCCTGTCGATCCCAGAAAAAATGCGGGCGGCGCCATATTCCCGCCCATGGACTTCCCGGGCCTCGCCGGAGGGCGCGTGAGCGGCAAAAGCATCGAAATCCTCCCCCGTCCGCGCCGAAAGCCGCCCCATGATCCATTCCAGACGGCGCTCCCCAAGCTGAAGCTGCCTCCTGATAAAAAGAAGCTTCTCCTTCAGGTCGAGAAGAAGGAGAAGATCCGGCTTGAGCTGAAGCACCTTATCATGAAATTCAGGGCTCTGCTCAAAAACTGCTTCCGCCATGAGCGCCTGGGAGACAACCCGCGCCTTCCGCACCTCATCCTGCCTGCCGGAATTGTAGATAAGCGCAATCTGATGACGAAGCGTCTCAATATTGACGAGTATCCGCTGCTTGCCGATGATCTGGGGAAGATACTTATCCTTCGTTATTTCCGACAGGTTTTCTATACGATAGAACGCGCCGCATACATAAAGAAACGATGCCGACAGAGAGACGACGATAACCGCGAATGTCAGAATTACGGCACGGCGCAAACTGATCCTGCGAAATTTCTCTGCCATGTCAGTCTCAATATATACTGAAGGGGAAATACTTGCGCGCAATACGGCTGTATTCGCCGCTGAGCCTTACGATGCTGAGGCCTGCATTGACCTGTTTGAGCAGCTGAGCGTCGTCTTTCCGCACGCCTATGCACGCATTATTCGTGGGGCTGTCCAGCTCCAGCGGCAGGGCCTGCATGCTGTAGGCAGCGCCTTCCTTGCTCAGAAGAAAGTCGTAGGCAGCAAGTCCGTCGATGATGACGACCTCTGCTTCCCCGGACTTCAATGCTTCTATCAGGCCGGAATGATCCTCATATTCGTAAAGCTCAGCCACGCCTTTCCACATTTTTTCGGCAAGAGCCCTCTGCGCGGTGCCGCTCTGCGTGCCGAGCCTTTTTCCCCGCACCCACTCCTCTGTGACCGACACTCCCTTTTTCGTAAGGTATATGGAACGGGAATGGTAGTAACTGTCGCTGAAGTTCATATAGCGCAGCCTCTCGGGCTTTACCGCCAGCCCGGCCATAATGAGATCCAGCCTGCCTTCCTTCATGGCGTCCAGAAGCTCCTGGAAGGCCATAGGAAGAATGACGCACTCGCGTTTCATGGTCCTGCAGAGGGCATTGGCGATATCGAAATCGAAACCGGAGGTATTTCCCTGCTCGTCCTGCATGGAAAACGGAGGATAATCACGCTCCACGCCCACTCTCAGCGCCGGGAGCTCCGCAGTTTCCGTCTCCGAAAAAAAACGCTGCTGAAGCTCTTTTCTCAGGGCTCTGCTCTCCGCAGTTTCCGGCCCCGAAACAAAACCCGGCTGAAACTCTTTTCCCAGGGCCGTGCTCTCCGCTCTTTCCGCCCGAGCCTCCGTCGTACCGCAAAGGGAAAAGGCAACCATCAGCACGACTGCCGCAACGACGCGGAACACCTTCGCAATGCGAAACATGGTTCTCCTCCACGGACCATATTCTTTCTGCCTTCGGCACCAGCTTCCGCCTGAACGGCACGGGCTCGCCGGGTGCACCGTCACTCCCGCCCCATCGTCCCACAGAAAAGCACTGGCTCTTACGCTGCCGGAACACCGAAAAGCGCCCGGCCTCCCCCCGCGCCTTTCCGAAAAAAGCATCGGATACCCGTCGGGAAAAACCGGCAGACACAGAGCTCCGGTCCCATTCTCCCCGTCTTCCCTCCGCCGGACGGCACTGGGTGGGGAAATGAACATTCTCCCATGTCAGACAAAGCCACACATATTCTCCTCATGACGGAAATACTTGTCAAGGCGGTATAACGGCAAAAGTCTCACCCTGCGCCGCCCATGCACGGCGTGCCTCCACGGCGCAAAATCCCCAGCACGTTTTCCCCTGAGCGGGAAATCTTTCCGCCGCCTCTTCCCCCGCCGTTGCCGGAAGGAGAACCTACTTTTGCAGAAGGCTTCTCGCGTAGCTGTGGATACCGTTGGCAATCCCTTGGGCCACCCTCTGCCGATGCTTGCTTGTCTTGAGGCGTGAGGCCTCGGATTTGTTGGTGCAATAGCCTATCTCCACCAGCACGCTGGGCATGGAGGAGCCCACCAGCACGAAGAAGGGCGCACCCTTCACCCCGCCGTCACGGGTGGAGGCGCCGTTTTTCTTCAGATAACTCAGGGTGCTTTTCTGAATATTCTCCGCAAGGCGGCGCGATTCGCTGGTGCGCGCGCCCGTGAGTATTTCGGTGAGAATCTTGTCCATGTCGCCGAGACGGCCGCTGTCCGCGTTTTCCACCATGGCCAGGCGGCTGGCCGAGCTTGTGCGCGCGAAATCGAGGATATAGGTCTCAAGACCGCTGATGGACGTATTCTCCGCCGCATTCACATGGATGGACACGAAAAGGTCGCCTTTGTTGCGGCGGCTGAAGCGTACGCGCTCGGCCAGCGATATGCCCTTGTTGCCGCTCCTTGTGAGGTGCACCTTGTAGCCCAGCTTTTCCAGAATCTTCTTCAGGCGCTGGGCCACGTCGAGATTCACGTCGCGCTCCACCACGCCGTTGTGCATGGCCCCGGGGTCGCGCCCGCCGTGCCCCGGATCAATGATGATGGTGCGCACCGAAAGCCCGAGCTGTGCGGCCAGCATGTGCGATCCGGCCCGGCCCGGCTTTTCTATATTCACCTTTTTTTCGCTTCCCGAGCCCTTTTTCGACGATGCGGCCTTTTTGCCGTCCATCTTCTCGCGGTATTCCTCTGCGATTTTGGCATGGTCGGCCCGGGAATAGCGGCGGGAAATATGCTCAAGGTGCACGCGGGCCTTTTTCTGATCCTTCAGAAGCTCGTTATACACCACTGCGGCGCGGAAAAGCGCGTCGTCGGCAAGGGCGCTCGAAGGGTACTTCTTTGCCGCCTGCTCGTATACGGCGGCGGCCTTTTTCGCATCCACCGACGATTTCGTGACTTTCGCCTTTTCCTCCAGCGCCACGCCGCAGCGGAAAAGCGCGGCCACACGCAGGTTCCACTTGGGATTGTTGTCGTATACCTCAAGGAATGCGTCGGCGCAGGCCTGCCAGGAATTGGCCCCGGGGCTGCTCCCCTTCAGGCGGGCAAGCTGCGCCTTGGCTCTTTCGTAATCGGGAGGATTGGCGGCGAAAGCCTGCGCGGGCACGCAGAACAGAAGGCAGAGCGCAAGGCAGATCAGGGCGAAAAGGTGATGTTTCTGAACCATGATTCCATCCGCAGCCGAGCCTTGACCGCAACATACGCGGCGTGCAGGAAACGGCTGTGCATCGCCTCCCCGAAAGGCGCGGCGACGGAAAATTTCAAAGGCCCGGCACCTGCCGGAGCCATGCCCCCCAAACAGGGGCTTTTCCCTCCATGACGGAAGACAGATGAAGGAAGTACCGGAATTTTTGCCATTGTTCAGCACACCCTCCCTCCTGTCAATGGGAAAACAGCTTTTGTAACAAAAAGCTGCCGCCCGCCCCTTTTCGCACATGCCTTCCTGCGCCGAAGCCCTGCCGGGAGAGCAGACTCCGCGCCTGTTCCCGGAATGGTTCGAGAAAATACACGCAAGGTTCTTTCTCCGCTCTCCTCCGCCGGGCGCGCCTGCTCCCTTCCGCAAAGTTCCGCCGCAATCCTCGCCCCACCCCGGGCCGAAGGCCGCCGGCGCCTTGCACAGCGGCATGTTGCAGCCATGCCGTGCTCTCTTCAAGCTCTCTGATTTTTTACAAATTAATCGCATGAGTACACATTTAAATAGATTTTTCTTTAATTATTATTGACTTTTTACCTGTAATTGTGAAAAAGTTGCCTAGGTTCAGGACTCATTAAATATAAAAGATGACAATGGCAGCGAGACAAATAGCCGAAAAGAACGTGTGGGCACAACGGTCATAACGCATGGCTATTCTGCGCCAATCCTTGAGTCGGCCGAACATGATTT
>NZ_DYZA01000108.1 GCF_020741395.1 Mailhella massiliensis | reverse complement strand
TGTCTGGGCTGCGGCCTTCTGTATGATTTTATCGAACAAAAATTAAATATTATCGTTTTGACTTATTTTCCTTAAAATGTGATTTTTCGATCAACATATTGCAGATTAGGCGTGACCGGGGCAGGCAAGCTGCCGTTTCCAAGGGGACGGAAATGAACGGGAGCGCAAGGCAAAGGAATTTTCTTCCGAAAAATGTACGGAGATTTTTCGGATCTTCACTGGATAACAGCGAAGATGCTCGGCCGTACCGCCGGGGGGCGGACGGCTTATGGGGAAATATCAATGATACAGCATATTGACGACGCAAAATGCGTCGGCTGCGGCGTATGCGTGCAGAAATGCCCTCTGGATGCCATAAGGCTCAATGAAGCGGGCAAGGCCTTCATCGCCTACCCTGACGACTGCATGACCTGCTATGTCTGCGAACGGCTCTGCCCTGCCGGGGCCATTTTCGTCCATCCATTCAAGGAAAAGCTGCCTCCGGTCTTTCCGGGCCCCCAGTACGAAGCCGTGGAAGGGAACGATCTGAGAGACAAGGAGGCCTACCATGCCTAGAACCGAGCACATTGTGGAAAGCGACCTGCTCATCATCGGCGGAGGGTCCGCGGGCCTGTGGGCTGCCAAGCGCTTCACCGAGCTCATGCCGGAAAAGAAGGTCGTCATTGTAGACAAAGGACCCAAGGAATGGGGCGGACTCATGTCCATGGCGGGCGGAGACTTCGACGCCGTCATCCCCGGAGACGACCTCAACGCCTGGGTGGAAGACTTCATCTATTATTTCGACGGACTTTGCGATCAGGAACAAATAGAGGAGCTGCTCCGTCATTCCTACGACCGTCTGGAAGACTACCAGCGCTACGGCTGTGAATTCTTCCGCAAGGAAGACGGTTCCCTCAAGAGTATTCCCCAGCGCGGTCTGCCCCATGTCAAGCTCTATCCCGCCAAACTTGTGGGGAGGGGAGGGGAAGACATGGTACGCAACCTTGTGCGCCAGCTGCGCAAGGCCAACGTGGAAAGTCTCGGGCGCATTATGGTGACTGACCTTCTGAAGAAGGACGGCCGCGTGGTCGGCGCCGTGGGTTTTGATTCCATAAGCGGCGACTTCTACCGCTTCCATGCGCAGGTCGTCATAGCGGCCACGGGTGTGGGAGGCTGGAAGACCTCCTACGGCAAGAATACCCCCACCGGTGAAGGCGTGGAAATGGCGTGGAATGCCGGCGCCAGGCTGAAGGATTTTGAATTCAGCCGAGTGTGGAACATGCCCCGCTACTTCGGCTGGGAAGGGCAGACCAAGCTCATCCCGCTGGGAGCGCGCTTCGTCAACGCCAAGGGCGAACCTTTCATGGAGAAGTACTCTCCCGTGCTCGGCGTGAACACCGACCCGCATTTCATCACCATAGCCATGGCCATGGAAATCCGCGCCGGCCGCGGTCCCATCTACTTCGATATCAGCCGCATCAATCCCGACGATCTCATCCTGCTCAAGCCTCAGAACGGCTGGCAGCTCATGAACTATGAGAAGCTCAGCAAGCTCGGCATGGACCTGTTCCGCGACAATACCGAATGGCTGCCGCAGATGACCATTTCCTACGGCGGCATGGAAGCCACCATCAAGGGAGAGACCAATGTGGAAGGCCTCTTTGCCGCAGGAACGGCCAGAAGCACGGAACCGGGCGTGTACGCCGGCGGCTTCGCCCTCATGAGCACTTCCGTCACCGGACATCTCGCCGGTGAAGGCGCGGCCGAATTTCTCCGGACCGCCGCCCCCGTGGACGGGGCTCTGTGCGACGACGTGGATGCGCTGCAAAAGGCCATCTACGCACCTCTGGGCCGCGAAGGTCTGGCCCCGCGCGATGTGCTGAAAAAGGTGCAGGCCGCCATGTTCCCCTATGATGTTTCCATCCTGAAAACAGAAGCCTCCCTCCAGAGAGCACTGGATGAAATCGTGCGCATCCGCACGGAAGAAGTACCTCTCATGACCGCTTCCGACCCGCATTACCTGCTCAAGCTCAGGGAAGTGCGCTCCATGGCCTTTGTGAGCGAACTGTACCTGCGGGCCTCCCTGGAACGCCGCGAATCCCGCGCCGGGCACTTCCGCGAGGACTACCCCCACCGCTCCGAAGACGGCCTTGCCTGGCTCATCATCCAGCGCAAGGAAGACGGGAGCATGGAAATCAGCAGGAAGCGGGTTCCTCTGGAACGCTACCGCCGCCCCATCACCAGGTACTACCAGGACAACTTCCGCTTCGTTTCCGAAGAACGCTAATCCGCATCCTTCCTCTCAGGAGACATTACCATGGCTGCCACTGTTACTGCTCCCGCCGCGCCCAAAAAGCCGGATATCATGTATTTCGTGCACTCCGTCATCTGCCTTGCCATCATGTTCGGCTTCGGGCAGCTTTCCCCCATAGAACCTCTCACCCCGCTGGGGATGAACCTCATCGGCGTGTTTCTCGGCGTGCTCTACGGTTGGATCTTCATTGATATCATCTGGCCCAGCATCGCCGGCCTGCTCGGCCTCATGCTCGTCGGCGGCATGAAACCCGGCCTGCTGCTCAACAAGAGCTTCGGCGACCCCATCGTGGTCATGATGTTCTTCATCTTCGTGTTCTGCGCCACCATCAACTATTACGGGCTCTCCAAGTTCATCTCCCTTTGGTTCATCACCCGTAAGGCCGTGGCCGGCAAACCGTGGCTCTTCACCTACACCTTCCTCGGCTCCATCATGCTGCTCGGCGGCCTGACCAGCGCCTCCCCGGCCGCCGTCATCGGCTGGAGCATCCTGTACGGCGTGTGCGACGTGTGCGGCTACAAGAAGGGCGACGGCTACCCCACTATGATGGTGTTCGGCATCGTCTACGCCGCCCAGGTGGGCATGGCCCTCATCCCCTTCAAGCAGGCCGCTCTTACCGTCATGAGCGCCTATGAAACCATGTCCGGCACGCACATCGACTACGCCAAATACATGTTCATCGCGCTCGTTGCCTGCGCGCTGTGCTCCCTGCTCTTCCTGCTCATCGGCAAGTACATCTTCCGCCCCGATGTGAGCAAGCTCGCCGACCTCGACGCCAACCAGCTCGACAAGGATCAGAGCCTGAGCCTCAACAAGGTGCAGAAGATGGTGCTCGGCTTCCTCTTCGCCCTGGTGGCCCTGCTGCTCATCCCCGCCTTCCTGCCCGGCGACATTGCCGTGGTGAAGTTCCTGAAGAGCATCGGCAACACCGGCATCTGCATGTTCCTCGTGGGCGTCATGTGCTTCATCAAGGTCAACGGCAAGCCGCTGCTCCGCTTCAAAGGCATGGTGGACGACGGCGTGGCCTGGGGCATCATCTTCATTCTCGCCATGGTTCAGCCCCTCTCCGGCGCCATGGCCAAGCCGGAAAGCGGCATTACCCCCTTCCTCATGACCATGCTCGAACCGCTGTTCGGTTCCGGTTCCCCGCTGTTCTTCGCCGTGTGCATGGGCCTTCTGGCTACCATCCTCACCCAGTTCATCAACAACGGCGCCGTGGGCGTGGCCCTCATGCCCGTCATCTTCAGCTACTGCACCAACATGGGCGTTGGTCCTGAACTGCCCGTCATCATGGTTGTCATGGGCGTGCACCTGGCCTTCCTCACTCCTGCCGCCAGCTCCAGCGCCGCGCTTCTGCACGGCAACGAATGGGCCAGCACCAAGAGCATCTGGAAGTCTTCGCCCATCGTCATCCTGCTTTCCTGGATTCTGATGAGCGCCGTCGTCGCCATACTGGGTTCCGTCATCTTCTAAACCATCCCTGCCTGCGGAAGAACCGCCTTCCGCAGGCCATGAGTCTTGTGCCGCAGCACGTGTGCGGAGAGAGACGTGTCTTGCTCCGCACGCTTCCGCGCCTGGTTCCGACAAAGTATCCTGAACCAGGCGCTCCCTACACGCCCCGCTTCGCCCCCGCGAAACGGGGCGCATTCTTTTCGTGGCCATACGATCCGGCGTCCTTACCCGGCCCGCACCGGCAGGTCTCTCCCTCTTTCCGTGCACACAGAAAACGGGTTTTCCAAAAGGGCGGACAGCACTCCCTTTCGCAACATTGACGCTGCTCCGCTGTCGGGCTAGAATATTTGCTCCTTTCAAATATCCGGGCGCATGCCTGTACATATTGCCCACACGCAGATCCTAAGGAAGTTACCCATGCTCGATCTCAAACTGCTTCAGAAACAGCCCGAAGTGGTGGCCAAGGCCCTGGCCGACCGCCACTCCAGTATCTCCGTCGACGAATTCCTGGAACTCGACGCCCGCCGTCGCGCCGCCCTCACTGAAGTGGAGACGCTCAAAAGCAAACGCAATGCCGAATCCGCCGAAGTAGCCCGCAAAAAGCGCGCCGGGGAAGACGCCTCCGAACTTGTGGCCGAACTCGGCAAGCTCTCCGACCACATCAAGGAGCTGGATGCCGAAGTTTCTGAAATCAAGGACAAGGTCTATCAGTGGCTGCTCAGCGTGCCCAACATTCCCGACGCATCCGTGCCCGTGGGCCTGGATGAGAACGACAACCCCGAGCTGCACCGCTGGGGCACCCCGCGCGAATTTTCCTTCACTCCCAGGCAGCACTTTGAAGTGGGCGCGGCCAAAACCGGGCTTGATTTCGAACGCGGCGCAAAGCTTGCCGGTTCCCGCTTCTGCGTATCCCACGGTGTGTTCGCCCGCCTGGAGCGCGCGCTCATGAACTTCTACCTCGACACCCAGACCACGGAATTCGGCGCCACCGAAATCCTGCCGCCCTTTATGGTCAACGCCGCCACCATGCTGGGTACGGGCCAGCTGCCCAAGTTCGAGGAAGACCTGTTTAAGATGCCCGCGTGGGATTACTACCTCATTCCGACTGCCGAAGTACCCGTCACCAACCTGCACGCCGGGGAAATTCTTGAAGAAGACCAGCTTCCCCTGCGCTACACCGCAGGCACACCCTGCTTCCGCTCCGAAGCCGGTTCCGCCGGCAAGGACGTGCGCGGCCTTATCCGCCAGCATCAGTTCATCAAGGTGGAAATGGTACGCTTCGCCCATCCCGACAAGTCGTGGGAAGAACTGGAAAACATGCGCCGCTGTGCGGAAATCCTGCTGGAAAAGCTGGAACTGCCCTACCGCACCATCACCCTTTGCACCGGCGACATGGGCTTCGGCTCCGCCAAGACCTACGACGTGGAAGTGTGGCTGCCCGGCCAGAACACCTACCGCGAAATTTCCTCCTGCTCCAACTGCGTGGACTTCCAGGCCCGCCGCGCCAATATCCGCTTCCGTCCCAAGAAGGGCGGCAAGCCCGAATTCGTGCACACGCTGAACGGTTCCGGCCTGCCCACCGGCCGCTCCATGGTGGCCGTGATCGAAAACTATCAGCAGGAAGACGGATCCATCGTCATACCTAAAGTGCTGCGCCCCTACATGGGCGGCCTTGAAGTCATCACGCCCGACATGTAGTTCACCCTTTCTTCCGGCCTTATGCAAGGGAGACGGCTCCGCCGTCTCCCTTTTTTATTGCGGCCTGCCGGAACACGACGGAAGCATCCGGCGCTCTGCATGCTTTTCCAAAACAATGCCGGCGGCAGCCCCATGGTGAAGAGTGCCCGCAATATTCCCGGCATGCAGAGTCCTGTTCCGCCCGTGCGCGCCCCCGCTTCCCATACCTGCGCCGTTTGCTCGCACTTTTTCAAAAACAATCCGGAAGATGTTGCCTTTCGTAGAACAACACGAAAAAATTTTGAGCTTTACCTCGCAGCGGCTTTTGTTTTTTTCTGAACAAGGAATACGCCTATTCCGTTTTTCCTTCTTCCCCTACCAACAACAGGAGCCTTCTCATGAACAGACGCCAGTTCCTCTACACCGGCGCCGCCACGGCGCTCATCACGGCCCTGCCTTTCCGTGCCCGCGCGACGGAAGGGCCCGTTGTCCATACCCCGAAGGGAGACCTGCGCGGTCTCGTGGTCGACGGAGTCCATGTGTTCAAGGGCGTGCCCTGCGGCATGCCTCCCTATGAGGGCAAATACCGCCTCGCTCTGCCGGAACCCGTCGCCCCCTGGAAAGGCGTGGTGGAGGCCGCGGCTTTCGGCGACATTCCCCTTCAGCTCGGCAGAGGCGCGACGCCGAAACCTGTCGGCGGGGGCGACTGCCTGCGCCTGAACATCTGGACTCCCGCACCCGGCAAAAACAACTGCCCGGTCATGGTCTACATTCCCGGCGGCGGCAGCACCACCTGCGACAACAACGACGTGCGCTTCGACGGCACGGCCTTTGCCAGGGACGGCGTAGTCCTCGTCACCATCAACTACCGCGTGAACGTGGACGGCTTTTTGAAAATCCAGGGCGTTCCGGCCAACCTCGCCCTGCGCGACATGATGTTCGCCCTGCGCTGGGTGCAGGACAACATCGCAGCCTTCGGCGGCAATCCCGATAATGTCACGGTGTTCGGCCAGTCCGCCGGGGCCACGCATATCACCTCTCTGCTCTCCTCTCCCATGGCGAAGGGGCTCTTCAGGCGCGCCATACTCCAGAGCCCGGCGGCTCTCGCCCAGTACGACGCGGATCTCGCCTCCAAGGTGGCGGAAAGCCTGCTGGCCTTCTACGGTGTGAAAAACAGCCGCGAGGCCGTGGCCGCCCTTTCCGCGGAAAAACTGCTTTCCTTCCCCGCCTTTCTTGCCGAGCAGAACAAAAAGCCGGAATGGTGCCGCATGCTGGGAGGCAATATTGCGCTGTTCAAGCCCTACTACGACGGGGAAGTGCTGCAAAAACGCCCGGTGGACGCCATTGCGGAAGGCGCCGCGCGCGGCGTGGATATCATGGTGGGTTCCGCCGAAGAGGAATGGCGCTGGTACACCGTGCCGAGCGGGGCCATCGACAAAATAGGCGAAGGCGCGGTCAAGGGGTTTGTGGACTCCACGGGCTTCCCTGCCGGCATTGTGGAAAGTTACCGCAAGGCCGGACGCGGGGAAACGGCCGGGGAACTGTTCACCGCCCTTCAGTCCGACTTCATTTTCCGCCTGCCCGCCAACAAGGTGCTGGAAAGCCAGACCTCGGCCGGAGGAAAGGCGTGGGCCTATTCCTTCGCCTGGAAAAGCGACGCGGCAAACGGCCGCCTGGGCGCGGCCCACAGCGTGGATCTGCCCTTTGTCTTCAAGACTCTGCACAAGGACTCCGACCGCGTGAAGAACACCGTGGGGGCCAATCCCCCGGATTCTCTGGCCGAAGCCATGCACGGCGCATGGGTGCGCTTCGCCACGGAAGGCACCCCCGGCTGGACGCCCTTCGATACCGGAAAGCGCATGACCATGCGCTTCAACACGGAAAGCGGCGAAGTCTCCGACCCGTGGAAGACGGAGCGCGAAACCATGATCCTGAAATAGGCGCGCATAAGAACTTTCTGCCGCACGCTATCAAGGCCCCCTGCCGGAAAAACAGAGGGGCCTTCTCGTCCCGGGGGAAGCGCTTCCGCCAAAGAGCGCCTTTTCCGCGTCAGCCCCATCGCCCCGCGCTAGCGGGCCGGGCTATCCACGCAGGCTATGCTGCTGCAATCTTCCTTCGCATGAGCCCCCGCCCCACGGTAGAGGGACAGGGCACATTCCGCGAGCGGCATGCGCAGCGAAAGGCACCGGGGCGCAGGCCATGGCTATTTCCATATCTTTGAGCATGAGTCCAGCGCAAACAGGGGAGTGTAGTCGCCCCGCACCATGCGCCCGAAGTTGCGGGAGAACTGCGTTGAGCCTCCGGTACTTTCCCTGCCGCTTACGCGAACTTCTCCATGTCCACCCCCAGCGCGGAGGCGAAACGGTAACATTCCCCCAATGCCGCAAGCTTGACGGCCCCCAGAAGGTTGATCACGGCCTTGATGATCTTTTTCGTACCCATGGGCCCGAGCTGAAACACCCTTTCCTCCATGGCGAAGAGCACGCCGCTCACCGCAAAAAACTTTCCGGCACAGGAAACGCCGTCCTCTGCCCTTTTCACTGAGGAAGCCACCGGCACGGAAAACATGACAGATTTGCAGCCGCAGGTCGAATTCTCCCGAACAGGAGTCCGGGAACTTCGGCAACCCCTTTTGCTGCGTTTCTTCCCCGGTTCCGGGCGCAGGGGCATGTGAAGGACAAATCCCGGCCATGCATACACCCGGGGCAGAAACAGCGGTCAGGCAGGAGGAAAGCGGTCCCGGAAGGCCGCCTTCCGGCCTTTCATGCCCTTACTTTTTCCAGGAAGGAAAGGAAATACCCGTCTTCCGTCCCAGAATTTCCAGGAACCTGCCTGTCTCCAGGCCGTTCCATACCTTCTCCGTCTGCTTCATCAGCGTATCGGCATCGAATCTCCATGTACCGCCGTGCATCAGCGTATGAAAAGCCATGCCGAGGCTGTAGGTAAGGGCCCCGGCCACGGCCGCCCCCGCGAGGGAACCCGCCACAGGCACAAATTTGCACAGCTGGGAGGCCAGCATCCTGCCCGTAGAACGTGCCAGCAGAGGGCCGAGGAACCTGGCCGCGATATCCATGGAGAACTGCTTGTCATACAGCTTGTTCAGACGTATCAGCATCCCGACCTGTATGGGGATGATGAACAGTGCATCGGGGACGCCGGGCAGGGGATTCAGCCCGGCAAGGGCAGCCAGGCGGGCATGGTCAAAGACTATGTCCGCCGCCCGTTCATCGCAGAGGGCACGGTCAAGCCTTGCGAAACAGGTACGCGCGGCGTCGGGCAGAAGCCCATAGATTTTCCCGCGCAGCTCGCCGATGCCGTACCGGTTTTCCGCATCATCCCAGCTTTCTCCCGCACAGCAGGGAAGGAAGGGCGTTTTTCCGCCAAAGGGCTGACGGATATGCGGCCCCATCGCCCTCTCCACATAATTCAGCCAGTCGGCTATATTCCTTTCCTTTTCCGAAACGGGCGAAGCCAGGTTCAGGGCCTCGGGCCGCCAGTCCTTGATGGGAGGGGCCGTGTCTATCTTCGTGCAGGCCACCACGCAGGGCAATGGGAGCGCCGCGCCATAATGCGCCTGCACAGCCCCGACAAGCTCCCTTTCATACGCGAAATCCCGCGAGGGGCACGGCACGGCCATGAGCATAAGATGCGCCCGCCCAAGCGAACCGAGCATATCCTCCAGGCGCTGCACATGCCTGCCCGCCTCGCCCACGCCCGGCAGGTCCACGACGCGGAGCGGGAGGCCTCCTTCCGCAAGTTCATGCTCCACCGGCGTCTGCGTCGTGGGAATCACCCCGACCTCGCTGACGAGCCGTCCGGCCAGCGCGTTCATCAGGCTGGATTTGCCGCTGCCGGTGCGCCCGGCAAGGACAAGTACAGGAACGATATCGCAGTGGTCGAACCTCGACTTTGCATCACGGATGAGGTCTGCGATCATTTCCTTGCTCCCGTTCATACGCTCCCTCCTCTGCCGGAAACATGCCCGGCAGCCTGCTTCAAGGATTCGGCCTGTGCCTCGGCCTTCTTTCTGTTCTTCTCCATGCGCTGCTGAATTTCCTTCCTGGTGGGCTGGAAATTGCCCCCGGCAAAAAGGTCTCGGAAGGAATAGCCGAGAGCAAGCGTCATGGGCCCGGCCACGGCCGCACCGATGACGGCTCCGGTTACGGAGCCTATGCCGGGAATGCATTTTATCAGCGCCTGGAAAAGCAGGCGGCCTCCCACGGCGCAGCCTGCCGTTCCCGCCAGGCCGACGGCCGTTCCCAGAGTCATGGTGCAGTTGTAGGTATGGGCCAGAGCTACGATCATCCCCGCCTGTATGGAGGTGATGGCCGCCATGTCGGCTATGGGAATCGGCGTGGCGGCCGCTACGGAAGCGGCCACCGCCGCGCTCCAGATAATGCCCCCGGCCGTGGCATCCTTGTCCAGCTTCACGTTCATGATGCGCGCGAGCATGGCCTTCCGGGCATCCGGCACGGCGTCCACCATGCCCCTCTTCAGCTCCTCAAGCCCGTAACGGCTCTCCGTATCCTCAAAGGCTTCCCCCGAACACACCGGAAACAGCCTGCGGGCATGGATGCCGCATGAACGACGCAGCGCTTCGATCCATGCGGCAATGTTCCTTTCCTTCTCGCTGGAGGGATGTTCCAGGTCCATGCTGCGGGGATTCCACTGCCGTACCGGAGCCATGAGGTCTATCTTGTTGGCCACCACGAGGATGGGAAAATCAGGATCGCGCGCAAGCACTTCCTGAATGAACAGGCGCTCCAGCTCCCAGGCCCTGTCGGGGGCTCCCACCACGAGCAGAATGAGATGCGTCGAGGAAAGTCTGTCCAGCATGGCGGCCTGGCGCTCCTCATGCCTGCCTTCCTCTCCGAATCCGGGCACGTCGGTGATGACGGTTCTTATCGTCTCCCGTCCGCCGGCGTCATCCCGGACGACATCCCAGGAATAGTCGCGGATTTCCTGCGTGACGGGCCCCCCGCCCCCGACCTTGCACAGCCTCTGTTGCGTAAGCGCGTTGATGAGGCTGGATTTGCCGCTGCCGGTACGCCCCGTCACCAGCATGTGAAAGCAGCCGTCGTCAGTCATGACGTTCTCGTTCAGCAAGGTATCCATGTCCATAGTTTTGTCCCACTGATGAAAAGATGATGCACCGCAGGGCCGCTCTCAGAAGCGCTTCCCGAGTTTTCCGTAAACCGTGCGGAAAAGAGCCTCGAGCAGAGGATCGGACGAGACGCCGTCACGAGTGCGGGAGCGCTGCGCATGGTCTTTCTGAATGTTCCGCTTCCAGTCGCCGTCGATGACGCCCCTGGCGGCGAACAACGAACAGACACCGGCGAGGGATTCGTAAACCGTATGTATGCCTTTGCCGTCGTTCACGAAGTCCACGGCATTTTCCTCGGACAGGCCGAAGCCTCGCGCCGTAGCCACGGCGTCGATGTTCGCGCCGAGAAAGAGAAATTCCCAGCCCTTCTCCTTTCCTTCCGCAATCATGCGTTTCACGTCGCTTTCGGAAAAACGGGTGCTGGCGTTTTCCATGCCGTCCGTGGTGATGACGAAAAGCACATGATCGGGCACATCTTCCGGCCTGATGTAGCGATGGATGTTCCGGATGTGACGCACGGCCCCGCCCACGGCGTCGAAAAGCGCCGTGCAGCCGGAAACGGCATAGTCCTTTTCGGTAAGCGCGGGAACGTCGAGGACATTCACCCTGTCGTGAAGGACGACGCTCTCCTGATTGAAAAGAATGGTGGAAAAAAGAACCGTTCCCTCGGCCTGCTTCTGCTTTTCCAGCATGGCGTTGAAGCCGCCGATGGTGTCGGATTCCAGCCCGTGCATGGAGCCGCTGCGGTCGAGAATGAAGACAAGTTCGGTCAAGCCGTTCATAAGACCTCCTCAAGGCGTTTGATCGTTAACTGCCTTGTAGAGGAAACGGCACGGCTTAAGGTCGCCGATCCGGCGACAATTCACGGCAGGAATCAGAACCGATCAGCGGAAGGTCGAGTTCCTTCAGGTACTCGTTGATTTTCATGATGTCATACATGCCGGCACGGATGAAAAAGTCGACGGCCAGATCAAACCTTTCATTGGGGGAAAGGGCGTAGCCTGCCCGCGCCAGAAGCTCCCGGGCCTGCTCCGCGTCCAGCTCAAGGGCCAGGGCAAAGGCCAGCACCGTCTTCTTGGCAGGACGGTGTCTGTCGCTCAGAATTTTGGAAAACAGCTTTCTGTCGATGTATGCCCGCTGATAGCACTCGGCATTGGTCATGCCCGCTTCCCGTATCTTGCGCAGAAGCAGGTCCGAAAATCCTTCGTCCGGCGAAGAAATGGCCTTTTTGAGTCTGTCCAGCAGGCCTTCCTGTCTGGCATGAAGGCCTTGCCAGAGGACATGCTCGCAGAGAACGACGGCAGGCTTCGACAGCCCCCTTGTCGCGACGAACCCGGAAGGCAGGGAAAAATCCTGCCCACGGGAAGCGATGTAGCGAACAAGATGTTCCTTCAGTGCATCATCCGTCATAAAACCCCTCCTGATGCTTTCCTGCCGGGCCGGAAAATGCGTACCGTTGGAAGGCCGTCAACGCCCGAAAAAAGCGCGCACAACTGCGGCCCCTGCCGCTTATGCTGAAATTCCTGACGCATCTGCGAGCCCTCTTCCTTACAAGCCCGGGCAGGAAGACCACGCCCTTTCCCGCCAAAGGCGGCTTTCTCCTCCCCTGCGCTTCTGAAGACGCCGTCCGGCGTTCTATTTTCAGGCGAAAGGTGCGCCTGCCGCAATACCTCCGCCCTTCCTGAAAGGGCCGTGCTTGAAAATTAAAAAGAAAAAGGGCCTGCGTCAAACCGCAAGCCCTTTCAAATTCTGGTGGAGATGAAGAGAATTGAACTCTTGGCCTCTTGAATGCCATTCAAGCGCTCTCCCAACTGAGCTACATCCCCGTTGCGGAGTCATTCATGCCAGAATGGCCCGCCATAGTCAAGAAAAAAACAGGGAAAAGGCTCAGCTTTCCCTGGCCTGGCGCGCGCGTACCCGGCTGATCCACAGCTCCAGCTTGTCGCAGAATTCCGTGAGCACCTCATCCGTCATCTCACGGCCTTCCGAGGCCAGATACTGATTCATCAAAAGCGCGGGCAACCCGTTGGAAAAGCCCTGCCGGGCGATTTCCAGCCCGCAGCTCACGCAGATGATATCGGCCTGGATGGAGCGCTCCTTCAGCATGTGACGCAGGCGCTGCTCCGCGCCGGAAAGGCGCGCCCCGTCGAGATCCAGCATCCGTATGGTAATATCTATGTTGTCCATGGCTTTCAAAAAGAGGCGGAGCGGATGTACCGTTCTGCGGAAAGGGCCGCTATGGTGCCGTCGGCAACAGCGGTGGTGATCTGACGAAAAGCCTTGTCGTTGATATCCCCTGCGCTGAACACGCCGGGGATGCCGGTTTCCATAAGCGGAGAAGCCTTGATATAGCCCTGCTTTGTCAGCGGCAGCAGATCCTTGAACAGGCTGTTGTTGGGCTTCTGCCCCAGGAAGACGAACACGCCGGAGACGTTCACCGTCCACGTTTTGCCGGTTTCGGTATTTTCCAGAATGGCGCCGGTGAGAACACCGTCGTTCACGATAAGATCCACCACCTTCGTGGAAACGAAACCTTCCACCTTGCCCGAACCGAAAAGCTGTTCCTGGGTGCTTTCCGCAGCAAAATAGCGGGGCATGGCTTCCACCAGGGTGATGTGCTCAATGCCGGAGGAAAGAAGGTAGAGGCTTTCATCGAAGGCACTGTTGCCGCCGCCTACCACAAGCACATGCTTGCCGGCATAGGCCGCGCCGTCGCAGATTGCACAGTGATGTACTTCCTGCGCCTGCGTAGGCGTATCGAGCTCCAGCGGGACACGGCCCGTGGCAAGAATGACGGCCTTGCAGCGATATTCCCCGGAATCCGTCACCACCTTCTTCCACTGCCCGTCGAGCTCAAGGCTTTCCACTTCGCAGACTTCCTCCACCGTGACGCCGAGTTCATCGATCTGGGCGCGCAGCTTCTCCATGAGTTCCATGCCGTGGATGGAAGGCCAGGAGGGGAAGTTCTCCACCGTGTAGGTGGAGTTCACAAGTCCGCCTGTCACATTGCTCTCCAGCACCACCGTGTCGAGTTTCGCCCGGACGGCGTACAGGGCGGCCGTCATGCCGGCGGGCCCGCCCCCGATGATGACCAGATCCGTGGTGATCACATCGCTCATATGCCGCCTTCCTTACTTGCAGGAGTCAAAGAACTGGGCCATTTCGCGCGGATTCATGAGTCCGGCCTTTCTGCCCGCCACCTTCCCGTCGCGGATGACGATGATGGTGGGAGCGCGTTCCGCACCGCAGGCTCCCGCAGAAACGGGATTCTGCTCGATATCCACGGAAAGCAGCACGGCTTCAGGCTGAAGCTTGGAAAACTTCTCCAGCACCTTTTCCATATTCTTGCAGTGGGGGCAGAGCTGCTTGTAAAAAATGCAGGCCCCGGCCTTCACTTCCGCGATGCGGGCATCGAACGTGGCGTCCGAAAGTTCCTCAAACATATCTCTCTCCTGAAAGGAGGGAGCGCTTGCGCGCTCCCGGTCTTTTCTTCTCCGGCTTCCGCACGGGGCGGAAGCAGAATCCGTATTACAGCGTCTTCAGCTCGCCGATGTACAGCTTGAGCTGCTTCAGAAGTTCCCCGGCCTTTTCCGGCTGTTCCTTGATGATGTTGTGCAGCTGGAACTGGTCGGTGCGGCGGTCGTAAAGCTCGTCTTCATCCGGCACGTCCTGCCGCGCACCCACGGTGCAGGTCCATATGGCTTCATCTTCCATGATCTCATGCCCGGCATGGCGGGCCTTGACCACGTCGTTCTGCGTGGAATTCTTGAGGAGCCAGTGGATGTAGGTGTAATCTTCGGTGATGATGGACCACGACATGCCGAAATAACCGGCAATGGCGAAATCGCGCACCTTGTCCACTTCGCCGCGCACCATGGGCAGAAGGCTGTGGCCCTGCATATCCATCGCGCCGAACACGGGGAAGCCGAAGGCACCGCCCTGGGCGCCCAGGTCGTCGAGATAGCCGAGGGCTTCAAGGATGGTGGGGGCAATATCCACGTTCTGCACGAAGCCCTTGATGCGCTTGCCGCCTTCCACGCCGGGAATGTGCATCATAAGCGGCACATGCACCAGCTCTTCATAAGGCCAGGGGCGGCACTTGCGCATGATGCCGTGCCCGTGTTCACCCTTGCCCATGGGCTGGCCATGGTCGGAGGTGATGATGATCATGGTCTCGTCCCACAGGCCCTGATCGCGGATGGAATCGAGGAGCTTACCGATCTTCTTGTCCACAAGCTCGATGTTTTCCGCATAGAGGGCGCGGATATGCGCACATTCCTCGTCGGTGATGCGGCCTTCCACGGGCGTCCAAGGAGCAAGAAGGATGGGATTACCCTTCCAGTCGGGATCGTAGGGGCAGGGCTCCTTCTTCCACATCGACGGCGGATCCCAGGGTTCATGCGGATCGAAGGAATCCACCCAGAGCATAAAGGGGCGCTTCTTGTCGCGGATATCGCGCAGCCAGCGGTCGGCTTCGCGGGCCACCACGCTCACGAAGTTATCGTCCTCAGAACGCCATTCCTGGCGGATCTTGAGGAAGCACTCGATTTCTTCCAGCAGAGCAGTGCTGGAATCGTCGATGAGTTCGCCCTTTTCGTTGTACGCCATGCTGTAGGAGGTGTAGTCGATGGGCTTCATGGAAGGATCGAGTTCACGGCCGGCAAAGGTGGTGTGGTCGAGCTCATGGCCGGGGCAGAACTTCACATAGTCGAAGCCGCGGGAGTAGCCGTACTTGGGCAGACGCATGGGCGGGGTATCGTACACCAGTGCGGTCTGCACGTCGCGACCCCAGAGAATGTCGGAAAGGGTGGTGTCTTCGGCGGAAAGGGCCTGCCACCCGGCAAAGGGCAGCGTGTAACGGCCCGTCATGGTGGCCCTGCGCACAGGGACCGTGGGAAGGCCTTCGCTGTAGGCGTTCTCAAAAAGCACGCCGTTGCGGGCAAAGCGGTCGAAGTTGGGAGTTTTCACCGTCTTGTTGCCGTAGCAGCCAAGATAGTTGAACTGCAACGTGTCCAGCATGATGAACACGACATTTTTAATCTTCTGAGCCATATCTGATCCCTGTGCCGCCCTTCCGGGCAGCGGCCGCCGCAGAAAAACGCGGCGGCGCTAGATGGTTACTTTCCAGCCTTTTCCTGATCGAGTTCAGCGGCGGTCTGTTCGCCGAGGGCGCGCAGGTCGGCAAGGATCTTGGAAGCGTTGGCGATGCCCTGCTTTTCAGCCTTCTTCACCCACTTGTCGGCAATGCCTTCCGTGGCCTTGACGAGCTTGGCCTTTTCTTCCGGGGAGAACTGATTGAACACATGCCCCTGCTCTTCCATCCACTTGGCGTCGGAGCTGGAGCTGTCGTCCAGGGCGCGGCCGATGGCGCGGGCCAGCACTTCACCCGTGGTTTCCGTGAATATGGCCTGCTGTTCGGGGGTGAGGCGGTTCCAGGCGTCGTTGGACATGGCCATCCACATGGGGGAAGCCGCGATGGGGTCGTTCACGGAATACTTGATGGTTTCCGTGATCTTGAAGGAACGCAGGGGAGCAATGGCGAGGCAGGCGCCGTCGGCCATGCCGCGGGAAAGGGACATGTAGGTGTCGGGAAGCGGAACGAAGATGGGGTTGGCCTTGAGAGCCTTGAGAATATCCCTGTCCAGGCCGCCCACGGTGGTGAGCTTCATGCCGCGGATATCGGAGAACTTCGTCACGGGCTTCTTGGTGCTGTGGATCATCATGAGCGCGGAGGTGTACTGGGTGAGCATCTTCATGCCGTCGAATTCCTCGGCCCACTCAGGATATTTCTGGGAGATGCGCCAAATGGCCATGGCGGCGGATTCCGCGTTCTTGAACAGGAAGGGCACGTTGGCGGCGTCGCTCAGGAAAAGAACGCCGTTGCTGAGGTTGGTATTGGTGGAGGCAATGTCCACGGCGCCATTCTTCACGGCGCTGAACATCTCGTTGTTGGGGCAGATGGTGCCGGGGTTGAAATAGGTGATGACGACTTCACCGTTGGTACGTTTCTTGATCTCTTCCATCCACGGGATGAACGCGTTCTGCACCACGGGATGACGGTCGATGTACACGCTGGTGAAGCGCAGTTCCACAGGCTCGGCATACGCGGTGGAAACACTGACGCCGAGAAGGGCCAGAGCAGCAAACAAAATCTTTTTCATTTCAAACCTCTACGCGTAATAGGTGACCAGAAAGGGGACTTCCTACCTGATATCTGCCCTTCCTCCCCCGCCGGCAGGAGGACTTGGTTGCGACGGGAAAGGAAAAGGCAGGGGTGACCACAAAAGCGACTGTTCCGCCCGGCGGCTTCGGCCTTCAGAGAACCGGTGCCGCCGGACAGGAGTGAACCTTAGAAGAAATGCGTGGGCAGCCACAGCGCGATGCCGGGGAAAAGCACCAGCAGGAGAAGCAGCAAGCACATGCAGCAGAAGTACGGCACTATGCTTTTGAAGATATCCGCCATGGGAATGTCGCGGGCCACGGAACTCATGGCGAACACATTCACGCCCACGGGAGGAGTGATCTGCCCCATTTCCATGAGCAGCACCACGCACACGCCGAACCACACAGGGTCGAACTGCAGGGCCAGAATGGTGGGGAACAGCGCGGGGAGCGTAAGCAGGATCATGGGAATGACGTTCATTATGCAGCCCAGGATGATGTAGAGCACCACGATGCCGACCAAGATGAGGTACCTGTTGGCGTTGAGCCCGCCCACGAATTCCGCCAGCATCTGGGGAAGCTGCGTGGCAGCAAAGAAGTAGCCGAGAATGCCCACGCTCACGAGAATAAGCATCAGCCTTGCGGAAATGGTCACCGTAGAACGCAGGGCCTTCAGGGTATCCTGCCAGGAAAGCTTGCGGGAGAGGAAGGCGTAGATGAAGGTACACGCCGCGCCCACGCCCGCGCCCTCGTTGGGGCTGAACAGGCCGAGAAGGATACCGCCGAGGATGATGAAGATGAGGCCCAGCATCACCACAACGCCCTTGAGGGAAAGCAGCTTTTCCTTGAAGGTGGTGGCGTCGCCGCGCGGGGCGAGTTCCGGGTGACGTATGGCGACAAACACCGTGTAGGCGATGAACATGCTCGCGAGAAGAAGCCCGGGCAGCACGCCGGCAAGGAAGAGCCTGCCTATGGATTCCTCGGTGACAATGGCATAGAAGATGAAGCCCATGCTCGGGGGAATAAGGATACCGAGCGTACCGCCTGCGGCGAGGCAGGCGCAGCTCATGCCGGGATGGTAGTTCTTCTTGCGCATTTCCGGCAGGGCCACCGACCCCATGGTCACGGCCGTGGCCATAGAGTCGCCGCACACGGCGGCAAAGCCCGTGCAACCGGCAATACCCGCCACGGCAAGACCTCCCGGCAGACGGCCGAGCCACATGTTGGCCGCATAGAAAAGCTCCCTGGAGATGCCGGAATAATAGGCAAATTCACCCATAAGAATGAACAGCGGGATCACGGTGTAGGAATATTCCGCACCCTTGGAATAGGCGGACTGGCCTATCATGGAAAGGGCGGCCTCAGGGTTCGGCTGCAGAAGAAGCAAGCCGAGGCTGCCCACGAGAGCCATGGAAAGGCCTATGGGCATGCCGATAAACAGAAGAAGCATCATGAACAGCATGGAGAAGCCGCCGAGGGCCCCTGCCGAGGGCTCAATCCCCAGGGCATCAAACCATACAGGAATACTCAGGACGACCACGGCGGAAACCAGGGCAGCCACAGCGCCGGATCCATAGCCTTCACGGAAGGACTTCCCGAGATTTTCCAGAGCCTGCGCCAGGATATAAAGCCCGAACAGGGCCATACCCGCCGCGCACACCATCATGCAGGGCCAGATGGGAAGTTCCAGATCGAAGCTCACTTCACCCACATCATACTTGCCCAGGGCCGCCACAGCCATGCGCCAGGCAAGCATGAGAACAAGAGGCGCGGATGCGCACCACACGAACGTCTCCAAAAGAAGACGCACTTTCGCCGACAGGTGATCCGTGACAAAGGTGATGTTGATGTGTTCTTTCTGCGCCTGAATGCTGGCCAGGGCAAGAAAAGAAACCAGCGCCAGGGAAAACTCTTCCAGTTCATAGGCGCCTTCCAGAGAACCATCGGAAACATAACGCAAAATGACGTCCACGAACACGGGGATCATCATCAGCGCCATAACCAGCATGGCAAGGCGGAAAGCCCAGCGACTGGCAGGTTCGATCACCCGCTCCAGGCCGTGTCCCGCCGATTCCAACACATGCTCGGCCATTCTCATAACCTCCAAAGTGAAAGTAGCGGCTTCAGGGCGGCACCCCCCCCCGAAATACCTTTTTCTGATGTACGCCACCTTAGAGGCTTGTGGAAAAATGGCTATAGACAGAATTGACAAAAAATAAGAAAAAATTGATATAGTTAATTATATCAACATATTATGATATAATGTTTCTTTACGATAAAAAATGCTTGTCTTTTACCCCGGCTCTTTACCCTGAAGCTTGCTCCGAAAAAAACGCTGCTACTTCAGCCAAGCATAAAATGTTTTCCGGCTCACGCCGAGGAGCCTGGCAGCCCGGCTCTTGTTGCCGCCGCAGCGGCGCAGGGCCTCCTCCGCGCTTTGCGCGCGTTCCTTCCTGCCCGGCTCTCCCTCCGCCTCAGGCCCGGGCGCGCCCTCCGTCAGCTTGCCGTCGGGTAGGAAAGAATGACCGGAAAGTTCCACGCCGTCCTCCATAATAGCCGCTTCCAGAAGGACATGCTGAAGCTCCCTCACATTGCCGGGCCAGGAATGGCTTTTCATACGGCGAATAAAATTCCTGCTCAGCTTCTGCGCCGCGCAGCCGTAGTCACGTCGTATCCGCTCCAGAAAATACCGGGAGAGCACTTCCAGATCCTCCATCCTGCTTCTCAGAGGGGGGATGCGGATCAGAGTGGTACGCAGCCTGTAGAACAGGTCCTCACGGAAAAGACCCTCCTTGACCATTCCTTCGAGGTTGCGGTTGGTGGCCGTGACGATGCGTACATCCACGGAAATGTTCTTTCTGCCGCCGAGGCGCACGATTTCCTTCTGCTGCAGGGCTCGCAGAAGACAGACCTGGGCCTTGGGCGAAAGTTCCGCCACCTCATCCAGAAACAGCGTACCCCCGTGGGCCAGCTCGAATTTCCCGAGCCGCCGCTCTGAAGCCCCGGTAAAGGCCCCGCGTTCATGTCCGAAAAGCTCACTTTCCACAAGGGTATCGGGAATAGCCCCGCAGTTCACCGTAATGAAAGGATGTTTGGCGCGCGGGCTCATGGCATGTATCATGGTAGCCGCAAGTTCCTTGCCGGAGCCGGATTCGCCCTCTATGCATACGCTTACCGGATATGCGGCCACTCTTTTGATAATGTGATAGAGCTCCTGCATGGCTGCGCTGTTGCCGATAAAGCTGGAAAACTCCTTTTCCGAATCGGGAACGGCATCGCTGCGACGACGCACGTTCAGAAATTCACGGCATATATCCCGCATCACTTCCCGCACGGGAAAAAACTCTATGGCGCTGCCCGCGCCCATACCTTGAATTTCCGTCTGCTGATAGAGCTGAAGCGTATCCTGCGCCGAAGTAACGCCTCCGCCGTAAAAAAAACAGATGGGCATCTCCCCGTGACGACTCTCGCGGATCTCATCCATGAACATGTTGGCCTGCCGTATGGCATACTGAACCCTGTCCTTCTTTTCCAGCGGGGCCACATCGGAAAGCGTCCAGCCTACATTGAGCACCATGCCGTCCACACGCGCGGCAGCGAGCGTCCTTGCCGCATGGCGCGAGGTGGCAAAAGCGAAGGTGACGAAGCCCTGCTCACGAGCCTCTTCCAGCATGGAAGCCTCAGCCTCTTCCGAAAAGCCGTACCTACGCAGAAGCTCCATGAAGGCCCCGGTGTTAAGGCTGGCGGGCGGCCAATTGATGACCCCGGCCACGCCCATTTTCTTCAGGCGCGCAAAACGCTCCTGCAAAGGTACGGTATCGTCTCCGGCGAAAAGGCCGGCCACAAGGGGAGTGTCGGGACAGCTCGGGAGAATATCGCGGGCGATAAGCCGCTCCACCTGGTCGTTGGCATTGCCGAAGGGAAGAAACGACGCCTGCGACACCACGCCCTTGGCCCGATACAACCCGGCATTCAGCACTACAAGGAAAGGTATGCCTTCCTGCACGGCGCTTCTGGCCGAAAGGCCTGAGCCCGGCACGCTGAAAACCAGCGGCTTCTGCCTCCAGTCCCGGCTGCTCAGAATGTCACGCAGTTGCCTTGTCCGGGATGTAAACATATCACTATACAATTTTCCCCTCTATGGTTACACTTTTGTTACCACAAGGTAACACTTCCCTCTGACCAGTTCAAGGTTTTTCCCGGAATATTTCTGGAGGTCCCATGCTTCATCCCACGGGAAAAGACGTTCATTCCCGCCTTCTCTCTCTGCAAAGAAGCGGGCGAAGCCTGCATGCCGTGCCGCTGCCCGTGCGCGACCTTCCCGGCATCCTGCCCGAACAGCTGGATATCGCTGTGCTCTGCCACGGCCGTCACAGAAAAGGTGGCTCTTTCGACTGGCTGTACTCCTGTCTTCCCAATGCCAGCGCCAACGACGAGGCGCTTTCGGAAACTGCGCTCGCCTTTTTACGCAGGCATGGGAAACATACTGTAACCCTGGCCGGGCTGTACCCGGCGGATCCCTTCCATCATCCTGAAATCATGCTGGATCAGGCTATGGAAGCCGGTTTCTGGGGTGTGCATAATTTCCCAAGTTCCTGTATGCTGGACGGCTCTTTCCGCTCGACGCTGGAGCAGAATCACATGGGTTTTCACAAAGAGGTGAACTTCATGCAGCTTGCCGTCTCACGGGGCATCTTCACCCTGGCCATGGTCTCAGGAAGCGCCGAAGCCCAGCTCATGCGCGATGCGGGAGTACACGCCATAGCCCTTGCCCCGAGCGCATCCCTGTGGCTTCAGAACGACAGACTGCGCCTGTATAAAGAAGAATGTCAGCGCGTGTTGAGCTTGCTCCAGGATGACACGCTTTTCTTCTGCTGCTGGCCCGATACCTCTGCCCATGCCGAACTGGCATACTTCTTGCAAAAGATAAGTGGATTCTACAGTTCCCTGCCTTCGGCGCCGGCCTGATCCCACGGCCGCACCGGAACAAACCCTTATCTTCAAGGATACCGACATGGCCCAGATCTTCATTGTTGGAACATGCGATACGAAGTACGCCGAAATCATGTATGTTGCGAACATCATCCGGGCGCAGGGTGGAGAGACCTGCATCGTGGATGTCGGCGTTTTCGACAAGGATTTCCCTCCCTTTGAAGGGCGCATGGTGCGACTCAGGGAAAAACGCCCCGACTTCTTCAACAATATCAACGACCGCGGC
>NZ_DYZA01000107.1 GCF_020741395.1 Mailhella massiliensis | reverse complement strand
AATCAAAAGGAGTGTTTATAACCTACGCATAACTATAAGTTTTCGGGAACCCCCAGCCTAGCTGGGGGTTTTCTTTTAACCAAAAAGACCGGCTCCTCCCAAGAGGAACCGGCCCTTTTCATACCCGAGTCAAAACGCTCTCTGAGAGCGGGGGAACCGTCGCCGCAGGGACTCGCCCAGAAAGCCCCTGCAGCCTGAATGTGTCAGGAAAGCTGCTGTATGCCGTCCAGCTTCCAGCTGTCGCCCTCGCGGCGGGAGCAGACGAAATGCCAGACTTCCCGCACTTGTTCGGGGCGGGCGGCGCGCTGATCTTCGCGCATGAGCACGTCGAAATACACGGCCACGCGGCGCAGGTCACCCTCATCGCGTACTTCCAGGATGGAAGCGTTCACCAGAAGGATTTCCGTCTTGCCGGGTTCCGGGTCTTCCTTCGCCTGCTCGCGCAGTTCTTCCATCACGTCCTGTGTGGCGAAGTTGGCAATATCGTCCAGGTCGCGGCGATCCCACGAACTCTGAAGGCGGGTATAGGCTGCCTTGGCGCCGCGCAGGAATTCATCCTGATCGAAATCAGCGGGAATATCGGCCTCAGGCTGCGCTGCCTCCTGGGCCTGAGCCTGGGGTTCGGAACGCAGATTATCCCATGCGCTGCCGCCCTGGCTGTAAGACTGCGTGTTCCTGACCGGGCTTTCCTCATAGCTCTCCCGGCGGGAAGCTTCCTGTCCGCCGCGGAAACGGCGGAACAGGCGCACGCCGAGGTATACGAGAAGGCCGAGAATGATGATATTCAAAAGGCCGCCCACCATGCCGCCGGCCATGCCGCCGCCCAGAAGAGAGCCCAGCATGGTGCCGGCGAGAAGACCGCCGAAGAGACCGCCGAAAAGGCCGCTTCTGTTGTTCGCCACAGTGGCCGCCCCGCCGTTGGCACGGCTGGAGGCAAGAGGGGCCTGACGATTCACTGAAGAAGAACTTCCCTGGAATGCCCCGGACGGGGGCGTGGCCGGGCGGCTCATAATGGAGGAACTGCCGAAACTGCGCCCTCTGCCGAGGCGTGCGGCGTCCGCGAAATCAGGCGCGGCGAGGGTCAGCGTGGCAAGGCAGGCTGCGCAGAGGGCAAGGGTTTTCCACTTTTTCATCTTTTTTCCTTATGGGATGGGTTAACACCCGGCCCGCCTGGCTGCGGGCCGGGTACAGTCGGAATTACCATAATCATGAAAAGGCCAAATGGGAAGGGGAAAAGAGAGATTTTTCCCAACCGTCCAGACAAAGATACAGCGCAGGGCTCACAATGTTCACTGGCTCCGTCACGGCAATATTCCGTTTGAAAAAAGTATTTTCAATCTCTATGAAAAATAAAGAAAAAAAAGCCTTGTACGGCATTCTTGCAGTCTTCACATCTTCCGAGGTCCACACCTGTACCCATATAAAAGGCTTTATACTTCCAGAATACGCTTTCTTCGGACATTCATTTCACACTCTTCCCCTAAAAAACGCCGTATTACAGAATACGGCACAGGCAGAGCTGCGCTTTCCCGCCCCCGACACGTCTGAGGCCTGCCCCTGCCGGAGGAATAAAGCCTTCGGCCGAAAAAAAACGCCCCGCCGCATAACGGACGGGGCTTTTCTCACAACAGGTAGCGCCGCATGCACGGAAGCGGCCCGCAAGGCCCTGGAGGACAGCGGCCATACTGAAGGCGCAGATTTCAGCCCACGGCGCGGATGAAAAGGATGACTGCTGCAATAGCAAGAAAAATCAAGACAATACGCTGAAAAATCACCTGATTGATACACCGGCCGAGGCGCACGCCCATAATCTGCCCTATGAGGCAGCCTGTGAAGCCTGCGAGCGCCACCTGAAGAAGGGTGAACGTGTACAGCCCCGCCGTAGCCTGGGCCGCCACGGAAATCAGTCCGGAAAACACATAGACCACGCTCATGTTGCCGCGGGAGCGATCTGGAGACCAGTGCTTCATGAGCACATAAATGCCGAGAGGGGCTCCCACCATGGCCACAGAACCGCCTACAAAGCCGCTTACAACCCCTGCCCCGAGGCCTATGGCCGTGGAGTCCGGCAGACGGTATGTAGCGAAGCGACGGCAGAACTGCATGCCTATGAAGCAGGCAAGTATGGCACAGACCATAAGCTGCAAAAACTGCATGGAAGCAACGCGCAGCACCATCACGCCCAGAATACAGCCGGGAACGACGCCAAGGACAAGATCGCGGGTATCGCTCCAGCGGCACGCCTTACGGTAGGAATAGACAAGATGCAATGTGCCCGGCAGGCCGGTAAGGCAGCCGACCAGCACGGCGTCGCTGGGGGGAAGCACCGCCGTCATGAGCGGCATGGCGATCATGATGGTTCCTATGCCTGTGGCGCCCCCGACAATACCGCCGAAAAACCAGCCCAGTCCAACCATGAAACAGATCCAGAAAAAATCCATACAAGATCCCCGTTGGAGAACATGACGGGCGCCAGCTTGAGGCGAGCGTCGCAAAAAAGATGCCCTGCGCTCATACCATGCGCAAGAATTCACCTCCCTTTATACCCCGCTGTATTGCCCCTGTCCAGAGAAGGCAAAAAAACTTTGCAGGAGACACTTCGAGCCTCTCTCTGTACGATGACTTTTACACTGGAATCCGGCTCGCATGAAAAATGAAGAGGGCATGAGGCTCTCTGCATGCGGGATGAGCTTGCCTGCAGAAACACCCCGTTCAATCCATCTGCTACGTTCTGTCTTCTCCCGCTTCTTTCGGAGTTTCTTTCTCATGAAGTAATGTGGCAGAGAACAGGCCGGGAATGACAAAAAACGCAGCCAACAGTATGGCAGGCCTGTAGACTCCCGTTATATCATGCACATAACCGCCAAGATATGGACCGGCAAAGCCGGCAATGATGAAAACCGTCGCGGTAGTACCTATGTTGGATTCCATGTGTGCAGGGCCGAAATTCCGGGCAATGAACGCGGAAAACAAAGGAATACTGCCACCGAAGGCAAGAGCGGAACATGAGGATGCAATCAGCAGACCTCCATAGCCTGCAACCGGTGGCAGAAAAACGAAAAGAAGCAGGCCGCACAGCATGCAGCCCGCGTCGGCCAACATGGCAAAACGGCTGCCCCGCGCATCGAACAGCATGCCGAACAGCAAACGTCCGACTCCGTTCGCCGCCGCATATACGCCCATGGCGGTCCCTGAAAGTTCCAGGGAAATGTTCTGCTCGACGCCATAGGGAACAATATGGCCGATGATCATGAGCCCGCCGATCTGCACGGAACATGTCCATATCCAAGCCTTGCGGAACAGAGGAGTCCTTACCATATCACAGGTATTCAGACCGTCGGCTCCCTGCCCCGGAATCTGCCTGCGGCCGTCTTCAGGATAGTACAAAAATACGCTTGCCGGAAGCGCGATGAGCAAGGCCAGAAGAGCCAGCACCCGCAGCGTGAGTACATATCCGGCAACGGAATTCAGATACCCCGCAACACATGTGCCGAAAAGCAGGGTTCCCAAGGCAAGGGAACAGGCCATAATACCGCATACCAGTCCCCGTTTTTCAGGATACCAGCAAAGTGCAACGGCTGAAGGCACCACATTGGCCACGCCTATGCCGTATCCGGCCATAATGCCGTAGCTGAGAATGAGCTGCCAGGGGGCCACGGCACAGGAAGAAAGAAAAAGACCGAGAACTAGCGCCATTGCTCCGCATGCAGCGGCAAGCCTCGGGCCGAGCTTTCGTATGACGTATCCTCCCGACAGCATACCCAGTCCGAAAAAAACAAGGACAAAGGTGAATACCAGGGACGTCTGTGATCTGGACCACCCTGTGGCATTCTCTATGGGCAACGTAAAGGCAGACCAGGCATAGAGCATGCCGTTTACCAGTGACAACAGTGCTCCAGAGACCAGTACGGATCTGCGCCTTTGAAGAAAAAACGACGCCATGACATATCCTCTGACAACAAACGGGAAAACTTCACACACAAAGCGCATACGAAAAGGTTCCGCCCCCGGAGACGGAGTCGGAACCTTTCATCAACAGAAGCTACTTGGTATAAGGTTCGAGATAGCGGATCAGGTTGGAGTAATCCAACGTGAAGGCTCCGGCCAGGAAGTCATCAAGCTCCTTCCCCAGAACTGGCGTTGCGCCGAGCTTGAGAATCTTGAGCGCGTCTTCCTGGAAAGCCGGAAGTTCCACCATTTTGGCAATGGCATTGCGGACGAACTCCACCCTGTCCTCCGGCACGTCCCCGCGCATGGCTGCCATGCGGATGATAGCCGAAAGATTCATGGCTTCTTCGAAAATACGCTTGTCTTCCGGCGACATGTCCACCACTTCTGCAAGGCAGGGAACATCCGGCAGCACAGGGGTACGCTCCGCAGCTATGACCAGCATGGGAGGGGCCACCATACCCTGCTCCACCGTGCGAAGCCCCTGGGAGAGCGGCGTCAGTGTGAAGTCTATTTCTCCCTTGCCCACGGCAAGGTCGATTTCCACCTGCGCCTTGTACCCCGTCACCATTTTGATATCGAGGCCGAGGCCCCGGATCATGGGCAGCGCTGCAAAGGTGTTCTCGCAAAACGGTGCGTTGACGCCGTACCTCAGTCCCTTGGTATTCTTAAATTCCTCAAGAGACTTGAATTTCGATGCGGCCGTAAGAAGCCACGGTTCACAGAATCCGCCGACAATGTACTTGAACTCGCGTGCATCATACTTTGCCGCCTTGTTTTTCTGGAAATACGGCATCTGGTAGGCCCCGTTGAACATCATGATGTTCATGGTCAGCCCGTCAGGCTTGCAGGCATTCATATAGTTCAGCGCCACTATGCCTGCAGCGCCGGGCATATTCTTGATGAGCATCTCTCCGCCCGTCACTTCCGGCCAGTATTTGGCAAACAGCCTTGCCCCCACGTCACTGGCTCCTCCGGGGCTGGTGCCTATGACCATGGTCAGCTTGTTCTTTTTGTAAAAGGTAGCCGCGTCTTCCTCGGCTCCGGCGGGGAGAACCGAGCACAACAGCCCCGCAACGGCCAACGATACCATCATACCTCTGACAGCGTTCATTCTGTTCTCCTTGATACAGTGTTCCTTTTTCTACAGCCTGCACACGGCGTCATAGCCCTGCCGGACAGCCTGTCGCACATTTTTTGCACAGGTGGCATCGCCAACAATCCAGAACTCCGGCGCCACCCTGCGAAACGAGTCGGCCAGTTCCCGCCTCGCTTTGGAGCCAAGGCATAACACCACACTGTGTGCCTTCAGGAACTGTTCCCCTTCCGGCCCGCGCACGCATATCCCGTCGGGTTGAATTGCCGTACAGGACACGCCCGTCATGCTTTCGACCTCGCGCTCTATCTTGTCCATCAGCGCAATGCGATGGGTATAGCCCGTTCGGCGGGCCAGGACGTCATCCATTTCCACAATGAGCACCTTCCTGCCGTGTTCCGCGAGATGCAGCGCCGTCTCACAGCCGGTGTCGCCGCCGCCTATGACAATAACGCTCTGCCCCGTTTTTTCGGGATGCATGCATGCCTGCGCCGCACTCATAACGCAAGGCAACTCCGTTCCCGGAATGGGAGGAATGAACGGTACTGCACCCACAGCGGCAACAAGGGCATCCGGCCTGTACTTCGCAACAAGTTCAGGCGTAGATTCCGTATGGAAAAAGACACGGATACCCAGAGTCTCAACCCGGTGTATGAGATAGTTTTTGAAGTCACGAAGAGGCTTTTTGAAGGAGACATAGTCGGAAAACGCCAGCTGTCCGCCAAGTTGCCCTTCCTTCTCGAAAAGCATGACTTCATGCCCGCGCTCCGCCGCGGTAATCGCCGCCTGCATGCCTCCGGGGCCGCCGCCGATAATGCAGACCCTCTTTTTCTCCACAGCCGGAGGAATGTAGACATGCTCAATTCCCAAACGCGGGTTGGTGGAGCAGGCGTAGCGCTTGACAACATCCTGCGTGAAACTCGTGATGCCTCCGCCAAAGACCCGGCCGTTCTTTTCATCCAGACAATTAAAGCACTTGATGCAGGGACGGATATCGGCGCTTTTCCCATGCGCCGCCTTCCGGGGCCATTCCGGATCTGAAATAAGAGCACGGGCCATGGCAATGCAGTCCGCCTTTCCTTCCTCCAGAATACGCTCGGCCACGGCAGGAGAAGAAATATTCCCCACAAGAATCAGCGGCGTTTTTATCCCCGCTTTCTTCATGGCTTCAGTCATATAGACATTGGGAGCTTCCGGCATAAATGTGGAAGGGTGCATTTCAACTCTGGTACGCAGCACGCTGCGGGTCCCACGGGAAACATGCACAAGATCCACATAATCCTCTATCATCTTTACAAATTCTATAGACTCTTCAAGCTCAAAACCGCCGGGCACCCCTTCTGTCCCGTTCACCCTGTATTCAATGACAAAATCCTTTCCTACCCGTTTGCG
>NZ_DYZA01000106.1 GCF_020741395.1 Mailhella massiliensis | reverse complement strand
AGCCCGTTTACGGGCCGCCGGCAGTCGAAATGCAGATGTCAGACCGTACATGCGCCTGCTAGGGCGCGGCTGGTAAGAAAGCCTTACAGGCGCATAAGAGGAACCACCGGCTATGCCGGTGGGGCCCCTTTCAAAAGGAGTGTCAGGAGAAAGCCGGGTTACTCCGCGATGACGAAAAGCCCGCGGTAGGTGAGGCTCAGGGAGCGGGCCGTCTTTTCCGCCTGAGAGCGGGAAGGATAGGGGCCGAGCTGTACAAAGCTGAGGTCGTTGCCGTCGTGCCGCGCGATGCGGCAGCCGTAGCCGCGCGTGCGCATGAAGTCGGCAAGGTTCACGGCGCGGGGACGTTCGCGGAAGGAACCTATCTGCACATAGAAAAGGCCCAGCATGTCGCCGTCGGGCGTGAGCAGGGCGGGTTCGCGGCCGTTCTCCAGGGCGACGATGCGTACCCTTGCCGTACCTGTGCCGAGCATGCCGAGATCCTTGGCTGCAGCACGGGAAAGGTCGATGACGCGGCTGTCCACGAAGGGCCCTCTGTCGTTGACGCGTACTTCCGTTACCCTTCCGTTGTCCAGATTGGTCACTTTGAGGCGCGTGCCGAAGGGCAGAAGCTTGTGCGCCGCCGTCATGGCGTTCTGGTTATAGCGTTCCCCGTTGGAGGTTTTTTTGCCGTGAAAGCCCGGCCCGTACCAGGAGGCCACGCCTGTTTCCACAAAATCGTGCGCGGATTTCAGGGGATAATAGGTTTTGCCGCGCACCGTGTAGGGCTTGGTGCCGCGGTAACGGCCGTTCTGGTAGCCGGTATTCTTGGAGGAACAGCCGCAGGCAAGGGCTGCCACGACAAAAAGACAGAAAATTGCAAGAAAGGGGCGGAGGATGCGGAACATGGACGCGCTGCCTGATATACTGTCCTGATTGTTGCGGCACAGGGTGCCGGAGGGCGGGATATATCCTTCATCATGAAGCAGGCGCGTTTTTTTGTCCAGCCCGGGAGGGACGTTTTTCTCAGGCCGGGCGTCAGGGCGTCTGCCGTTTTTTTTCTTGGGGCTTGGCTTGGAAGCGTTCTGCAACGGTTTTGCTTTCAGAAAGACATGTGAAAGGGGAATTCCCGCCTTATTGGGAAAATATGGAGGAAACACCCTCGGGAGCATTTGCCAAACCGGGAGGCATGGCTTATCTTCTGCCTTGTTCCAACGACTTTTTTCGGAGATACCCATGATCAAGTTTCTGATCGGCAAAATATTCGGCACAAGAAATGAACGCTATCTTCGTTCCCTGCGCCCCAAAGTCAGAAAGTGCAACGCACTCGAACCCCAGATGCAGGCCCTCAACGATGAGGACTTCCCTGTAAAGCTTGCGGAATACCGCGATGCGGTCCAGAGCGGCGCGCGCACGCTGGATGACGTCCTGCCCGAAGTCTTCGCCCTGGTGCGAGAAGCTTCCTGCCGCGTTATGGGCATGCGCCATTACGATGTGCAGCTCGTGGGCGGCATGGTGCTGCACGCGGGCAAGATTGCGGAAATGAAGACCGGTGAAGGTAAAACTCTGGTGGCGACGCTCCCCGTGGTGCTCAACGCCCTTTCCGGCAAGGGCGTGCATGTAGTCACGGTGAACGACTATCTTGCCCGCCGCGACGCGGAATGGATGGGCCGCCTGTACAAGTTCCTCGGTCTTTCCGTAGGCGTCATCGTGCAGGGCCTTTCCGATGAGGAACGTAAGGCCGCCTATGCCTGCGACATTACCTACGGCACCAACAATGAATTCGGCTTCGACTACCTGCGCGACAACATGAAATTTTATGCCGAGCAGCTGGTGCAGCGCGGCCACAACTACGCCATTGTGGACGAAGTGGACTCCATCCTCATCGACGAAGCCCGTACCCCGCTCATCATTTCCGGCGCGAGCGACGAATCCACGGAACTGTACCAGGCCATGGACGCCGTGGTACGCCACCTCGTTGCGCAGGAAGACTATACTGTGGATGAGAAGGCCAAGACGGCCATGCTCACCGATGCAGGCGTAGCGAAGTGTGAAAAGATGCTCGGCATCGAAAACCTGTTCGACCCGGCGAGCATCTCCTACCAGCATCATATTCTTCAGTCTCTTAAAGCGCATCACTGCTTTAAGCGCGATGTGGACTATATTGTGAGCGACGAGGGCAAGGTCGTCATTGTCGATGAATTCACAGGCCGCCTCATGGCGGGCCGCCGTTTCAGCGACGGCCTGCATCAGGCTCTGGAAGCCAAGGAGCATGTGAAGGTCGAGGCAGAAAACCAGACTTTGGCGAGCATCACCTTCCAGAATTACTTCCGCATGTATGACAAGCTTGCCGGTATGACCGGCACGGCCCAGACGGAAGCGGTGGAATTCGACCAGATCTATCATCTGGAAACCATCACCATCCCCACCAACAAGCCCATGATCCGGGAGGATCGGCCCGACCTCATTTTCCGTACCCAGCGCGAAAAATATCAGGCTATCATCGAAGCTATCAAGGAGCTGTACAAGACGGGGCAGCCCGTGCTTGTGGGCACCATTTCCATTGAAACTTCCGAGCTTCTTTCCTCCATGCTCAAGAAAGAAGGCGTGCCGCACAGCGTGCTGAACGCCAAGCATCACGCCGAGGAAGCCGCCATTGTGGCGCAGGCCGGGCAGAAGGGGCATGTGACCATAGCCACCAATATGGCCGGCCGAGGCACCGATATCGTGCTCGGCGAAGGCGTGAAGGAACTCGGCGGGCTGCATATCCTGGGCACGGAGCGCCACGAAAGCCGCCGTATCGACAATCAGCTCCGCGGCCGTTCCGGCCGTCAGGGCGATCCGGGATCCTCCCGCTTCTATCTTTCGCTGGAAGACAACCTCATGCGCATTTTCGGTTCGGAGCGCATTTCCGGGCTCATGGAAAAGCTGGGCATGAAGGAAGGCGAACCCATTGAGAACCGCATGGTATCCAAGGCCATTGAGAACGCCCAGAAGCGCGTGGAAGGCCACAACTTTGAAATCCGCAAGACGCTGCTCGACTACGACAACGTCATGAACCAGCAGCGCGAGGTGATCTACAGCCTGCGCCGCGACCTCATGCAGCTGCCCGACGTGGAAGGGGTGCTGTTTGAGTTCGTGGATGAGCTGCTCGACACCATCTATCAGCCTGTGGAGGCTATCAAGGAAGCGCCCGACGCCGAGATGTGCGCCGAGGTCAACGGCCGCCTTCTGGAAGTCTTCAATATCGCCCGTGCCATGCCCGAAATGACGATGAGCGCCATTCCCGGCAAGGATCATGCCCGGGAGGCTGTGGTGAGGATTTTCCATGAACTGCGCGAGGAAGCCGGGCCCGTGTACGGCGACATTCTGCGCTATTTCCTCCTCGAAGCCCTGGATCGCTGCTGGAAGGATCATCTGCGCGCCATGGATTACCTGCGTGAAGGCATAGGCCTGCGCGGCTACGCCCAGCGCGATCCCAAGCGTGAATACCAGAGCGAAGGGCTTGCCATGTTCAAGGAAATGCTCTTCCGCATTCATGAAGGAGCGCTTACTTCCCTGACCCATGTGCGTATGCGCCGTGTGGAACCGGGAGAAATGGAAGGAGCTGAAGGAGCGGAAGGCGGCGAGTCCCCGGAAGGTACGGAGCAGAGTGCCGGAACCGCAGCGGAAGAAGCTTCGCCCGCCGACAACGCGCCGGAAGCGGCGCAGGAGGAAGTGAAGGAAGAAGCCGCGCCCGAGGCTCCGGCAAAGGAACCTGAAGCGAAGGCCGAGCCCGCCCTGAACCTGCGGCACAAGACGGATCCCGCCGCCATGGGAGGCCCCGCCCCGGCAAAGGAGGAAGATCGCCGTACCTACAACGGCGTGAAAGTGGGCCGCAATGACCCATGCCCATGCGGCAGCGGCAAGAAGTTCAAGAAGTGTTGCGGCAGGAATCTGTAAGGCAGTGATGAATCCCCATGGAGCTATGGCTTCATGGGGATTTTTCTGTCGGAAATCTGGGGAGGACCTGCTGCCTTCAGCCGGACAGATAATTCCCTTTTATATTATATTGTGTTCTTCTGAGGGGAGCAAAAGACATGATCGCTTTCTGTGTTTCTGCAAGGCGGAGTATGTAGAGATATTTGACCCTTCACGGCCTATAAGTTTTGCAGGTTGTGTGCAGGGGGCACATATACAGGCAAATATGCACGAAGTATAAGCCGGGGAATGCTTTCCATGGTTTGTACCTGAAAAGGCAATACCAGACTGTATTTTTCATTTTTCAAAAAAGAGAAATTAAAATGGGCAGTGAAAAATGAAAGAAAATTCAAGCATTGTACTTTACTGGTGGAGAGATAACAATAATGTTGGCGACAGCCTCTCTCCTTATATCGTGGAAAGGGTTTCCGGCGCCAGAGCTGTGTCTGCTTCCATAAAGAGGCCCGGTAAGCTCTGTGCCGTGGGGAGTATCATCAACAGCCGCACCTTGCGCAGCCGCAGTGTATTCTGGGGGAGCGGCTGCATGCATGCGGAAGTACGCTTCTATCAGGGGCGTGCACTGCTTCCTTTTCTTCCTTCCACGCCTTCGTTCCGTGCTGTCCGCGGGCCGCTGACAAGGGAAACATTGCTTCGTGCAGGATATCGCTGCCCACGGATATACGGCGATCCTGCGCTGCTGCTTCCGCGTTTCTATCAGCCGAAGGTGAGGCGGAAGCGTTACGGCCTCGGCGTGATATGTCATTTCAGCCATAAGAACCTGCTTCATTTTCCTGAAGAGATCAAGCTTATTGACGTTGAGCGCGACGTCTGTGACGTGGAAGCTTTTGTTGATGAAGTGTGTGAATGTGAGAGAATCGTTTCTTCTTCTCTGCATGGCATCATTATTGCTCATGCCTATGGAATTCCGGCCAGGCAGTTCACTATCCCGGATGCCCCGCTGATGGGGAGCGGCAACAGGAAATTTGAAGATTACTATCTGAGTGTCGGCATGCCCGTTCAGCCGCCGTTGTTTTTTCATTCCGGTGACAGGCCGACGGTTCAGGAGCTTTCACAGGGGGACGAGACCGTTGATCTGAAAATAGACCTTGATCTGTTGCTGGAAGTGTTTCCCCATGAATTGATATACGCTTAGTGCGTGGTATCTGTGGCATGGCTCAGAGTCCTGCCGCTGCGGCGTGCAGGCAGCTGCCTCGGTATTGTTATGGGGTGCGGCGCTTTTGGCAGAGGTTCTTCCTGATTCCATATACAGGGAAAAAGGGGGATTTTCGCAGTGAAGAAACAACCTGGAGGCAATAATGATACGCAGGGCGCGTGAATGTGATATTGACGCCGTGGAGAAGCACTATGTCGAGCTTCTGACTTTTGAGCGGGAACACGGCAGCACTACCAACTGGAAAATGGGCGTGTACCCCACAAGGGGCGTGGCGGAACGCGGGGTGGCGGAAGGCTGGCTGTATGTGATGGAAGAAGAGGGGGAGGTCTGCGCAAGCATGCTTCTCAATCATGTGCAGCTTGACGTGTATGCCTCCATCTCGTGGCAATACGCTGCGGAGCCGGATAAGGTGCTGGTCATTCATACGCTCTGCGTTCCTCCTTCCCAGGCGGGAAAAGGGGCGGGAACGCGCATGGTGCTTTTTGCGCTCGAAGAGGCGGCCCGGAGAGGGTGCGACGTGATGCGTCTCGACACATGGGAACACAATGAGCCTGCGGCAAAACTGTACCTCAGGCTGGGCTTCCGCTATGCCGGAAAGGCGGCAACCCTTTTTGAGGGCGGTATTGATGAACATCTGATCTTTCTGGAAAAAAGGGTCAGGGAAGAGCCCTTCGGATAATACCGCCTGCCGTAAGACAAAGAGGCTGTGTTCGTCACGGCATTGAAGCAAAGTCTTTCCTATGACTCTGTGCTTGGTTTTGAGCGGAGCCGTGCTTCGGTAACGCTTTATAAAGCTGTGTCAGCCTGTTCTTTTCTTTTCATTTTTGATAACATCCGCAGGAAGGATTTCGTTCCGTCGTCGTATGCGACAGGAGGCGACGGAACGCTCCTGTGAATAAGACCGGCGCGGCCCTTCGCGGCAGGGGCGGCCGAGGCAGGAGCTTTTCGTATTTGCCGGAAAGAGGAGAAACGAGCATGGATATATGGACGGCCATGAAGACGCGCCGAAGTGTTCGTTCCTATACTGGGGAGCCGGTTTCGGAGGAGGCGGTGCGCGCCATGCTGGAAGCGGCCATGCTCGCCCCCAGCGCGGGCAACGAACAGCCCTGGGAATTTATTCTGGTGCGCGACAAGGAAGCACTGGTCAGGGCCGGAGGGATCAATCCCTATGCGTCCTTTTCCCCGAAGGCTTCCCTGGGGGTGATGATATGCCTGAACAGGGAAAGAGAAAAATACGCGGGCATGGGGTTCCTTGATATCGCCGCCTGTACACAGAATCTGCTGCTTGCGGCACACGGGCTGGGCCTCGGTGCGGTATGGACGGCAGTTTATCCTGTGGAAGAGCGCGTGAAGGGCTTCCGGGCGCTTCTTGCTCTTCCGGAAAACGTGATCCCCGTGGCTTTTGTGCTGGTGGGGCATCCGGGAGAAAAAAGTTCCTCTGTGGCCGCACGCTTTGACGAGGGACGTATCCATAACGAAGCATGGGGAAACAGGGGCCTTTAGGTACGAAAAAGGCCGCCTCGCGCAGGGGTGCGGCGTTTTTCATGGGAAAATGCGCGCGACGGGAAAAAGACCGTTTTTGACGCCCCGTGCATATTTCTGACTGCAGTCCCGAGAGTATGTATATGCTTGCAGGAAAGGCTGAAGGAGGCCTTTGAGCGACATAGCGCGGGCCGCAGAACATGGCCGAAAAAGGGGGCGGAACCCATGGGGTCCGCCCCCTTATAGTCAGGACAGGGCGGCGCGAAAGCTTCGCGCAGGGGCGTTCAGCGCTTTTTGGACTGCTTCACGGAAGCGGCGATGAAATCGTGGAACAGCGGATGGGCATGCATGGGACGGGACTTGAATTCCGGATGGAACTGGCAGCCCACGAACCAGGGATGATCGGGCAGTTCGATGATTTCCACCAGCGTGCCGTCGGGGGAGGTCCCGCTGAAGACCATGCCGTGCTGGCTGAGTGTTTCGCGGAAGGCGTTATTGAACTCGTAGCGGTGGCGGTGGCGCTCGGAGATATTTTCCTGCTTGTAGGCTTCCGCCGCCTTGGTACCGGGCAGCAGCGTGCAGGGGTACGCACCGAGGCGGAGCGTGCCGCCTTTGTTGCTGGCTTCGTCGCGCACTTCCACGGAATGTTTGCGGAAGTCGTACCATTCCGTCATGAGGTAGATGACTTTTTCATCAGTGAGCGGATCAAATTCTTCGGAATTGGCATGGGTGAGGCCTGCCACGTTGCGGGCGAACTCAATGACGGCGCACTGCATGCCGAGGCAGATGCCGAAGAAGGGCACCTTGTTTTCCCGGGCGTAGCGGATAGCCTCTATCTTGCCTTCCACGCCGCGATAGCCGAAGCCGCCGGGCACAAGGATGCCGTCGCATCCCTTGAAGGTTGCGGCTGCGTTTTCCGCATTGACCTCTTCGGAATTGACGTACTTCAGGTTCACGGAAACATGGTTGGCCACGCCGGCGTGCACCAGGGCTTCATGCAGGCTCTTGTAGGCTTCCTTGAGGTCGACGTACTTGCCCACTATGGCGATTGTCACCTTGTTTTTGGCGGCTTCCTCAAAGTCGCTCATGAGTTTGTGCCAGCCGGAAAGGTCGGCATTGCGGGCGGGAAGGCGCAGCATGATAGCCACCTTCTGATCGAAGCCTTCCTCATAGAACTTGAGCGGTACGCCGTACACATTCTTCACGTCCACGGAGGTGAATACCGCGTCTTCATCCACATTGCAGAACAGGGCGATTTTTTTCTTGAGTTCCGCCGGAATGGTCTGTTCGCAGCGGCAGAGGATGATATCGGGCTGAATACCGATGGAAAGCAGTTCCTTCACGCTGTGCTGGGTAGGCTTGGTTTTGTATTCCCCGGCGGCGTGCAGATAGGGCACGAGGGTGAGGTGGATGTTCAGGCAGTTGTTGCGGCCTATGTCGGAACGGAGCTGACGAATGGCCTCAAGGAAGGGCAGACCTTCGATATCGCCCACAGTGCCGCCGATTTCAATGATGGCCACGTCCGGGGCGTTGTCCCCTTCCGTGAGGCTGAGCACGGTACGCTTGATTTCGTCAGTGATGTGGGGGATCACCTGGACGGTGCCGCCGAGGTAGTCGCCGCGACGTTCCTTGTTTATGACGTTGTAGTAGATGCGTCCGGAAGTGGTGTTGTTGTTCTGAGAAAGGGATACGTCGAGGTAGCGCTCATAGTGGCCGAGGTCGAGGTCGGTTTCCGCGCCGTCGTCGGTGACGTAGACCTCACCGTGCTGGAAGGGGTTCATGGTGCCGGGGTCAACATTGATGTAGGGGTCGAGCTTCTGGATGGTCACGGAAAGGCCGCGCGCCTTCAGCAGGGCGCCCAGCGAAGCCGCGGCCAGTCCTTTTCCAAGAGAGGAAAGCACGCCGCCGGTAACAAAAATGAACT
>NZ_DYZA01000105.1 GCF_020741395.1 Mailhella massiliensis | reverse complement strand
GGTTTACCGGGCCAGAATTATTGACCTCACCTCAAGTAGCATGGTAGTACAGCTGACCGGGAAGCCTTCCAAAATCGAAGGGTTTATGGAAGTCATGTCGCCCTATCAGATCCTTGAAATGTGCCGCTCCGGTATCATCGGCATGCCCAGAGGATCCCAGAGTGATTGGTGGAAAAGCAGCCAGGAATAGGCTGCCGTAACAGACGATATTCATTGAAATGGAGAAATTATCATGATCAAGAAGTACTATGACGCGGACTGCAACCTCGGTATGCTCGACGGCAAAACGGTCGCCATCATCGGTTACGGCAGCCAGGGCCACGCCCATGCCCAGAACCTGCATGAAAGCGGCGTGAACGTCGTTGTCGGCCTGCGTAAGGGCAGCGCCAGCTGGGCCAAGGCCGAAGAAGCCGGTCTGAAAGTCATGGAAGTGGAAGATGCCGCCAAGGCTGGCAATATCGTGATGATGCTGGTGCCCGACGAAGTCGCCGCTGATATCTACAACCGCCAGGTCGCCCCCAACATGAAGGAAGGCGACGTGCTCTGCTTCGCCCACGGCTTCAACATCCACTTCGGCTTCGTGAAGCCTGCTGCCAATCTCGACGTGATTATGATCGCCCCCAAGGGCCCCGGCCACACTGTGCGCAGCCAGTATGTGGAAGGTAAGGGCGTGCCCAGCCTCATCGCCATTGCCCAGGATTACAGCGGCCGCGCCAAGGATTATGCCCTGGCCTATGCCGCGGGCATCGGCGCTGGCCGCGCCGGTATTCTGGAAACCACCTACCGTGAAGAAACCGAAACCGACCTCTTCGGCGAACAGGCTGTGCTCTGCGGCGGCGTGACCGAACTCATGAAGGCCGGCTTTGAAACTCTCGTGGAAGCGGGCTATGCTCCTGAAATGGCCTACTTTGAAACCATCCACGAAATGAAACTCATCGTCGACCTCATCAACAACGGCGGCTTCGGCTTCATGCGTTATTCCATTTCCAACACCGCTGAATACGGTGACTACCGTACCGGCAAGCGCCTCATCACCGAAGAGACCCGCAAGGAAATGAAGAAGGTTCTGCGTGAAATCCAGGACGGCACCTTTGCCTCCGAATTCATGCAGGAATTCTCCGCCGGCCGCAAGGGCAAGTTCCTTGCCACCCGCCGCATGGAAGCGGAACATCAGCTGGAAAAGGTCGGCGCCGAACTGCGCCAGATGATGAGCTGGCTCAAGAAGTAAGCTCTGCTTTGTAAACATCGCCGGGCGGTCCCCGCTGCCCGGCGATGTTCTGTCTTTTTGCAGGGGATTGAAGGAGAGAGGTCTCATGAAGCTTCGCAGTGCGAATGTCACGCAGGGCGTGGAACGCGCGCCCAACCGCAGCCTGTTCTATGCCATGGGCTATACCCGGGAAGAGCTCGATCGTCCGCTGGTCGGCGTCATCAGCGCCCATAGCGAAATCGTACCTGGGCACGCCCATCTGGACAAGATAGCCGAGGCCGTGAAGGCCGGTGTGCGTATGGCCGGGGGTACCCCCATACTCATTCCCGCCATAGGCGTGTGTGACGGCATCGCTATGGGGCATATCGGCATGAAGTATTCCCTGGCCAGCCGTGAACTCATTGCCGACAGCGTGGAAACCATGGCCATGGCTCATCAGCTGGATGCCCTGGTGCTTGTGCCCAACTGCGACAAAATAGTGCCCGGCATGCTTATGGGCGCGCTTCGCCTGAATATTCCTTCCGTGGTATGCAGCGGCGGACCCATGATGGCCGGCGTGTACGACGGCGAAGAGGTGAGCCTTTCCAAAATGTTCGAGGCTGTGGGCGCCCGTAAAATAGGCCTCATTGACGACGAGAAGCTCGAAGAATGCGAGACCGGCGTGTGTCCCGGGTGCGGAAGCTGTGCTGGCATGTACACCGCCAACTCCATGAACTGCCTGTGTGAGGCCGTGGGCATAGCCCTGCCCGGCAACGGTACTATCCCTGCTGTGCATGCCCGCCGCATGCAGCTTGCCAAACATTCCGGCATGGCCGTCATGGAGCTTCTGAAGCGCGATATCAAGCCCCGCGATATCGTTAATGAAAAGTCCATCCGCAACGCCCTTGCTTGCGACATGGCCCTGGGGTGCAGCACCAATACCGTGCTTCACCTTCTGGCTATCGCCCATGAGGCGGGAGTGGCTTTCGATCTTTCTCTGTTCAATGAAGTGAGCGCCGAGGTGCCCAACCTCTGCCATCTCGCTCCCGCAGGCCCCACTCACATGCAGGATCTGTATGCGGCGGGCGGTATCGCCGCGGTACAGGCTGAGCTTGCCTCGGGCGGCTACCTTGATACCAGCTTGATTACGGCCACCGGAAAAACTCTTGCGGAGAACATCAAGGGCGCGGCTATCAAGGATACGGGCGCCATACGTCCCCTTTCCAATCCCTACAGCCCCACGGGCGGCCTTCAGATTCTCTGGGGCAACATCGCTCCCGACGGCTGTGTGGTGAAGCGCAGCGCCGTGGCTCCTGAGATGCTCACGCACAGCGGCCCGGCCCGCGTGTTCGACAGTGAGGATGAGGCCATTAGCGCCATTTATAACGGCGATATTCATGAAGGCGACGTAGTGGTTATCCGTTACGAAGGCCCCAAGGGCGGCCCGGGCATGCGTGAAATGCTCAATCCCACCAGCGCCCTTGCAGGCATGAAGCTGGACAGGACCGTGGCCCTTATTACCGATGGCCGCTTCAGCGGCGCGAGCCGCGGCGCGTCCATCGGCCACGTTTCTCCCGAAGCTGCCGAAGGCGGCCCCATCGGCCTTATTCAGGAAGGGGATATCATATGTATTGATATCCCGAATGCCAGCATCAATGTGGAAGTGAGCGATGAAGAGCTTGCCCGCAGAAAAGCGGCCTTCACTCCCCGCGAACCTAACATCAAGACCGGGTGGCTTGCCCGGTATGCACGGCTTGTCAGCAGCGCCAATACCGGAGCCGTGTTGAAATAGAAATAAGGGAGATTGCCGCTGCTTGATGAAGCGGCTCGAAGCTCTTTCGCGTATCGCTTCCATGATTCCGTTGCCGGGCGGTCCGGAGCGGTCCCTCAGTCAGGGAGGCATGAGTTTTTTCTTTTCCTGCTTTTCTCTTCAGGCGGTCTGAAGGGAATCCCTCAGGCAGGAGCGGGCGAAAACTGCGCGGTATGGCGGTTGTGGTTTTGCGTATGGGCGGACCATGCGCTTCCCTCACTCCACAGCGTATCATACACCGGAGCATGATGCGTTTCCGATCTGTTCTTCAAGGACTATCCCTCGTTCGGAAAAGCGCGCGGAGCGGCAGAAAAAGCCGACGGCACATCTTCTCAGGTATGTTTTCAGAGGCGCTCTTCCGTATGGTTGATGATGCGGAAGACTCCGGCTTTCGGTAACGCACAGTGTGTGCCGGAGGAAAAACCGGGTTGCTTCATGCCGATATATCCGGCGTGAGGCAACCCGATTTTTTAATGCGGCTTCGGTAGCCATGAAGAAGCGCATGCCCACGGAGGATGTTTTTCCCTCAGCGTGTCCTTTTCTGGTTCATCCTTTGCGGAAGGGAAGGGGCTTGTCCGGCGAGCTACGTTGCAGGGACATGACGGCTTTTGGCAGTCTTGTCCGGCAGAGAAGGCTTGTTCCAGG
>NZ_DYZA01000104.1 GCF_020741395.1 Mailhella massiliensis | reverse complement strand
TCACGCACGGCATCGGAGGCAATGAGCTCACCGACACATAACGCGAGGAAAGTCAGCCTGTGCAGGCTAAAAAGTATACACTTGCAGCCCCGTACAGAGGAAGACTCCCCGAATGGCTGACACGCTGTTCCCGGTATGCCCGTGCACGCCGAAGACAAGACACAAAAAAAGCCGGGGCACGACAAAAAACATGTCCCGGCCTCTGTTGTGGATAAAAATGCTAGATAACCTTATTGAGACTGTATTCCAGAATACCTTCCGCACCGAGATCGTGCAGCTGAGGGATAAGGTCGCGCACCACATGGGTATCCACCACAGTTTCCAGGGAGACCCATGCCGGATCTTTCAGCGAGGCCACAGTCGGAGAATTCAGGGCGGGCAACAGGCTGAGGATTTCCTCCAGTCTGGAGGTGGGAGCATTCATCTTGAGGCAGACAAGGCTTTCCGCCCTGAGCGCACCCTGCAGAAGCAGGTCGATCTGCTCTATCTTATGGCGGCTTTCCGGGTCGTTCCACACCGCACGGTTGGCAATGAGCACAGTATTGCTGGCCATGACTTCATCAATGACGCGAAGCCCGTGGGCACGAATGGTAGTTTCAGTTTCCGTCACTTCCACAATGGCGTCGGCCAGGCCTTCCACCACCTTGGCTTCCGTAGCACCCCAGGAATAGTTGATCTGGACGGGCACGCCCTTTTCTTCAAAATAATGACGGCTCACCCCCACAAGTTCCGTGGAGATACGCTTACCCTTGAGGTCTTCGGCACTCTGATAGGGGGAATCTCCGGCCACAGCCAGCACCCAGCGGGCCTTGCGGTTGGAAACCTTGGAATACACGAGGTCGGAAATCACCACCACAGGAGCGTCTCCGTCCTTACCGCCGTAGGAAACGCCGCGCTCTTCCAGCCAGTCCTTACCGGTAAGAGCCACGTCGAGGATACCGTTCTGGATGTATTCGGGAATTTCCTGAACGCGGCACAGCCGAGCCGTCAGTTCCGGGTCGTTGATATCGGGAAAATAGTTACGGACGTGTTTGCGGATTTTCCAGCCGGCCCTTTCAAAAAGGGCGATGGTGGCTTCTTCCAGGGAACCTTTGGGTATGCCGAGCTTGAGCTGAGCTTTCATGCTGTGAGCCTCTACTTCTTATACACTTCTGCGGGATCGAAAACCTGCGGGCAGCAGATGGACACTTCAGGATTTCCGGGCGTGATGCGCCGGTAAAAACAGCTTCTTCTGCCGGTATGGCAGGCGGAACCTCCCACCTGTTCGATTTCCAGCACCACGGCGTCGGAATCGCAGTCCAGGCGTATGGCCTTCACTATCTGCACATTTCCCGAGCTTTCCCCCTTGTGCCACAGCGTCCTGCGGCTGCGGCTCCAGTAATGCGCCTCGCCTGTAGCAAGGGTAGCTTCCCAGGATTCCTGGTTCATCCAGGCCAGCATGAGCACTTCACCGGTGGCGGCATCCTGGGCTATGGCGGCCACGAGGCCTCCGGCTTTGGAAAAATCGGGTGTAAAATCGGAAGGAGCTTGGAACATGGGAACTATCCTTATGGAAGTGATAAACGAGGACACCATACGCCGCGTTCATGACGGCAATGTTACTTGGCAAAGCCCACGGCACGGCGCTCGCGGATGACCGTGACGCGAATCTGCCCGGGATAGGTGAGATTTTCCTCAATTTTGGCGGAAATATCCTTGCAGAGAAGGTAGGTGCTGTCGTCATCCACATTGTCGGAATTGACGATGACGCGCAGCTCCCGCCCCGCCTGAATGGCGTAGGACTTGGCCACGCCCTCAAAGGAATCGGCGATATTTTCCAGATCCTCAAGGCGCTTGACGTAGTTTTCCAGAAGCTCCTTACGCGCGCCGGGACGGGCGCCGGAAAGGGAGTCTGCGGCCTGCACGAGAACGGCAAGCGCCGTTTCGGGATGCACGTCCTCATGGTGGGCGGCAATGGCATGGACGATATCCTTGCCTTCCCCGTATTTCTTGGCGATATCCGCCCCGATAAGGGCATGGGAGCCTTCCACCTCATGATCCACGGCCTTGCCTATATCGTGCAGAAGCCCCGCACGCTTGGCTCGCTTGATATCCATGCCGAGTTCCGCGGCCATCATGCCGCAGAGGGCGGAAACTTCCAGGGAGTGCTGAAGGACGTTCTGAGTGAAGCTCGTCCGGTACTTGAGCTGACCCAGCAGACGGATGATATCGGGATTGATGCCGTGCACGCCGGCGTCGAACGTGGCCTGTTCGCCCACCTCACGGATCTGCACTTCCAGCTCCTGCTCGCACTTGTGCACTATGTCCTCGATGCGGGCGGGATGGATACGACCGTCCTGGATGAGACGCTCCAACGCCATGCGGGCCACCTGGCGGCGTATAGGACTGTAAGCGGAAAGGATGACGGTTTCAGGAGTGTCGTCGATGATAAGGTCCACCCCCGTAGCCGCTTCCAAGGCCCGGATGTTGCGGCCTTCGCGGCCGATGATGCGGCCCTTCATATCTTCGCTCGGCAGGGTGACGGCCGTCACCGTCTGCTCGCCCACATAGTCGCCGGCATAGCGCTGTATGGCGCAGGCCAGAATTTCCTTGGCCTTGCGGTCCGCCGTTTCCTTGGCTTCCGTTTCAATCACGCGCATCATCTTCGCGGCTTCATGGCGGGTGCGGGACTCTATTTCCTCAAACAGACGGGCCTTGGCTTCCTCCGCCGTCAGGCCGGAAACCTCCTGAAGGCGGCGCTCCTGCTCGTCAAGCGTAGCCTCCACCTGTAATTCCTTCTCAGCCAGCACGCGCTCACGTTGCGTCTGCTCCTTTTCCTGAGCGAGTATGTCGTGCTCCTTCTGCGTAATGCGCTCCATTTTCTCTTCCATGCGGTCGCTGATATCCTGGAGTTTTTTCTCACGACTCTTGAGAGCGCGTTCCTGATCCTTGCATTCCGCTTCAAAGGCGTGCTTCTGGCTGAAAATCTCGTTCTGGCCCTGAAGCAGGATTTCCTTTTTCTGAGCCTGCGCTTCCTTGCGCGCTTCCTCCACAATGCGCTGGGCCAATTCGTTGGCCTCACCTATGCGTTTGCTGGTCACATGCCGCTGTATGAAGACGCCGAGGAGAGCGCCGGCCACGAGGCTGACCAGCGCAAAGGCGTAGTAAATGATATCATCCATGGTAAATCCTGTGATATGTTGACGGGCAACGCCCGATATCTTCCGTACAACGCAAGACGCGACGGATTCCGCGCGGCCCCCGCCGCGCTCCAGCATGAGAATGTCTGGAAGCTCGCCCTGTGGGCGGTAAGATACAGAGGAAGAAGAACCCGGGATGCCGTGAAAAGCTGCTGGCACGAGACCTGGTGGTCTCCAAGTGGGCGCCTGTCCGAAACTTCAGGCTGCCCGCTCTCGGCGGGTATGCACACCATTTCGGAGACTGGCTCCCTGTTAACGCTAGTGAGGCCGGCGCAAGCTAGCTCCCCACGCACATCCCAGGGAATATGGACTACCGGGAAAGAGGCTCTGCCCCAGTTCCGGCGGGCTCATCCGGCCCGCCTCGACCCGGCGTGTTCTCCTTCAAACTCTGCAAAAGCTCATCCAACCGGGAATCAGTCCGATCGGAACGCTCCCGCAGTTCCAGCAGGTCGTCCGCCATGCTGACAAGAAGCATGGCCATCAACCTGTCTCTGCCGTACTGGCCGCCCTGCGCCTTTACTCTGCCATATCGTTCCTCCACGTACTCTCTGGCCCGTTCCACCCTCTCGGGGCCGGCCTCGGTACGAAAGGCGACATGCGTTTCGCAAAGGTCGAGATGATAACTGTGCATGGCGGCCGCCTGCCCTTAGCCGTTCTGCTGCGGTTCCGCGGCAGGAAGCGTGCTCTGGATGCGACTGATCAGCTCATCGACTCTGTTGCAGGCCTCGTCGCGCACGCTGCGCTCACGATTGAGCTGCTCCTGAAGTTCCTCGGTGGCCATCTGCCCCAGTTCCAGATCTTCACGGAGACGCTTACCTTCCTCGCGAAGCTGATGATTTTCCTCGCGGAGGCGATCCAGTTCCTGAATGAGGCCATCTATACGCTGCGCCAGCAGATCCAACTTTTCCATAACTCTTCTATCTCCCTAAAGAACCGGGGCAGAGGCGGCACTCCGGTCCAGAGCATTTTTGTGCATGCCGGGCAAGCCCGGCCTCTCTTCTCAGGAGCGCAGGAAACAGGAATATGAAGGCACTGTCTCCTCTCGCACCCTTTCCTTATTGATAAGCTATGGCGGCCGGATGAGCAAGTAGATAGAGCGCCCATTATTGGCAAACTTCGCAGAAAAAACAAAAAAGACCGGCTTGCTTCCTTCTTCCGGGCACAGGCAGGGCAAAGTGCACCGGAAGAACGGAAAAAAGCGCTTTTGCTGTAAAAAAAATGGAGACACAGAAGATGAGAGAGGCCGGAATCATCGTGAGAGCAGAGAAATCTCACCCTTCCGGGAAGGCCACGTTCACGGACGGCAAGCGTCGCCCCCCCCCCGAGAAAACGCCCTCCTTTCCGGAAACGCGGCTCTCTCATGGGAACGCCGCCACCGACGCAGGGCTGGAGACGGGGCAGGCCGGGAGTAAACTACATTTTGGGGAACCCAGCCTGCGGAGATGTTAAAAAAACAGGCCGCCTTGCATATCGCGGGCGGCCCTGAAAACGGAGCACGAGGCTCTCCGGACGGAGAATATCAACGCTGCTTTGTGGAGATATTGAACGTCAGCGAATAAATCTGATGGAAGAAATTGACGTATTCCACAAACACATGATCCGGTACCGTGATACGCGCAGCGGAATAGTTCAGAATACCCTTGATACCGGCGTCCACGAGCTGCGTGGCCGCGCGCTGGGCGCGTTCCGGCGGCACGGTGATGATACCGATTTCGATGCCGAGTTCAGGCACCTTTTCCATGAGCGTCTTGGTGCAGTAGACTTCCAGACCGTAGAGCTTCTCACCGATCTTGAAGGGATCACAGTCGAAAGCTCCCACGATGGTAAAGCCGTGCCGGCGAAATTCCTGGTAGTTGAGCAGCGCCCTGCCCATGTTGCCCACACCCACGAGAGCCGCGCGCCATTCGCGGTTGGCGTTGAGGCAGGCTTTTATGACTTCCAGCAAATAAGACACATAATATCCTACGCCGCGAACACCGAATTCGCCGAAGTAGGCAAGATCCTTACGAACCTGAGAGGCGTTCACGTCGCACGCCCGGGACAGAGGTTCGGAAGAAATGACCTGGACGCCATCCTTGTCCATGGCTTCAAGAACCTGAAGATAGGTGGCGAGCCGCTGAATGGTAGCGCGGGGGATATGTTCGTACTTGGGAGTCTGGTTCATTTTTCTGGCCGGTTAAAAGAATAAGGGGCGGAAAGGAATATATCCTTCCCGCCCGATAAATGCAACTACATCTTCACGAAGAGCAGGATGAGCGCCACGAGAAGGGCGTAGATGACCAAGGATTCGATGAAGGCAAGGCCCAGGATGAGGGACTGGGAAATCTTACCGGAAGCGTCGGGATTACGGGCGATACCTTCGCAGGCAGCCTTGATTGCGGAGCCCTGGCCGAGCGCACCGCCGGTGGCGGCGAGGCCGATGCCGAGAGCGATACCGGCGGCGGCAAGGCCGAAGCTGCTGGAGGCGTCGCCTTCAGCGGCGAAGGCAACGGCGGCGAAGGCAAGGAGCATAAGGGTGGTCAGAGTGGTAAGGGCGATCTTACGCATGGTGAAAACTCCATTACATTATAGTGTTGAGGCCGTAAGGCCATTCCCCCGGATGAGTTCGGCTCAGTGGGCGTGCTCCACCGCTCCCTGAATGTAGATCATGGAGAGGATGAACAGAATGAAGGCCTGAAGCACCTTGCCCAAGAGGAACAGGAAGTACATAGGGACCGTGCCGAGAAGCACTCCGATGTAGATGCTCGCGCCGAAGCCGAAGAAGATGATGAGCGTCATTTCTTCGGCGAAGATATTGCCGAAAAGACGCAGAGACATGGAAAGAGGACGGGCCAGGTGGGAAATGACCTCAATGGGGAACATCAGGGGAATCAGCGGCTTGCTGGAACCCGTGAAGTGATGGATGTACCCCGCCCCCCAAGTGCGGATACCCACATAGTTGTAATAGAGGAACACACACAGCGCTATGGAAATAGTGGTGTTCAGGTTCGCGGTAGGAGCGTCGCAGCCGGGTATGAGCCCCAGCAGGTTCATGGTCAGTACATAGATGAAGATGGAGACGAGCAGGGGCACGAAACGGCGGCCCTTTTCTCCGAGATTGGTGAGAATGAACTTCTCAAGCCCGTCCACCAGAACCTCGAAAAAGAGCTGAAGGCGGCCGGGAACGGTGCTGATGTTCCTGCGGAGAATAAGACCGGTAACAAGAAGGACGGCCATGCCGAGCCAGGTGAAAAACACATACTTGGTCTCGATAGTCATACCCGCGACCGTGATTTCGTCCATGTGGAAAACGGTCGAAAGCAGAAGAGGGTGCGCCAGTCCAGATGCAGCCATGGAAACCTCCTGTATGTGCCCGGGCTATTCAATGCCGGAATATCAGAGAAGCCGGTATGATGATGATCGCCGAGGAAAGACCTGCCGCGAGGGCAGCCGGGCTTGCCTGAAAAACGACTAATGCTATATACACGAAAATTCCGGTAATGAAAAGCCTCAATTGCGTTCTGATGAGCAAACCTTTTTTCACAATGCGCCCGCTCGCTTCCCCTCTTTTATCTTCTTCCGGTATGACGGCGGGCAGAGCCCTCTGGATAAAAAGGGAAAGAGTATAAAAATTCCAAAAGGATAAAACTGCCATAACTCCGCTCCAGAAGATATGCGGCAACCATGGCAACAGGGCCAGACCCAAGGCAAAAAGAAGAAGGGAGAAGAAAAAAAGATTTCGCACGGCCCCGCGCAGAGGGGCGTGCACGAAGCCCTTCCTCCACAGCTGCCGATCCGCTTGTTCAATTATGTTCATGCTTCTCCCCTGCTCCTGTCTCCTTCCAGCCTTCGTCTTCCTCAATGGCGCGGCGTATGGACTCCAGAGATTCTTCAATCTCATCGAGCTTTCTGTCGGCCGGGACGGCCGTCCCAGCAAGTATGGAAGCGGTGAAATCCTCATCCGGGGCAGAATCCTGTCTCTCTTTCTCCCTCGCCCCGTCAGCGTAAAGGGCCTTTCTGCCGCCTTGCCCCACAGCCGAGGGCCGGACATTCCCGCGCTCTTTGAACTCCTTCTCCCGCAGGGCTTTTTCCTCCGCGTCGCGCTCGGCGTTTTTCTTCGCAAGGTAGCGGGCGTCTATCCATACGTTGCGGAACCCTGCGGCCAATCCGAGAAGAAGCCCTATGGCCGACCCCACAGGCCATGAGCCGAGCCATTCATCCGCAAGCCAGCCCAGTCCGCCACCCACCACAGGGCCGGAAACCATGTGCAGGCCCATGGTGCTCGCCGTGCCGAGAAGACTGAACTGCCCGGGCTGCGCGCTGTCTTTCTTTTCTGGAGTCATACCGCAGGCCTCCATCCATAAATGCGCTTGGAGTTGGACGATCTCTGTGATAGGTATCGTCCTGTGCCGATGCCGTCAATCGGAAAGCTCCTTTTTTGCGCATGCCTCCACCCCTCCGGGCAGCAGCACGCGCGCGCCCTTTTTAACACTCTTCCCCAGAGGTTCCCATGCCCATTAAAACCGGCGACACTGTTTCTGTCCATTATGTTGGCACCCTGAACGACGGTTCCGAATTCGACCGCTCCCGCGAAGGCAGCCCCCTGCGCTTCAAGGTCGGCTCGGGCCAAGTCATTCCCGGCTTCGACAAGGCCGTGACGGGCCATGAAGTCGGCGACAGGTTCTCCGTGACTATTCCCGCAGCGGAAGCCTACGGAGCCAGACAGGAACAGCTTCTCTTTTCCGTGCCTCTGGAACAGGTGCCTCCGACCATCAAGCCGCAGGTGGGCATGATGCTCCACGTTTCTACCGATCAAGGAGAACTTGAAGTGACCATCTGCGAAGTGAACGACAAACATATAGTGCTCGACGCCAACCATCCCATGGCGGGCAAGGATCTCACCTTCGCCCTGGAAGTAGTTTCCATAGACTGACACTGAGGCGGAAAGCCTCCCCTCCCACAGCCGAAAGGCCCGGCCTCCGGGCCTGTCATCATTTTTTGAAGGAGTTCGCATGAGTTCCGCCAACGCCAGCCGCAGTCATGCCGTCCTTTCCGTCGCCACAAGGCGTCATGACGCGGAATACATCGCGGGGGGCCGCCCCACCGCCGCAGAAAGCCACACCGACCCCACGGAATACTACGGCTGCAATGTTTTCGACGACAAGGCCATGCGGCGCTATCTGCCCAAGGCTGTCTACAAATCCCTGCGCACCACCATAGACCTCGGCAGACGCCTCGATCCGGCCGTGGCCGATGTCGTGGCCAACGCCATGAAATCCTGGGCAATGGAACGCGGGGCGGATCATTACACCCATGTTTTCTATCCCCTGACCGGCCTTACTGCGGAAAAGCACGACAGCTTTCTCGACCCCGACGGCAAGGGCGGAGCCCTGGCCCAGTTCAGCGGCAGCGCCCTGGTGCAGGGCGAGGCCGACGGTTCCAGCTTCCCTTCTGGCGGCCTGCGTTCCACTTTTGAAGCGCGCGGCTACACCGCGTGGGACGTGACCAGTCCGGCTTACCTCATGGAAAGCCCCGCAGGTATGGTGCTGTGCATCCCCACAGTATTCCTCTCATGGACGGGCATAGCGCTCGACAAGAAAACCCCCATCCTGCGTTCCAATCAGGCCTTGAACCAGCAGGCGGCCCGCGTGCTGCGCCTTTTCGGCGTGAACCCCACCATGCCCATCATCTCCAATGGAGGGCTGGAGCAGGAATACTTCCTCATCGACGGAACCTTCGTTTCCGCCCGCCCCGACCTGCTCATCGCAGGCCGCGCCCTGTTCGGCGCCCGCCCTCCCAAGGGCCAGGAATTTGAAGACCAGTACTACGGCGTCATCCCGAGCCGCGTGCTCGGCTTCATGGCCGATGTGGAGCGCCAGCTCTACCGCCTGGGCATCCCGGTGAAGACACGACACAACGAAGTGGCCCCCAGCCAGTACGAGATAGCCCCCACCTTCGAATCGGGGAACCTCGCCTGCGACCACAACCAGCTCATCATGACGGTGCTCAGAAAGACGGCCCGCCGCCACGGCATGTCCTGCCTGCTGCATGAAAAACCCTTCGACTGCATCAACGGCTCGGGCAAACACCTCAACTACTCCATCGGCAGCCCCGAGGTGGGCAATCTCTTCGCTCCGGGCGACAACCCCCATGAGAACGCCCAGTTCCTTGTATTTTTGTGCTCCGTCATCCGCGCCCTGCACCGCCATGCCGGTTTCCTGCGCGCTGTGGTGGCCTCCGCCTCCAACGACAGGCGTCTCGGCGCCAATGAGGCGCCGCCCGCAATCATGTCCCTGTTCCTCGGCGACCAGCTCACCGACGTGCTGGAGCAGTTCCGCGTGGGCCAGGTGGTGGGCGCGGCGGGCAAACGTATGATGAACGTAGGCGTGGATACCTTGCCCCCCCTTCCCGCCGACCCGGGCGACCGCAACCGCACCAGCCCCTTCGCCTTTGTGGGCAACCGCTTCGAATTCCGCGCCCTCGGCTCCTCCATGTCCGCTGCGGATGCCCTCGTCGTACTCAACACTATGATGGCAGAATCTTTGGACTATGCCGCCACATTCCTGGAAAACGCCCTGCATAAGGGCGGACTCAGCCTGGGCGAGGCCGTGCAGAAGTTCATTGAAGACGTGATGGAGGAAAACAGCGCCGTCATCTTCAATGGCAACGGTTATTCCGAAATCTGGCAGAAGGAGGCGGAACGCCGCGGCCTGCCCAATTACCCGGCCACGCCCGACGCCGTGCCGGTATTCTCTTCCCCCGAGGTGATGGAACTTTGCGGCCGCTACCAGGTCTTCTCCCGGCAGGAACTCAAGGCCCGTGAAGACATACAGCTTGAGCAGTACCTGAAAACCGTGCACACCGAGGCATGCCTTGCCGTGCGTATGGCGCGCACCCAGATCTACCCCGCCGCCGTACGCTACCGGCAGGAACTTGCCTCTTCCGCCGCCGCATGCACCGCTCTGGGCGTGCCCGCATCCCTCTATTCGCTCAATGAGCTCGCCGAGGTCATAGGGCATTTTGAAAACTCTCTCCGCACCCTGGAAGAACGCACGCTGGCCCTGAACTGGACGCCCTGCGAAGAGCACCTGCTCAAAAGCGCGAAGGAGTGCCTGCACAGCGTGCTTCCGGCCATGGAAGATCTGCGTCTCTGGGCCGACAAGCTGGAAAACCTGGTGGCCGACGACCTCTGGCCCCTGCCCAGCTATCAGGAAATGCTGTTCATGAAATAAGGAAGGATAATATGCGCATACTCATCATAGGTTCCGGCGGCCGCGAGCATGCCCTGGCATGGAAACTGAGCAAAAGACCGGACGTGACGGAAATCTTCGTCGCCCCGGGTAACGGCGGCACGGCCTCCGTAGCCGTCAACGTCCCCATTAAAGACAGCGATATCCAGGGACTTGTGGATTTTGCCAAGGAAAAGGCCGTGGATCTCGTGGTGCCCGGCCCGGAACTGCCCCTCACCCTCGGCGTGGTGGATGCCATGCAGAAGGCGGGCATAGCCTGCTTCGGCCCCTCGGCCGCCTGCGCAAAGCTTGAGGGCAGCAAGTCCTTCGCCAAGGAAGTGATGCAGAAGGCGGGCGTGCCTACCGCGGCGGCGGGGGTATTCACCAGCCGTGCGGAAGCCGAAGTCTTTGTGAAAGAACACGGCGCTCCCCTGGTGGTCAAGGCCGACGGGCTTGCCGCAGGCAAGGGCGTCATCGTGGCCATGACCATGGAAGAAGTGCGCGCAGCCCTCGACCTCATGTTTGAAAAGAACGCCTTCGGCGAAGCCTCCAGCACCGTACTCATCGAGGAATTCCTCGAAGGGGAGGAAGTCTCGCTCCTCAGCTTCTGCGACGGCAAAACCGCCCTGCCCCTGCCTTCCGCCCAGGATCACAAGGCCGTGTTCGACAACGACAAGGGCCCCAACACCGGCGGCATGGGAGCCTACAGCCCCGCTCCCATCCTGCCCGACAGCGAGCTTTCTGCCATGGCCGATATCGTGGCTCGCCCTATCCTCACGGAAATGGCGCGCCGGGGCACTCCTTTCAAGGGTATTCTGTACGCCGGTCTCATGATGACCAAGGACGGGCCCAAGGTACTGGAATACAACGTACGTTTCGGCGACCCGGAATGTCAGCCCCTGCTTATGCGCCTCAAAAGCGACTTGGCGGATATCATGCTGCATTGCATCGAAGGCACGCTCGACGCCGTAAGCCTAGACATTGAGGAGCGCTCAGCCCTCGGCGTGGTGCTTACCGCCGAGGGCTATCCCGGCTCCTACCCCAAGGGCATGCCTATTTCCGGCATCGACAGGGCCGAGGCGCTGGAGGGCGTACAGGTCTTTCAGGCAGGGACAAAAGCGGAGGACGGGCATATCCTGGCAAACGGCGGCCGTGTGCTCTGCGTCACAGCCCTGGGGGAGGATCTGAAAAAAGCCCAGGCCCGCGCCTATGAAGGCTTGGCGCTTCTTTCCATGGAGCACAGCCAGTTCCGCACGGATATCGGTAAAAAGGGCCTGAAGAGGCTCCAGCTGGTCTGAATTCTCTGAAAAAACACAAATCCCGGCGGGCCCTTTTCCCCGGAAGGGGCCGCGTCAACCAGAACTTTCCCGAAAAAGAGGTAACTCCCATGCCCCAGGTAGCCATTTTCATCGGCTCCGCCTCCGACGAACCCGTCGTGAACGGCTGCGCCGACGTACTGAAGAAGCTCGGTATTTCCTTCCGCTATACCGTCACCTCCGCGCACCGCACGCCCGAACGCACCGCAAAGCTCATGGAAGAGCTGGAAGCGGACGGCTGCGAGATATACATCTGCGCCGCAGGCATGGCCGCCCATCTGGCGGGCGCCGTGGCGGCCCGCACCATCAAACCCGTCATCGGTATCCCCGTGGCCGGTTCCACCATCGGAGGGCTGGACGCTCTGTACGCCACCGTACAGATGCCCTCCGGCTTCCCCGTAGCCACGGTGGCCCTGAACGGCGCAAAGAACGCCGCCTGGCTGGCCGCCCAGATCATCGCCCTGCACGATGAGCGCGTGGCCTCTCTCATCCGCGCCGAACGCGAAGGCTACAAGGCCTCCGTGGAAAAGGCCGCCGCCGAACTGGAAGCCCAGTACGGCGCATGACGCAGTTCCGGCGCGCCCGCCGCGCCGGCCCGGAACTCCTCTTACCCGTACAGGAGAAACTATCATGGACGCATCCATCAAACAGCTGGCCCGTGAACGCATGAAGGGCCATTGCCGTGTCTGCCCGCAGTGCGACGGTCGCGCCTGCGCCGGGGAAGTGCCCGGCATGGGGGGCCTCGGCACAGGCTCGTCCTTCCGCGCCAACGTAGAAGCCCTCGCCCGCGTGAAGCTGGCCATGCGCTGCCTGCACAACGCCGCCCAGCCCGACACCTCCACCGAGATCCTCGGACTCAAACTTGCCCTGCCCCTCATGGCCGCCCCCATCGGCGGCGTGGCCTTCAACATGGGCGACGCCTCGCAGAACCCCGTGGATGAAGCCGCCTATGCCGAAGCCGTCATCTGCGGCTCCAAGCAGGCGGGCATCATCGGCTGCGGCGGCGACGGCGTCGGCTCCCTCATTCCCGACTGCGCCTTTGCCGCCATCCG
>NZ_DYZA01000103.1 GCF_020741395.1 Mailhella massiliensis | reverse complement strand
ATATTTTTTGAAGTATATTTAAATCATGTATGAAGTCGGATATTATTTTTGAAAATGTATACTATGTCATATTGATGTTATTATATTTTTATATTATTTCTTCCGGAAGCGGCCTTTTTTATATGAGTGCCGCCAACAGGAGGAATGATGAGTTGCGACAATAAAAGGCCATGCCCCTGCACCTACGACTGCCCGAGGCACGGCAAGTGTTGTGAATGTGTGGCGCATCACCGCGACCACGACGAAGGCGTTCCGGGATGTTTTTTCTCCAAAGAAGCGGAAGCCACCTACGACCGCAGCATCGAAGCCCTCTGCCGGGACAGGGGCATCGAGCTCGCCCGGGGATGAAGGAGGAACGGGTATGAGCGAGAACAGAAAGACGGTATTCATCACCGGCGGTTCCACGGGCATAGGGGCCGCCTGCGTGCGCAAGTTCATCCGGGAAGGGTGGAACGCGGCGTTCATGGATATCAACGGGGAAGACGGGGAGAAACTCGCGCGGGAAACGGGAGCGCTCTTTGTGGAAGGAAGTACCCGCCGCCGTGAAGATCTGGACAGGGCCGTCGCCGCAGCCTGCGTGCGCTTCGGCGGGCTGGATTCGGTGGTGGCCAACGCCGGCATCCATCGCTGCAATACCATGCTGGATATCAGCGAGGAAGAGCTGGACCTCATGATCGACACTAACATCAAAGGCACGGTGCACACTCTTCGCGCGGCTGTGCCCTGCCTGCTGGAGCGCGGGGGGAGCGTAGTCATCAACGCCTCCGATCAGTGCTATGTAGGCAAGCCCAACAGCTTCGGCTACGGCCTGACCAAGGGGGCCCTGGGGCAGATCACGAAAAGCCTGGCCATAGACCTGGGGCCGAAGGGCGTCCGCGTCAACGCCGTGTGTGCAGGAACCATACGCACGCCGCTTACGGAAAAGTTGTTCCAGAGCTTTGCCGACATTACGCACGGCGGCGACGCCTCGGCCTACTGGAAAACGGAAGCGGGCCTTTACCCCCTCGGCAGGGTAGGGGAGGCTTCGGAAGTGGCGGAACTTGTATATTTTCTTGCTTCCGATGCGGCAAGCTTCATGACAGGGGGGCTCTATCTGGTGGACGGCGGGCTTACGGCCGGTTGATGCGGCCGGGCGCAGAGTTGTCCGCATAAGGAAAAGCCCGCCGGGACTAGGTTCCGACGGGCTTTTTTGATGGGAACAGGTCCGGCAGGCTCCGGTTCCTTCGAAAGGGCGGTATTCCTGCGGGGAAGGCCGGGCCCGGTCTTTCCCGGAGCATGGTCTTTTCCGCCTTCGGGGCGAGGGTCAGGCTATTTCCTTCCACAGGGCTTCTGCGGCGCGTTTCGCGCTTCCCGGCCTGCCGCACTTTTCGCGCAGCTCGTCGAGGTCGCACCGTATGGCTTCCAGCGTTCCGGGGCGGGTGAGCCATTCCTCCATACGCGCGGCCAGAGGGGCCGGGTCGGCATCCTTTTCAATGTGCTCGGGAAAAACGGTGCGGTTCAGGATGAGGTTGGTCAGGCTTATCCATTTCACCTTGAGCACATGCAGGGCTATCTGGTAGGAGATGGGGGAGACCTTGTAGGCCACCAGGGTGGGCACGCCCGCAAGGCCCGTTTCCAGCGTAGCCGTGCCCGAGGCCGCCATGATGCAGGGGAAGGTGCGCATGAGGCGGTAGCGGTCGTTGCCGTCGTGCATGACGAGGGGAGCGGGGGCCTTCCAGAGGGAGCGCAGATATTCCTCGGAAAAGTTGGAAGAGCGGATGCAGTGGAATTCAAGATCCGGGAAGCGTTCGGCAAGCAGGCTTGCGGCTCCGGAGAAGGCGGGAAGAAGCGAATCCACTTCTTTTTTGCGGCTGCCGGGCATGAGCCCTATGCGGCCCGGCACAGGGACTATGTCCTTGATACCTTCGTAATCCACCAGATCCACCAGCGGGTTGCCCACATACGTCACGTCCATGCCGTGTTCATGGTAGAAGTCCACTTCAAAGGGCAGGATGGAGAAAATGCGGCGCACATGCTTTTTCAGGAATTTTACGCGGCCCGTGCGCCAGGCCAAGACCTTGGGCGGGATGAAGTAGTACACGGGAATACCCAGGCGATGGGCTATCTTCGCCACGCGGAAATTGAATTCCGGCGCGTCGATGAGCAGCACGGCGTCGGGGCGCAGGCGTTCCATCTCGCGCCTGATGCGCCCGAGCATGCGGAAGATGCGCGGCAGGCTGGTGATAACCTCCACAATGCCCATGACGGAAAGCTCTTCCACGCGTAGGAGGTTTTCCTGTCCGGCGCGGGCGAGGTTGTCGCCCCCCATGCCCGCCACGCGCAGGGACTCCTCGGGTGCGTATTCGCGCAAGGCCGCAAGGAGCGCCCCGCCCTGAAGGTCGCCGGAAAGCTCCCCGGCATTGATCCACAGCGTTTTCATGATGTCTCCTTCAAAGAGCGGGCCGCACCGCTGCGGCTGCTTTTTTGCCCTGCGCTTAATGGCGGACGCTGAGGCTTCGGGCGGGCGACGCGGCAAAGCGTTCCAGCGAGGGGTAGAAAATGTTGACGAGCGCCCCCATGACCAGAGTGAAGAGGAGCCGGAAGCCAAGAAGCCCCCAGAGGTTCCCGCCGAGGAGGGCAAGCAGGATGGTGTCTTCAATGAGGGAATGGGAAAGGCCCAGAAGGGAAATGGAGCAGAGCGCATCCCTCGGGGAGAGCGTTCCCTCCTGCGCGTGTTTGATGAGGATGCCGCTGCCGTAGAGCAGGCCCATGGTGAAGCCGATGAGGATGATGGACACGGCTTTTGAGGATACGCCGAGAAGGCGCAGGGCCGGGCCGAGAACACGGCCGAGCAGGGCGGAAATATGGAAGGCGTCCAGAAACTTCTGCAGGAGCATCACGGCGCAGATGATGGCGTACATCTCAAGGAGTGTGACAGCCTGCTGCATGAGCCATTCTCCCCATGTGGCCGAAGGCTCGGCGGCGAGAAGGATGGTCGCCTTCTCCTGGAGCAGCTGGAATTGGTCGAGAAAGAGGTGGAGCAGGAAGGCGGCGAGAATACCGGAGAGAAGGCGCAGAAGGAACTGGAAGGGCATGGAGACGCCGCACTGACCGGCGATGCGCACTTCAAGGATGAGGCTGTGGGCGATGAGCACCATCACTCCGAAGACCGTCATCTGTGCGGCGGAAAGCTCCGGCAGCTGAGGAAGGAGCGAGATGAGCACCATGGCGCCGGAGTAGAGGCTCACAAGCATGCAGGATATCCATGCGAGGCTCAGCTCCGCCGGCAGCCCCACAAGGTCCATGATCGGGCCGAGGGGCATGGACAGATACGGGATAAGCCCGCTTTCCTCCAGAATCTTCACGATGATCACGATGGGAATGAGGAAGCGGAAGATGCCGAGGGCTACCTTGTGCCCGTCGCGCCAGCAGTCGACGATATTTTTCCAGAGAGCATTCACCATGACTTTGCTCTTGATGCGGGAAAAGGCCCGGGAGCGTCCGGAGCGGTTTGCCGCCGCTTCGCCTGGGCAGCCCGAAGGGGGAAAATCCGTGTTTTGTGCGTGGAACCCCGGAGACCGGCTGAGGGGCAAAAGCAAGGGCCGAGACTCCGGGGCGCGGAAAGGGCTTATTTTTCGCGGTCGAGGTAGCCGTAGCGGGCGGCCACGCCCTCGGTGCGGCTCACGATGCGCTCCACCACGGCATCCACAGTGTCGGGCGTGACGATGCCGAGGTCGCGCACAAGGTAGTATTCCATGGAACCCTCGGAAAGGGCCAGGGTCCACACCACGGCGTACACGGATCCCACGCCCGGGCGGGAGGGGAATTCCGCCGCGGTGGAAAGCAGGATGCGGAATTTCGCCTCTCTGGCGGGAGCGGCGGGATTTTCACTGTTGATCTTGCTTTGCAGGCGCGAGAAGAGGGTGACGCCTATGGCGTCGTTGCCTTCAAATTCCACGATGACGGGGGTGCGGCGTTCGGCTTTGCGCGCATCATCCGCGGCGAAGGCTGTGGAGGCGCACAAGCAGAAGACAAGGGCGCACAGGGCGAAGAAACGGGAAGTTTTCATGAAGGGAACCTCCGGCTGCGGGAGCCGTTTCAGGCGCGGGGAGCCGCGCAGGGTGGGCCGGGTACGGAAGCCCGGCAGGACGCATTTCAGAATCCTTCTTCCAGAGGCGGCCAGATGAGCGCAAGTTCCGGCTGCGGGGCCAGGGCCTTTCCTGCCGGGGCCAGCAGCATGCGGCGGCCGTCGAGGTGCAGGCGGCCTTCGGCGAGCCACTCAAGGGCCTGCACATAGATGCGGTGCTCGAACACATGGATGCGGTTCAAAAGCGCCTCGTCGTCTTCTTCCTGCCGTATGGGGAGCGTGGCCTGCACGATGACGGGCCCGCCGTCCATGACGGGATCCACCACATGCACGGTGCACCCGCTGAACTTTGCCCCGTAGATCCAGGCGTCGCGCGCACCGTGAGTTCCGGGAAAGGCGGGGAGCACGGCGGGGTGAATGTTCAGCACGCGGTTCGGGAATGCGTCGAGAAAGACGGGGGTGACGAGGCGCATGTATCCGGCGAGGGCCACGGTATCCACACCTGCGGAAAGCAGCGCTTCCACCATGCGGGCATCGAAGCTCTCACGGTCGGGGAAGGTTTTGTGGTCCAGGCAGAGGGAGGGGATGCCGCTTTTTTCCGCGCGCTCCAGGACCTTGGCTCCGGGGCGGTTGGAAATGACGATGCGTATGTCCGCATCGAGGCGGCCAGCTTTGGCGGCGTCGATGATAGCCTGCGCGTTGGTGCCGCTGCCTGAGGCGAGAATACCGAGTTTCAGGGTCATGCCTCTGCTCCTTGGCGGGCGAAGGCTGTGCACACGGCATCCGCCAGCGCGGGAATGGTGAAGCTTTCCGGCTGAATATCCGGTTCCAGCCCCATTTCCCGCATGGTTTTCGCCGTCACGGGCCCTATGGCCGCGAAGCGTATTTCAGGGTGCTTTTTCAGTATCTCCAGCGGAATGGAGGAGAGGAAGTTGCGCACCGTGGAGGAGGATCCGAAAGTCACGCAGTCGAGCCTTCCTTCTTTGAGTGCGGCAAGCACTTCTTCGCGGTTCTCATCGGAAGGCACGTTTTCATAGGCGGCGACAACGTCCACCTCGGCTCCTGCGGCGCGCAGGGCTTCGGGGAGAACGTCGCGGGCTTCCTTTGCCCGGGGCAGAAGCACCCTCTTTCCCTTCATGCCGAGCGCGAGCATGGCCTCGGCCACGCCCTCCGCCACATAGGAGGAAGGCACAAGGTCGGCATGGATGCCCATTTCTTCCACGGCCTTCGCCGTGGCCGGGCCTATGGCGGCCACCTTCACGGGGCCGAGGGCGCGGGCGTCGAGGCCAAGGGCACAGAGGCGCTTGCGGAAGAATTTCACGCCGTTCACCGAGGTGAACACCACCCAGCCGTAGCGGGAAAGGTTGCCGACGGCCTCATCAAGCTCCGCATAATCGGCAAGAGGACTGATTTTGATGGTGGGGAACTGTATGACATGCGCACCCATGCGGGCGAAAAGAGCCGCGCTTTCGCTGGCCTGTTCCCTCGCGCGGGTGACGACTACGGTGCGGCCGAAGAGGGGCTTTTTTTCGAACCAGTTCAGCTTGTCCTTCAGGCGCACCACATCGCCCACCACGATGATGGAGGGGTTGGAAAAGCCTTCGCGCACGGCCGCGTCCGGCAGGTCGGCCAGGGTGGAGGCCAGGGATTTCTGGCGGTTCGTGGTACCCCAGTATACCAGGGCGGCGGGGGTATCGGCCGGCATGCCGGCGGCGATGAGCTTGGCCGTGATTTCCGGCAGGTTCTTCATGCCCATGAGAAAGACCAGGGTGGAGGCGCTGCGGGCAAGGGCGCTCCAGTCGTGCACGGAGCCGGGCTTGGTCGGGTCCTCATGGCCGGTGACGATGGTGACGGAAGAAGAGTAGGCGCGGTGGGTGAGCGGTATGCCCGCGTAGGCCGGACCTGCTATGGAGCTGGAGATGCCGGGCACTTCCTCGAAGGGAACGCCCGCTTCCACGAGTTCCTCGGCTTCTTCGCCGCCGCGCCCGAAAATATAGGGATCTCCCCCCTTGAGGCGCACGACCACTTTGCCTTCCTTCGCGCGGGCTATGAGGAGTTTGTTGATATCGGCCTGCTTCATAGTATGGTTGCCCGCGATTTTGCCGACATAGATGAATTCGGCGCCGGGCTTGGCCAGGGCGAGCAGGTCGTCGCCCGCAAGATAATCGTACACGACCACGTCCGCTTCGGAAAGCGCCTGCCTGCCTTTGCAGGTGAGCAGGCCGGGGTCGCCGGGGCCTGCGCCTATGAGATAAACGTACATCCGTCCTCCATGACTTGAATTCAGGCGAAGTGTACTTATTAAAGGGAGAGGGAGCAAGACTTTCCTCCCGGGAAGGCCTTTTTCGCGCTGTGACCTTGTGAAAGTTCTTGTGACTGCAGGCTTGTTTTTTTGCCCTTTATGGGGTAATCTTCACCAGCTTTCCTCCGGTGAGCCTCACGCCGGAGCCGCCGCCGTACCCATGGCGCATGTTGGGAAAAGAAGGAATAATTCCTTCCTTTTTTATCTGCGCTCTGCGATGCGGATGCGGGCGGAAGCCGTGTGGAAATAATGGCCGGGACAACTCGGCCCTGGTCAGGATGCAAGATGGCGGACAACGCGACAGGAGACAACCATGAGCATCTTTTTCTATTGTTTGGCCTATGTGGCGGTTATAGCCTTTGTGGCCGTCGCCCTGATGAAAATCATCGGCTACCTCAAAAAACCTCAGCATCTGCGCTGGGAACTGTATCCCGTGGCGCATGAAGACCCTGAAAAGGTCGAATACGGCGGCAGCTATCTCGAAAATACCGAATGGTGGAAGGACAAGCACCGCAGCTGCATGGTGGGCGCCCTCAAGGGATTCCTCATCGAAGCGCTTTTCCTGAAGGCCGTGTGGGAACACAACCGCACGCTCTGGGTGCGCACCTATCCCTTCCATATCGGCCTGTACCTGCTCATGGGCGGCATGGGTATGACGGTGCTTGCCGCCATAGGTATGCTGGCCGGGGCCGAAGGCTTCGTGACCTTCTGCACCGCCGTCACCGTGCTGTGCGACGTGTTCGGCTTTGCGGGTATCCTCTTCGGCGCTGTGGGCCTCATCCAGCGCCGCATCTGCGACAAGGGCCTGCGCAAGTACACCACCAACGAGCATTTCTTCAACCTCGGTCTGTTCGGTGTGTACGGCCTCTTCGGCCTCATGCTCTGCCTGTGGCACGGCGTGTACGACTTCGCCCTCATGGGCAACAGCTTCATCTACGGCATGATGACCTTCACGGCCATGGAGCTGACTCCTCTTTATGTGCTGTATCTTCTCCTCGGGTTCTTCATGTTCTTCTGGGTACCCTACAGCTTCCTCGGCCACTTCTTCATGAAGTACTTCACCTGGCATGATATCCGCTGGGGCGATGCTCCCACCGTCAACAACCCCAAGCTCCAGAAGCAGCTGGCCAACAACCTGAACCTCCCCGTGAGCTGGCGTGGCCCTCACGTTCAGGGTGACGGCAAGATAACCTGGGCAGAGGTCGCCACCTCCAACCCCGACGAGAAGTAGGATCAAGGAGCCGCACATGAAAACTTCGCAGGAACTTACCTTCAACGACCTCTCGACGGAAGAAGGGATGCTCACCACGGTTGACGTGAACACCCTCCGCCCCATGCCCGTCGATTATCAGACCTATCCCTGGAAAGTCATCACCGACGCCCAGAAAAAGCAGTTCTGCTGCCTGCTCGACGATATCAACGTCCTGCTCATCCCCGTGCCTCAGACCAAGGCCGAAGAGGAAGAGCTGGTCAACCGCTTCCTGGACGGTGTGCGCAAGCTCTTCACGCCGGAGAACAACTGGACCTGCCTCGCCATGCTGGATACCACCATGGACTACTGCGCCCAGTGCAACTCCTGCTCCGCGGCATGCCACCTCTACGAAATGTCCGGCGAGCATGAAATGTATCGTCCGAACTTCCGTTCCGAGCTGTTCCGCCGCATCTACAAGCAGTATGTGAAGAAGGAACCTCTGGCCAAGTGGCGCTACGGCGACATAGATCTTAATTGGAAGACCGTGGTGCGCCTTGCGGAACTTTCCTACCGCTGCAACCTGTGCCGCCGCTGCGCCCAGGTCTGCCCCATCGGCGTGGACAACGGCCTCATCGCCCGCGAGCTGCGCAAGCTCTTCAGCCAGGAATTCGGCTGGAACCCCCGCGAACTGCATGAAAAGGGCACCAAGCTTCAGCTCGACGTGGGCTCCTCCACCGGCATGAATCCTGAAGTGGTGAAGGAAACCGTGGAATTCATTGATGAAGACTATGTGGAAACCACGGAATACGAATTCAAGACTCCCTGGGACGTGCCGAACGCCGACATTCTGCTCATCCACAATGCCGGTGAAATGCTGGCCTGGCCCGACAACATTGCGGCCTTCTCCCTCATCTTTGAAGCTGCGGGCCTTTCCTGGACTCTGAGCTCCGAGATCGCGGGCTACGACTCCGTGAACTACGGCGTGTTCTACGATGACGTGCAGGCCGCCCGCGTGGCTATCAAGCATGCTGAAGCCGCCAAGAAGCTCGGCGTCAAGAAAATCGTGCTCGGCGAATGCGGCCATGCCCATAAGGCCCTTACCGTCATAGCCGACCGCATCCTGCCGCCCGACCTGAACATCCCGCGTGAAAGTTGCTTCCCCGTGCTGCGCGATATCGTGCTCGGCGGCCGCCTGAAGCTCGACCCGAGCCGCAACAACTTCCCCGTGACCCTGCACGACCCCTGCAACCTCGTGCGTCTCATGGGTGTGGTGAAGCCCCAGCGCGACGTGCTGCACGCCATTTGCCCGCAGTTCCGTGAAATGACGCCCCACGGCGTGGAAAACTATTGCTGCGGCGGCGGCTCCGGCTTCGCAATCATGACGCGCAACAACATCAACGAATGGCGCATGAACATCACCGGCCGCAAGAAGATGGAGCAGATCTGCGGAGCGTTCAAGGACTGCCTCGGCCCCGAAGTCAAGAAGTACGTCTGCGCCCCCTGCTCCAACTGCAAGGGCCAGGTGCGCGAACTGCTCGAACAGAACAACCTGCTGGAGAAGAACGGCATGCAGTACGGCGGCCTTGTCGAACTTATCGTCAATGCCATGACTGACGTGAAGCCCGGCTTCATCAAGTGGGAAGAAGAGTAGAACAACCATACATGCCGGGGAGGCTGCTCCCCGGCTTCCGGGGCGGAAAGCGTACGCTTTCCGCCCCGTTTCCTTTTAAATGGGGTTATTGCTTCGTGCCGCTGCCGGATATGTGCGGTCTGGGAGTAGAAAGGCCACATTTTCTGCATGCAGTACACGGTAATGCCCGTCTGTCTGAGTACCGGAAAGGCAGTATATGCTTCAAGGTGTCTTGTTCTGAGGGGTGGGCAGACATGGTGGGAAGGCATGTTTCATTATCTTGCACCATCTCGAGTATGCCTGCGGAAAAGAAAAGATTGCCGAAAGCTGCGAATATGGTACTGGTATATAAAATATGCACGAGGAGACTGCCATGCAGACATTTCTTTTTCCCCCTACACAGCCGGAAGCGTCGTGGTCTAGCATCGGCGAAAGCATAGGCAGGATTGTGGAGGAGAATCCGCCCCTTGCGGAAGGGATGATGAGAATTCACCGTATTCTGCAGGAAGTGTTTCTTTTCGATTATGCGCTGCTGACCTACGCCACGGAGTACAGGGAAGAAGAACAGTATTTCCTTTTCCCGGAGGTACCCGGTACAGAGAAGATCCCCCTGAACAGCTATCGGGAGCAGCTTCTGGTATTGCGTAACGGCCCCAAAAAAGTGATTCGGCTGGGTAATCAGGATGATCATGGCGTCACTCTCGGGCTTATCAGCCGGATTTTTCCAGGCTCCCGTTTTTCCGTTCTGGTGATGAGGGCCATTCTTTCCCAGCGGCTCATCTGTTCGCTTTCCTTTATCCGCCTGAAGAAAAAGAGCGGCTTTGAGCATCGGCATATATCTCTGGCTTTTTTTCTGTTCGATACATTGATGAGCTATTACAGGCGGCAAGCTCGCCCGGCGCGTAAGCGTCGTGTTTCTCTGGAAGACTCCCGTTATCTGTCCGTTACGGAACTGCCGGGTATGAAACATGTCACCGACATGATCTGGCAGGTGGCGAGGCAGCAGTGCCCGGTACTTCTTCTGGGGGAGAGCGGTACCGGAAAGGAGGTGGTGGCGGAGACGCTCTACCGTGCTTCGGCACGTGTGGATGCACCTTTTCTCAAGATCAACTGCGGAGGCATTCCCGATTCCCTGATTGACAGTGAGCTCTTCGGACATGAAAAGGGAAGCTTTACCGGGGCCGTGCATACCCGCAAGGGAGTATTTGAGAGGGCGCATCGGGGGATGCTTCTCCTTGACGAAATAGGAGAATTGCCTCCCGCTGGGCAGACGCGCCTGCTCAGAATTCTTCAGGACGGAGTACTGGAGCGCATAGGCGGTTCGGAAGAGCAGCAGATAGACATACGCATCATTGCCGCAACGCACAGGGATTTGGGACGTATGGTGCAGGAGGGGCGCTTCCGTGCGGATCTTTATTTCCGACTTGATGTTTTTCCTATTGTCATTCCTCCGCTCAGGGAGCGCCCGGAGGATATTCCCTTCCTTGTGCATTTTCTTACCGCGCAGAAATGCCGTCAGTACTGGGTGCAGCAGATACCTTCCCCTTCCGTGCAGAATATGCGCGAGCTGCTGGCCTACTCATGGCCCGGCAATATACGGGAACTGAACAATGCCGTGGAGCGGGCAGTCATTTTATGGATTGCCGATATGCGCCGCCCCTTCTCCATATCGGTCAGTGATCGTTTTACTCCCGCACAGACAGCGCTGCCCGCCGTGCTGCCGCGCTCCGCTTCCGACAAGCTTCAGGAGGGGGAAAAACCGGAGTCCCTGGATATGGCGATTATCCGTCACATTCAAAAGGCGCTTGCCTACTCCAAGGGCAAGATCAGCGGGGTCGGCGGAGCGGCAGAAATACTGGGGCTGCACCCTAATACGCTGAGGGCTAAGATGCGTAAACTGGGAATACTGCCGTAGTTGTACGATATATCGTTTTTTTTCTCAAACGACACTAAATATCGTGAAAATTTATATAATATATGGGTATTATACAGGCGCGATATTTTTAACCTATTAAAATAATATATTTTTTTAGAATGGCATAGTTTTTGCTTTTCTATTTGCATGGCGCATGCGTTTTTTAACCTGTCATAGCAGATAGACAAGCAGGAGCTTATCATGAATCGTCCGTATCCGCACCTTTTTGAACCGCTTATGGTGGGAAAGCTGCGTTTTCGCAATCGTATCTGGACAGCCCCGACGGCTCAGGCCATGCATTTCATCACCCCGGAAGGCCATATTCGTCCTGAGTCCATTGCCCACTTCCGCAACAGGGCGCTGGGCGGGGCAGCCTGCGTAACGCTCGGTGAAGCCTCCGTGGATCAGGACCGTGGCCGTTCCCACTTCCACAACGTGAATCTTCAGGACATAAATAACCTGCCCTATCTCACGCAGATGACAGACGCCATTCATCAGGCCGGGGCCATTGCTTCCATTGAAATCGAACATGGCGGCAAGTATGCCTTTTCAACCGTGAACGGCAACCGCAACCCCATTGCGCCTACAGCATGTGTATTACCCAACGGGCAGGTAGTCGATGAGATTACCGAAGAACAGATGGACGAAGTGGCCGATCACTTTGCCGAGACCTGCCATTATTTGCAGAATGCCGGCTTCAAGATGTGCCTTATCCACGGCGCCCATCAGTGGCTGCTCGGGCAGTTCCTGTCGCCTGCCGAGAATCGGCGGAAGGATAAATGGGGCGGAAGCCTGGAAAACCGGGCGCGCTTCCCCATGATGGTGATCGACCGTATCCGCAGCCGTGTAGGAAAAGATTTTGTGCTGGAATACCGTATTTCCGGCACGGAAGGGCAACCAGGAGGGCTGGAAATTGATGAAGCCTGCGAATTCATCAAAATGGTGGAAGACAAGATCGATCTTGTACATTTTTCCCGCGGCAACAGAGGCGTGCTCCGCAGCCGGCCTGAAATGTTTCCTTCCGAGTTCATGCCCAAATGCCCCAACGAGTATATGGGCATTGCCGCTAAAAAGCATGGGATCAGGATTCCAGTCATCATCGTGGGCAGCATCACCGATCCGGAAGATGCCGAACGTATGATTGCCGAAGGGCACTGCGACGCCGTGGCCATGGCGCGCACCATCATTGCCGATCCTGAATGGGCAAACAAGGCCCGCCTTGGCAGAAGAGAGGAGATCCGGCCTTGCATCAAGTGCTTCAACTGCCTTGATGAAAAGAACGGCCGCATCTTCGGCGGCGGTATCACCAGTTTCACCCGGGATGTTGTCAAGCGTTACGCCTGCTCGGTCAATCCGCGCATCGGCATTGAAACAGATATCATTCCCCCTGCTACGGAAAAAAAGGTCGTTTCCATCATAGGCGGCGGGCCTGCCGGTATGCAGGCGGCCATTACGGCGGCTGAACGTGGACATGATGTACGTCTGTATGAAAAGAGCGACCATCTGGGCGGTCAGATTTCCTTTGCCGATGTTGTTTCGTTCAAGTATCCGCTTATGGAATTCAAGAACTGGCTGATCAGCCGTGTCGGCCAGCTCGGCGTCAAGGTGTTCTTGAATACGGAAGCCACACCTGAACTTATCGAGTCTTCCTATCCTGACGTCGTCATAGCCTGCACCGGATCCCGGCCCGTACTGCCGCAGATTCCCGGTATCAACGGAAAGCAGGTCATGCTTGCAACCCAGGCGTTCGTCAATCGCGACGCCGTCGGACAGAAGGTGGTAATCGTCGGTGCGGGCGATACAGGCTGCGAATGTGCACTGCATCTTGCCGAAACAGGGCGACAGGTGATCCTGGTGGAAATGGATGAATTTATTGCCAGGCGCACCGGCTATACCCAGCGTATCGTTCTGGTGGAGAAAATCGAGACCAGCGAACACATTACCTGCATGACTGGTACCCGCTGCACTGCCATAGAGGAAAAGGGCGTGAAGGTGGAAACGCAGGAAGGCGAGCGTTTTGTTGAAGCAGACACGGTAGTCATTGCTCTTGGGACCTGTGCTCTTCAGGACGAAGCAGAGGTCTTTCGTGACTGTGCGCCTACGTTCTGGCTCGCTGGCGACTGTGCGGAAGGGCCGAAGAATGTGCGTCATGCCATACGCAATGGTTATGACGCGGCATGCAGGCTGTAGTTTTCATTCGCTGAAGCCTGCCGGGTAGTTCAACTGCGGGCGGAATGGTTCCGCCCGCACAGATCAAGGAGTTCTTCATGCGATCCGTTCGATTTCTCACTTCCCTTTCGCTGGCGATGCTGTGTCTGTTTACCTGCTCCTTCGCCGTTGCCGCGGAAACTCCCGAAGAGTTGTACAAGAATAATAAAGTGACGTTGCTGCTGGGCACCGGCGCGGGGGGCGGCAGCGACCTTGGCGGCCGCATCATTGCCAAGCACTGGCCTGAGTTCGGCGGTAACGACATGATTGTGAAAAATATGCCAGGTGGGGGCGGTATTGTTGCCGTCAACTATCTGGTAAACAGTTGCCGACCGGATGGGCTCACCATGCACATGATGATGTTCGGTTCCTCCTATCAGCTGCCCTACCTCACCAAAAACAGGGCGGCCAAATACGATGCTTCCCGTTTGCAGTACGTTCTGGGCGCCTATCAGGAGCCCTGGGTGCTGGTCGCATCCAAGAAGTTCAAGTCTCTTGAAGATATAGCCAAGGCCGGGAACATCACCTATGGAATCATGAATCCGCTGGAAGGCAACAACTTTGCCATGCTGCCCATACTTGAGGCTCTGCAACTTAAGGCCAAGGTAGTTACGGGCTACAAGAGCCAGCAGGAAGCGCTTCTGGCCGTGGCCAAGGGGGAAGTGGATATTACCATGGGGCCGGTATCGCAGGTCATGCGTGAAGTGAACCAGGGTGTTCTGCAAAAGCCGTTCCTTCTGCTGGAGCGTGAACGCCTGCCTCTTGTTCCGGACATTCCTACCTTCTTTGAAGTTATTGATGTTACGTCGGAAATTGATGCCTTGTATGAGCAGTGCAGGCCGCTGTGCATGGCCGTGCGCATGATGGCCCTTCCTGAAGAAACCCCTGCAGAAATTGTGGAATATCTGCGCGATGTTTTCACCCGTATGGCTGCCAGTGAAGCTTTTGAGGCCGATGCCCGAAAGGCGTTCCTTCTGGGAGGCAACTGCCTTACCGGCAAGGAACTTCAGGATTTCATTCAGACCGCCTTCAGCGTGGACTTCACGGCTATCATGGAACGGCTGAACAAGTATTCCCAGTAGGCGTCTGATACGCTTCGGCGTTTCAACGTGCTGGCGGGGCAGGATATTTGCCCGCCGGAATGTTCCGGTCGGTTCGGCAGGGGAGTTTTCCTGCCCCGGGAACAATAATGCTGCAATCTTCATCCTTTCAGGAGAAAGTATGCTGGAAAGTATCTTTACCGGCCTGGGGTATCTGCTGGAACCTGCCACATGGGGCTGGATCCTCGGCGGTACGCTGCTGGGGCTTGTGCTGGGTATCATTCCCGGGCTCGGAAGCCTTATCGGCATGGCTCTGTTCCTTCCGTTTACCTTCAAGCTCGATATCATGCAGGCCATGCCGTTCATGGTGGCGCTCAGTGCGGTGGGGTTTACCGGCGGTTCCATTACGGCCGTGCTTCTGGGCGTGCCCGGCGATGCTTCCAACATTGCCACCATGCTCGACGGGCATCCCATGACTCAGAAGGGTGAAGGCGCCCGCGCCATAGGTGCAGCCCTCACGGCAAGCCTGGTTGGCGGCGTGATGGCAACCGGTTTTGCCGTGGTCATGATGTTCGCCATCATGCCCATCATCATGTCCATTACTTCCCGGGAAATGGTGTTCATCATTCTCATCGGCCTTGCCTTCATCAGCATGCTGGGGAATGAGGGGCGTGTGAAAAGCCTCATCAGCGGATGCCTGGGACTCATGCTTTCCTGCATAGGGATGGTTATGGTTTCCGGCGAAGTGCGTTTTACCTTTGACCAGGCGTTCCTGTTTGAAGGACTTCCCATCGTACCGGTCTGCTTTGGCCTGTTTGCCGTACCGCCCATGGTGGAACTGGCTATGAAGGGCAGCGAAGGCACCATTTCCAACGTCACGATTACCTCCCTTTCCATAAAGGATACCCTGAAAGGCGCCTGGGATGTTCTGCGGAACAAATTTCTGTGCCTGCGCTGTGCTATCATTGGGTATTTCTTCGGTATTCTTCCCGGTGTAGGCGCCAATGCCGCCGTATTTCTTGCCTACGGCCATGCAAAGGCAACAGATAAGAAACCCGAAAGTTTCGGTACCGGCAACGTCAGGGGCGTCATAGGGCCGGAAAGCTGCAATAATGCCAAGGAATCCGGTTCCTGGCTCACCACCTTCGCCCTCGGCGTGCCCGGCAGCTCCACCGGAGCCATAGGCCTTGGGGCGCTCATGATGATGGGAATCATGCCCGGGCCTGGCATGCTTACCGAGCATCTTGATATTACCTTTTCCCTGCTGATGATTGTTGCCCTTGCCAATATCGTCGGGTTCATCATCTGTTTTCCGCTGGTGGCTCCCCTTGCCCGCATTGCCGCAATCCCCTCGCGCATCCTGGTTCCGCTGGTCTTCATATTCATCGTCGTGGGAACGTACGCCAACCGTTCCCTGATGGAAGACATTGTTCTTCTGCTCATCTTTTCTGTCATTGGCCTTATCGTGAGAAGGTTTAAGTATAACGCTGGAAGTATGCTTCTCGGATATATCCTTGGAACGATGTTTGAGAATTATTTGTTCATAAGTCTTCAGATTG
>NZ_DYZA01000102.1 GCF_020741395.1 Mailhella massiliensis | reverse complement strand
CTTTCCGAGGAACAGAGCAAGTCCGGCCTGTTCGATAAGGTGAAAAAAGCCATGGGCATGGAATAATTCCGCTTTGTATGGGCGAGAAGGGTCGCACCCCTTAGGGAGTGCGGCCCTTCTCGCGTCTTGAGCCCGAAATCCTGAGCTGAAAATATGAGTTTTCCTTGTCGGGAAGCTTTCAACTTATTTTCAAAAATAAGACGCTCTATCATACACAAAGCGGTTGAGGCGCTTTAAAACGGAAGGAAGGCCCGTACATATTGTCCCGGCCGAACTTCAACACGAGTGCAGCACCCATGATAGTATTCTTTTCTTACGACGATTTTCTGGAAAAAGCCCGCGAATTCCATGGATGTGCCTCCCCCGGACTGATGATAGGAGCCTCCATGGTGGAACTGGCCCTTCATACCATGGGTAGGACGCAGCATTATCATGCCCTGTGCGAAAGCTGCCGCGATCTGCCGGATGCCGTGCAGTTGCTTACGCCTTGTACCGTTGGTAACGGGCGGCTGCACATGTTCGACCTCGGGCGTTTCGCGCTCACGCTGTATCGGGTACAGGGGGGCAGGGGCGTGCGAGTGCACCTTGATATGGCGAAAACCGCAGGCTGGCCCCATATCCGGCGCTGGGCCATGGGAGAAGAGCGCGGGGACGAGAAGGATCTGGTGAGGCTGGAGCATGAAATACGTAGAGCGGGTATTTCCATCCTTTCTGCTTCCGCCGTGCAGCTGAAGGGTGTTTTTTTGGAAGAGTCGCCCCGGGAAGCCATGGTTGCCTGCATTTCATGCGGGGAGGCGCACCCCGTGGGGATGGGGCCTTTGTGCCGTGCCTGTGCCGGACATTCTCCGTACATGCCGCATCTGCCCGCTGTGCGGATGCTGGGGAAAGCGTAGCTTTGCAAGGGGCCTTGATGCGGCAAATCCTTGGGAGCGGCCCGTCTCTGTACGGGCCGCTTCTTAAGCGTTGTTTCCGGCATATGGCGGGTACTTTTACGGGTAGAAGAGTGGGGGCTCGGCGCATTCCAGGTTAATTGTTTCAAAAAGCGTTGCAGGCTTGCCGCCGTGAGAAAAATTGTCTAAAAAATTCACAAGGTGCTCCCCACCCCCTCCCCGGAGCCTTGGCCCGGGGGGCCGTGCCGCCCACCTCCGTTTCCTTGGAAGCCGCGGTCTGGAAGGCGCAATTTCACTTCTCAGGAATCACCATGCCCATGCGTCGCCTTCCTTCTCCCTTCCGCATCCTTGTTTTTTTCCTTCTCTGCTGCCTTCTCTGCGCCGTGGCCGCCCAGGCGGGGCCTATCAACGCCAAAAGCGCTATTCTCATGGACGTGACGACCGGGCGCATCCTCTATGAGCAGCGGGCGGACATGAAGATCCCCCCGGCCTCCCTGACCAAGGTCATTTCCATGTATGTGGCCATGAACGCCATCAGCGCAAGGAAGACGGATTACAACAAAGTGGTGAAGGTAAGCGCCAACGCGGCCCGTACCGGAGGATCCCGTTTCGGACTGCGTGCGGGAGATAAGCTCACGCTCGATAAGCTTTTCTACGGAATGGCCGTTGCTTCGGGCAACGATGCCAGCGTGGCTGTGGCCGAGCATGTGGCCGGTTCCTCAGCCGCTTTTGTGACTCGCATGAATGCTCTGGCTCGCCGCCTCGGCATGAAGAACACCCGTTTCGTCAATGTGCACGGCCTGCCCGCCAAGGGGCAGGTCACCACGGCGCGGGACATGCTCAAAATGGCCCGCGCCTATCAGGCCCATTACCCCATCGCACGGCGCTATCACCTCGCGCGTTCCGTCACCCACAACGGCCACAGGGAACCCAACCATAATCCGCTGGTGGGTTCCTACCAGGGGCTGGACGGCCTGAAAACGGGCTGGGTCACGGCGGCGGGGTACAATATCATCGCCACCGCCCGCAGGAACGGCCACAAGCTCATCGCCGTCATTCTGGGCGCACCCAATACAGGCGTGCGCGCGGCGGAGGCCCGCCGCCTGCTCAACGCGGGCTTCGCCGCCGTATCCAAGAAGAAAAGCAGCGCCATTGCCGAGCTTGGCGTTTCTCAGAAACAGGCCGCACAGCTCAAGAAATCTGCTGTTCCTGCACAGAAGAAGGTGAAAAAAAGCAAGGCCCCGGCCAGAAAATCGGCTGCAGCGGACAAGCGTCAGTCCACAAGGAAGAAGTCGAAACATTGAGCAAAGGGAAGAAAAAAGACCGGAAGACAGGCCTTGTTTACCGCCTGTTTTCCGGTCTTTTTCTATGAAATGTGCATGGATTTCAGAAGTGATGATACCAGTGATGCAGTATCCAGAACGCGAGCACGAGCCCCGCAAGGGCTGCGATGAGAAGCGTTCTTTTCGGGTGCGTCGGATACTCCCTTATCCAGCCGGCTCTTCCGACAAGCAGGGCGAGCGCCGCAAGCGCGAATATGGCGAACAAAAATCCTTTCATCCTTTGGACTCTCCCGGATGTGGAAGAGAGGGCGGGCACGACAGCGCAGTGCCCGGGACAGGCCATGTCTTTTGCTCAGAGCCTTGCAACCCATGAGCCGGACGTCTTTCTTTTCCATGAGCGCCATGCGTTGCTCCGCAAGACGGGCCGGGAGCGTTTTCCAGACCAGGGCGCTGAGCGGCATTACCTTGAAGGCTTCGGATGCGGCAGGGAAAGGTTTCTTCTGTCCGGGGAGGAACAGCTCCGCACGCTCTCTTCCCTGCAGTTCTTATGTTTCCTTAGAACTTCACATGGGTTGCGGCTTCCAGCGCCCGGGCAAAGTCCTCATCGCCGTGGGCGAAGGAAAGCATGTTGGCTTCAAAGGCCGAAGGCGCCATGAAGATGCCCTGTTCGCGCATCTGCTTGTAGAAGCTTTCAAACAGCGTCTGGTCGGTGGTCTGCACGCTTGCGAAATCCAGAAGCGGGGCATCGGTGAAGTATACGGTGAACAGGGAGGCGATATGCGGGATCTGGACGGGGACTCCCTTTGCCTTCAGGATTTGCTCAAGCTCCACGACGAAGTTGTGGACGCGGCTTTCCAGCCCTGCGTAGTCGGCGTCTTTCAGAATATTGAGGGTAGCGAGACCCGCGGCCATGGCCAGCGGATTGCCCGACAAGGTCCCTGCCTGATAGACTTCCCCTTCCGGCGCGATGTGGCGCATGATCTCGGCTTTGCCGCCGTAGGCGCCCACAGGCAGGCCGCCGCCGATGATTTTCCCGAAGGTGGTGAGGTCGGGCATGATACCGAAGCGTTCCTGCGCACCGCCGTAGGAGAGGCGGAAGCCGGTGATGACTTCGTCAAATACGAGAAGCGCACCGTACTTTGTGCACAGTTCCCTCAGGCCCTGCAGAAAGCCGGGCTGAGGCAGCATGAGGCCCATGTTTCCGGCCACAGGCTCCACAAAGAGCGCGGCTATCTCATCGGGCCAGGCCTCGAACAGGGCCTTGACGGCCTCAAGGTCGTTGTAGGGGGCGAGCAGGGTGTCGGCCACGGTGCTCGCCGGCACTCCGGGCGTGCCGGGAATGGAGAACGTGGCCACGCCGGAACCGGCGCTGGCAAGAAAGGCGTCGCCATGGCCGTGATAGCCGCCGATGAACTTGATCATCTTGTTGCGGCCGGTCACACCGCGCGCAAGGCGCAGGGCGCTCATGGTGGCCTCGGTGCCGGAGTTCACCATGCGCACCATCTCCACGGAGGGCAGGGCCTCGCATACTTTCTCGGCAAGGCGCACTTCATCCTCACAGGGGGCGCCGTAGCTCGTACCCCGCAGGGCGGCCCGGCAGATTGCCTCCGATACCCCCGGGTTGGCATGCCCCACCAGCATGGGCCCCCAGGAGCCGAGGAAGTCAATGAAGTCCTCTCCGTCGACGGTCCTCAGATGCGAACCTCTGGCTTCGGCAATGAACAGCGGCTCGGCGTGTACATTGCGGCAGGCGCGGACGGGGCTGTTCACGCCGCCGGGAATGATGTTCTGGGCGTGAACGAAAAGCTCATGGGAACGCTGGGTATTCATATCTTGCTCCTGTTGCGGCTACGCAAAGTACGTCATGGAAATTTTTTTCAGTTCTTTCAGGCTTTCGAGCACCATGCAGTCATGGAGGGAGGTTGTGCGGCGCAGCTCTTCCACCACGTCCAGGCAATCCTGTTCGCTTTTGCCGTGAATCATGGTGTAGAAGGTATACGGCCATGCCGGGTAGCGGCTCGGGCGGTAATAGCAATGGGATATGCGCGGGTGCTCCGCAGCCCTGCACCCGGCTTCCTCCACGTCTTCCGGGGAAACGATCCAGGCCACCATGGCGTTGTGCGCCCAGCCCGTGCGCTGATGTTTGATGCTGGCCCCGAAGCGGCGTATGGCTCCCGATGCCTTGAGGCGCGAAAGAAGTTCCAGCACCTCTTCTTCCGTGCTCCCCGCAGCGGCGGCAATGTCCGCATACGGGGTGAGCGTATCGGGAATGTTTTTCTGCACGATGCGCAGTATGGCCTGTTCTTTTTCCGTGAATTCCATGGCAAGCCCCATAAGATGAAATACGTCGGGCAGTATAGCCGCAGGATGCCCCGGAAGCAAGAGAGGGCCGCTTTCCGCGCCCCGGGAAAAAGAGCGGGAACCGCCCGACCCCCCGGAACGGTTCCCGCAAGGCCCGCATGAAGTTTCATGCGGGGCCCGTCTTCCTTCTTACGGAAGCATCCAGCTCAGGAATCCTGCCTGGCAGTAGGCCAGGATGCAGAGAATGAGCGTAAGCGCTATGCTGTGCCCTAGGGCGAAGCGGAACAGGTTGCCTTCCTGGCCCACCATGTTGGTGGCGGAGGTGGCCACGCTGATGGACTGGGGGGAGATCATCTTGCCGGTGACGCCGCCCACGGCGTTGGAGGCCACGGCGAGTTCGGGCGGAATGCCCACGGCGGTGGCGGTGGTGTGCTGCATGCTGCAGAACAGGGCGTTGGAAGAAGTGTCGGAACCGGTGAGGAACACGCCGAGCCAGCCGATGAGCGGGGCGAAGAAGGGGAAGAAGCTGCCGGACTTGGTGAAGGCGAGGCCCAGAGTGGAGCTCATCCCGGCATAGTTCATGAGGAAGGCCAGGCCGAGCACGCTGGCGATGGTGAGGATGGGGAAGCGCAGCTGATGCAGGGTGGTGAAGAAGCACTTCACGGCCCTGGCATAGGAATAGCCGGGCATGAGGGGCACGGCGATGAAGCCGGAAAGCAGTATGGCGGTACCGCCCGCAGACACCCAGCCGAAGGTGAAGACTGCGGCATAGGGCGCTTCGGAGGCCACGACGGGAGCGGCGCGGTTGACCATGCCGTCAAGCAGAGGCCAGGCGAAGCTGGGCGCGGAAATGCTGTTCAGCACGGCCTTGAACTGGGGCAGGCCCCACAGGAAGACCATGACGGCGAGGATGAGGTAGGGCCCCCATGCGCGCAGCACGACCTTGCCGGAATAGCCGGGCCCATCGGTGCTCACGGCCGGATCTTCGGCAAAGCGGAAGATGGAGGCGGGCTTCCAGAAACGCAGCAGCACGAGCAGGCCCACGATGGTGGCAATGGCGGACATGATATCCGGCAGGGTGGGGCCGTGATAGTTGGCGAAGATGAACTGCGCCCCGGCAAAACACACTCCGGCCACGAGAATGGCGGGCAGGATTTCCATGGAGCGGCGGAAGCCGCACATGACGATGCTGAGCCAGAAGGGGATGATGATGGCAAGGAAGGGAAGCTGGCGCGCCGCCACCTGGCTGATGAGGTTCGGATCCATGCCCGACACGCTGGCGGCCGTGAGCACGGGAGCGCCGATAGCGCCGAAGGCCACGGGCGCGGTGTTGGCGATGAGGCAGAGGCCTGCGCCGTAGATGGGGTTGAAGCCGAGCCCCGCGAGCATGGCGGCCGTAATGGCCACGGGGGTACCGAAGCCCGCCGTACCTTCCAGGAAGGAACCGAAGGCGAAGGCGATGAAGATGGTCTGGAGGCGGCGGTCGGGCGTCACGCGGGCCAGGGAGTCCTTGATGATTTCAAACTCGCCCGATTCCACGGTCATGTTGTAGACCCACACAGCCGTAATGACGATCCAGATAATGGGGAACAGGCCGTTGGCAACGCCCAGTCCCACGGAGCTTATGGCCGTGACAATGGGCATGCGCCATACAATGACGGCAATGATAAACGCCGAGGCAAGGCCCGCCAATGCGGCGACATGCCCCTTGGCGCGTTTTATGGCCAGCATGTAGAGCAGAATAATAAGCGGTATGGCCGCGATACATGCGGAGATGACCTCGTTGACAACGGGATCATAAACTTGAGTCCACGCCATGTTTTTCCCCCATGAAATTAAGATGA
>NZ_DYZA01000101.1 GCF_020741395.1 Mailhella massiliensis | reverse complement strand
CTCTTTTCCGGGCTTTTCGGGGGCCGCAGCTTTGCAAAGGCCCGGCCCCGCGCCCCGTTTTTCCGCCTGCCGCTCCTTGCTTGTGTCCCGCCCCGTTCCCGCCCTGTGCGGGGGGCCGCCGTCCCTGCGGCGGCGGGCAGGCTTCTCCCGCCCCGGTCTACGCGCGAAAGGAAGGCCCCTTGCGGCAAAAAGTCCCTTTTTCTGCCTGCGTTTCCCCTCCTGCGCCGCCTTGCCAGTCCGCCCCGTTCCCGCCCTGCCCGGGGGCGTGAAAAAGCCGGAGCCCCCGCATGGGAAGCTCCGGCTTTGGAGAGGGCCGCCTCAGAAAGCGGCCGGGAAGCGGTGCGGGCGGACGCGCGTGCCCGCACCGGATGAGGTCAGCGTATCCTCTTGTTGCCTTCCCACACCTGTTCCGCCTTGGGCAGCACGGGCAGGTAGGTAAGCCACTTGTGGCTGTTCATGAATTCCGCATCCTGCTGGAGCTTGCGGCTGAGCTCCAGGATGGGCGGCACTATGTCCTTGATATCGCCCGCGAGGTTCGCGGCGATCTGGGCGTTGGTGGCCTCAAGGCACAGGTCTATGGCCTTCTGGCTGTATTCCGTGGAGCTCATGAGCGTGTCGAGCGCCTTGGCCGGGTTGTGGAAGCCCACGCTGTTCTCGGCGGAGATGAGATCCCAGAAGAACTGCCCCTTGCGCACGTTCTCCTTCGCCATGGCCATGAGCTCCTCATACCTTGCGTTCCTTGCGCCTTCAAATTCGTTGGCGAGGCGCACGGCTTCGTGGGCCTTCACGCTTCTTTCCTGCGCCTTGAGCAGCTGGCGGTAGGTCTTTTCCTGAATATCGTGCACGCGGGCGCGCAGATGTTCCGGCGTCTTGTCCGAATGGCAGGTGCGGCAGGCCGTGAGTTCCGGATCCTTGAGCGGCGAGGTCCACCAGTGGCTGGAGTACTTCTTGCCGTCCTGCTTCTTGTAGGGCATGTGGCAGTCCGCGCAGGAGACGCCCGCCGCGCCGTGGGGGCCGTTCTGCCAGGTCTCGTATTCGGGGTGCTGAGCCTTGATGATGTTCACGCCCGAAACGGCATGCACGAAATCCGTGAACGGGCCGTTGTTCGCGCCGTGCGTGTTGTAGTATTCATACATGTCTTCCGGGTCGAAGCCGTTGTCCCACGGGAACACGGGCTTGCCCGCCGGGCCGTTGTCCTTGTGGGTGAAGTAGTATTCCACATGGCACTGGCCGCACACCAGGCTGCGCTTCTCGTTGCGCGAGAGCGTCGCCCAGTCCTTGCCGCTCCTCGCAAGCCAGTCCTTGAGCGGGATGGAGTAGAGCTGAAGCTCCATGTTCGTGGTGTCGTGGCAGGTGGCGCAGCTTATGCTTTCGTTCATCACGTCCACCTTGGTGCGGTAGTCGTTGAAGTCGCGGCTCCACACGCCGTCGCCTTCCGCCGCCACCCACTGCGAGATGTTGGGAACCTTGCAGTTCCAGCAGGTGGTGGGCATGTTGCCCTTGCCGTCCGGCGCGTAGCGGTTGATGCGGTCGATATCGAGTATGTCCTTCACCGCGTAGGTGTGGCCGCGCGCCTCGTTGTATTCATACATGAAGGGATAGCCCAGCCACAGGTTCTTCAGGTACGGCTGCGCCGCCTTGAAGCCCTTGGGCAGGGGGTTCACCCCGTCGTTCTTGCGGAAGTTCACCGAACCCTTATATTCCGTCATCACCGAAGATTCGTCGTTCTGCCGGTAGGAGGCGTATTGCAGCGGGAACGCCTTTTCAAATTCCGAAGCCTTCAGCGTGTTCGCCGGAAGGCCGCTGTCGTACACGGGCGTCTTCACCGCATAGGTGTCGTCCTCACAGCCCGCAAGAAAAAGGGAACACACAAGTACCGCGCCTGTCGTGAGCATAGTCGTCTTATTCATCAGCCGCCTCCCTGAAGCTGACAGGAATTTTCTTCTGGTGCGCCATGCCCCGGTGGCAGTCCACGCAGTAGGGCTTGGCCATCATCACATCCGCATTGGTCACGCCGTGGCAGGCGCGGCAGTTGGCGTTCACCACCTCCCGGGTCTCCAGCCGCGCCAGAAGCGGCGCCTCCTTGCCCTGAAGGTTGGCCGCGAAGTCGCGCAGCCCTTCCTGCGCCTTGAACGGCAGCTTGGCAAGAAGGTTGTGCGGCGCATGACATTCGTTGCACGCAAGGTCCGCATGGGGCGAGAGGCTGTGCGTGAGCGCCGCCTCCCTCATGACGTGACAGGTGGAACAGAAGGGCCTTGAATCGGAATACTGCATTCCGGCCGCCGCCAGAAACACCAGCGCCGCTCCCAGCGCCGTGCCCCCGAGCAGCATCTTCCATGGTCCGTGCCTGGATGCTTTCATAGCTCTCCTCCTTCCGCTGAAGAAACAATCCGGCCTTATCGTTATACGGGCCGGAAGAAAACCAGACTGTGATTTGAATCACAAAGCGCGGCGCGAAGAGAAATTCTCCGCTCTTCCCAGAACGGAGGAGAGGGAGAGCCTGCGGGCCGGGGGTAAAAGAGGCGTGAACTCGGCGTGGTGGATGCGGGGCTTGGAGAGGGAGAGCCTGCGGGCCGGGGGTAAAAGAGGCCGGGCAGGGATGCGGCGCGGGGGAAGGCCGGGAAAAGCGGCGGAATCGGAGGAGGGGGCAGAGGGGAAAGCGGCGGGTGCAAAAGCGCGGCGGGAAGCGGGGACAAGCGGCCGGGGCGCGGAGCGGGCCTTGACTGTACTTGTCTGTGCCATGCACGCCGTGTTCCTTTTCATCGCCATGGTGTGGCGCGCCGAAACGCGCATGAGCCCCGTCTTCCGGCCCGCCCCGATACGGTTTTCGGCCTGCGCCCGGAGGCATGCCGGAATATCGGCGCCCTTTTTGCCGTACGGCCTGCAAAAGCTGCGCGGCAGGGGGCAGGAGAGCCTCCCGTTTCCCGCCTTTTCCCCTGTGCCGCGTCTGGGCGCGCTGCTAGGCTCCTTCCAAAAGGAGTCTGCTATGGACAGTTTCAAGAAAGCGCACGCCTTCACCTCCCGGTGGGAAGGCGGCTTTGTGCATCATCCCGCCGACCCGGGCGGGGCCA
>NZ_DYZA01000100.1 GCF_020741395.1 Mailhella massiliensis | reverse complement strand
GTGAGCTGTGCTCGTATTCAGGAAGATTACATAGTGCTTTGCCGCCAGATGCAGTTTTTTACAAAATTGTTTCAGAAATTCTTATGTACGGAAAAGCGAGCTTCGTTTTCCGGGGAAGCCTGCCTTGCATTTGCAGCACGAGGGGCATTGACTGGCAGACTCGGCGCGGAGATATTTTGCGGAAGTTTTTTAGGGCTTCTCTCCCGGGCGAGGAAGCTTAAGCGGCAGTTTTTGTTCACTCCTGTTTTCTGAGCATCCCCAACGGGGTATAACTGCGAAGCACCTGCCTGTCGCGTGAGGCTTTTCCCCGGTGGGTTAGCCCTGAATGAAGAAGGCCGCCCGGTGGGCGGCCTTCTTGTGGAGAAAGGGAGCCTTACATGAGGATGAAGGCCACGATACCGACGGCTATACCGTAGAGTATGAAGGGGCTGACGGTACGGCGCAGTATGTCGCCTTCCTTGCCGATAAGGCCGAGCACGGCGCAGGCTGCCACGATGTTGTGGATGCAGATCATGTTGCCCATGGCGCCGCCGGCGCCCTGAGCGGCGATGATGATGAAGTGCTGGGGCACGGTGTAGCCGAGTGTCCTTGCCATATCCCACTGGAAGTTGGCGAAGAGCATGTCGGACACGGTGTTGGAGCCGGTGATGAAGGCGCCGAGGCCGCCCACATAGGAGGCAAGCGCGGGCCAGGCGCCGCCCGCGAGGTCGGCCAGGCTCTGGGCGAGAGCCATGGGCATGGAGATGTGGTTGGTGGCTTCACTGACGCTGGTGCCCTTGAAGATGGACACGAGAGCCACGGCGGCGAGCAGGGAGATGGTGGGAGCCTTCATCTTGGCAAAAGCGGTGGACCATGCCTTGCTGACTTTGTTGGAGCCGATTTCGTCGTTACGCAGCATACCGTGCAGGAAGATGGTGATGATGGAAACGAGGATGAAGGGCACGGTGCCGGGCAGGTTCATGAGGGCGATGTACGCACCCACGCCTTCCTGGCCGAGGATGTTGGAAGCGCCGATGTTGAACATGGGGTCGGTGACGATGGGCTTCAGATGGAAGGCGGGCACGCGGGTCACCACGAGGATGAGGCCGCAGAGCACATAGGGCAGCCACGCCATGCCCTGGCTCATGTGTTCCTTGTATTCCGTCACGTCGGAAGGCTTGATTTCGCCGATCCAGTCGGGATCCCACTTGTCGCTGGAATCAAAGTCCCAGGTGCCTTCGGGCACGCAGATACCCTTCTGGGTGAGCTTCACGAGGACTCCGAGACCGATGATGCCGCCGAGCAGGGAGGGCAGTTCGGGGCCGACGGTCCAGGCGAGGATGAGGTAGGGTACGCCGAAGCACACGGAGGCGAGCAGGCAGTATTTCCAGGCGGCGAAGCCTTCGGCCCAGGACTTGTTCTTGCCGTAGAAACGGGTCATGAAGCCCAGGAGGAAGATGGGCAGGATGAAGAGCATGGGCAGATGCATGAGGGTGACGTATTCGCCGATGGTCTTGTAGACCAGGGCCGGGTCGCCGGTGTTCAGCGCGGCCATGCCGAGGGCTTCAATGGACTTGAAGCCCTGAAGCACGGGAGTGCCCACGGCGCCGAAGGTCACGGGAATACTGTTGAAGGCGAGGCAGATGACCGCGGCGCAGAGGGGAGGGAAGCCGAGGCCGAGCAGCAGCGGGGCGGCAAGAGCGGCGGGGGTACCGAATCCGGCCGCGCCTTCAATGAAGGCTGCGAACATGAAGCCGATGATGATGGTCTGCACGCGGCGGTCGGGGCTGATTTTTTTCATGCCGGCCTGGATGGTTTCCATGGCCCCGCTGTAGGTGAGCGTGTAGTAGATGAGCAGCGCGCCGAACACAATGATGAGAACGCCCGCGGCGGTGATGAAGCCTTCCAGCGTGAGGGCGATCACGCGGACTATGGGCAGCTGCCATACAAGGATGGCGAGAATCGCGCCCGTGGCCCATGCCAGCGGCATGGCGCGCATGGACGACCAGCGCAGGCCGGCCATGAGGATCAGCGCCACGAGCAGCGGCGCGACGGCAAAAAGTGCCAGCAGTTCAATGTTCATATGGCTCTCCTCTGATTGTAAGAAGGTAAACGGGCTTAGGGAGAAGAAGGAACATGCCGCCCCTTGCGGAGCTTGCCCGGATCCGTGGGGACGGGCGCGTTTTTTTTGCGTGCGCCTGCGCCGCCTGCCTGTGTGGCTCAACCAGGCGGGAAAGATTTTTTCTTCCGGCTCTTTCGGACGGAAGCACGGATATTTTTTGGGGGATTTTCCCCGGAGGCAGGGCTCCACCCTGAGGCGGAGCCCTGTTTTTTTATTATTTCATGGCGCGGGCGAGCAGCTCGGACATGTGTTCGACCTTGATGGGCGAATCATTGGCCGTGGCTACGCCGCGGATCTGCATGATGCAGCCGGGGCAGTCCGTCACGATGATGGAAGCACCGGTAGCCTCGCTGTTTCTCAGCTTCTTTCTGCCTATTTCGGCGGAGAGTTCGGGGAATTTCACCGAGAAGGTACCGCCGAAGCCGCAGCACACATCCTCTTCCGCCGCAGGAGCATAGTCGGCGACCATGTTCAGAAGCGCGCGCGGTTCTTCAGTGATGCCCATGTTCCGCATGTGGCAGGGAGAATGGTAGGTGACTTTTTCGTTCGTCTTGACGAAGTCTTCCGCCCTGAGGCCCAGCTTGTTGTACACGAAGGAGGTGAAGTCCATGACCTTGGAGGAGAAGATGCCGGCACGATACCTGTCTTCCGTGTCCTTCAGAAGGTCGGGATAACCGTGCTTGAGATGCCCGGCGCAGGAGGCGCAGAGGGTGATGATGGCGTCGTACTTGCCGGGCTCGAAGGCGTTCACGTTCTGCGAGCAGACCTGAAGGCTTGTTTCCCTCTGGCCCATCATTTCCAGCGGCAGGCCGCAGCAGGTCTGCTTGAGCGGGAACTCCACATGCACGCCGTGCCTGTTGAGCACGCGCACGGCGGCCACAAGCTGTTCGGGGTAGACGAAGTCCTGCGCACAGCCGGAGAAGAGGGCCACGCGGAACTTGGGCTGGGCGGGGTTGTTCACCACCTTTTCGAAAAGCTGACGGAAGGACTTGGGAGCCAGCGCGGGAAGCTGGCGGAAGCTCTGGTCGCCGCCCATGAGCACGGCGGGCAGGTGGCGGATGAACTTGCCGCCCTTCACCGTGAGGGGCTTCTGCGAGAATTTGATGAACTTGAGCAGGCTGTGGAAGCGGTCGCGATCCTTCATCACCATGCTCATCACGGAGCCGGCGGCGCTGTTGCCTTCGCTCTTCACGAGGCGGGAGCGGATTTCACGGGTGATGCGCGGCAGGTCGATGCCCGCGGAGCATACGTTCTTGCAGGATTCGCAGCCTATGCAGTTCTGCACCAGGGCACGGGCCTTGTCCGCCCCGTGATACAGGTAGGTGAGGGCGAGGCCCACGGCGCCGATGTACACATAGCCCATCTTATGGCCGCCGATGAGGCGATAGACCGGGCAGACGTTGGCGCAGGCGCCGCAGCGCACGCAGCGCAGAATGTCCTTGAAAGCCGGATCCTGCGCTATTTTCAGGCGGCCGTTGTCAAGGAAGACGATATGCATTTCCTTGCGGCCGTCGGGGCCGGTGGCACATTCGTTGGCGCCGGCGATCCAGGTGATGTAGGAGGTGAGGGCCTGGGCGGTGGCGTTTCTCGGAAGCACCTGAAGCACCTTCAGCGCGTCGGCCACGGTGGGGATGAGCTTTTCAAGGCCGGCCAGCACCACATGCACCCTGGGCATGGTAGTCACAAGGCGCAGGTTGCCTTCGTTGGTCGCAGTACCGATGAGCCCGGCTTCCGCCACGGCGAAGTTCGCTCCGGAAATGCCCATGTCGGCATTCACATATTCGGCGCGCAGCTCCTTGCGGGCCACCTTCACGAGCTTCTGAATATCTTCCCTGTCCTGCTGTACCTTGGTCACGTCGGTGAACAGGTCGGCCACCTGATGGCGGGAAAGATGGATGGCGGGCATGACCATGTGGGAAGGGCCTTCATGGCGCAGCTGGATGATCCATTCGCCGAGGTCGGTTTCTACCACGCGAAGGCCTTCCTTCTCCAGGGCGCTGTTGAGGTGTATTTCCTCCGCCGTCATGGACTTGGACTTGATGATGTTCTTGCAGTCGTTTTCCTTGGCGATTTTTGCGATGATGCGGTTGGCTTCCGCCCCGGTGGAGGCGAAATGCACATGCACGCCGCGTTTTTCCGCTTCGGTTTTGAACTGTTCGTAAAGCTCCATCATGTGCTGGGCGGCGTTGTCTTTGATATCGGCCACTTCACTGACGAGCTTGTCGACGTCCATACCTTCAAAGATGCGGACGCGGTTTGCCTTGTACTCAACGGCGAACTTGTCCAGCGTGGCGCGGAGGAACTTGTCGTCCAGCGCTTCCTGAATCTGACCGTGGTATTCCTTCATGTTCTTGGCGTCGGCCATGTCTTAATCCTCCAGCAGCACGATGTGAAGTTCGAGGGGTCCGTGCACGCCGAGGGCGCCCACGCGTTCGATATCGGCCGTACGGCTGGGGCCGGTGATGAAGGCCGTGTAGGATGCCCCGCCCCTGTTGAGCAGGTCGAGCATGATGCTGTTGGCGTCCTCCAGCTTGTCGAGCAGGGTGGACTTGCGCACCAGCATGATGGACACTTCCGCCACCATGGTGCCGAGGCGCACTTCCTCACGGTTGGAATTGACGATGCACGTCACCGTGTCGGCCACCAGGGCGTCAGCCCAGGTGATGCTGGTGTCGAAGCCGCCCATGTGGTCGCGAAGGCCGCCGCGCAGGGGGGTAATGTCCGTGCCCGCAACCTTTTCTTCCAGTACGGCGTATTCCTCATCGGAAAGGCCGGGGGCCGCGATGAAGCGTTCAAGCATGGTGGGGAAGCCGTTTTCACTGGCGGGGCCGTACTGCTTGCCTTCTTCCGGCAGCAGCATCTCGCAGTGGCGCTTTTTTTCGGTGATATCCACGGCGTATTGCATGGCGTCCGCGAAATCCTTCGCTTCATAAAAAGAAGCGGGAGTCGAGGGAGCCTTGGCTTTCACCACTTCAACAAGTTGATCCTGGGTCATTGTTACTCCTTGGCATGATTCCGCCGGAAGGGGCTGGAAAGAAAAAGGAAGGCCGGCACGGCAATACCGGCCTTCCCCGCTGGTCAGTCGGGCAGCGTTTCCGCGTAGATTTCGATGGGATGCTTGACGACGACGTCATCCTTGTTCTGTGAGAGCATGTCGGAAATCTGGAGCATGCACGCAGGGCAGCCCGTGGCCACGGCGGAAGCGCCGGAACGGACGATGTTCTCGCGCTTGCGCAGGCCGATTTCCTTCGACAGGTCGTAATGGAACAGGGTGAAGCTTCCGCCGCAGCCGCAGCAGCGGTCGGCTTCCGCCATTTCCACCAGCTCGTAGTTGGGATTCTGACGGATGAGCTTGCGGGGCTGTTCCCATACGCCGAGACTTTTCTTCAGGTGGCAGGAGTCGTGGAACGTCACGCGGGTGGCTTCGCCGGGGCGGCGCATGCCCTTGTCCATCCTGTCCACATGCAGAACGTCGATGAGGAAGGCGTTGATATCCATCACGCGGTCGGCCACGGCGGCAATGGTCTTCTGATGTTCGGGCGAGAACTCCCGGGCGAAATGAGGCCACCATTCCTTCAGCGTGGCCGTACAGGAGCCGCAGGGAGTAAGGACATACTGTATGCCGCCGCCGGTGAACTCACGGCCGATGACGTCGAGGTTTTTCCTGGTCTCCAGCACGAAGCCCGTACGGTCGCCGGAGGCGAGGGCGGGGATGCCGCAGCAGGTGAGATTGGAGGGCATGACGACGCCTACGCCGTGATGTTTGAGCACCTTAAGGCATGCCTCACCGAGCTGTGTGTAGTATTTATCCGCCATGCAGCCCGCGAAGAAGAGCACCTTGATGCCTATCTGCCCTTCGGTGCGCAGATCCCCGTATTTCGCGTGGAGCGACTTTGCCGGGAGCTTGGCGATATGGCGCGAGCCGATGAGCTTCTTGAAAAGCGGCATGTCGTAGGTTTTTGCGCCCTTCTGGCGCATGACAAGCCCCTGGAAGGGGGCGGCGCTGCGCATCATGGCGCTGAAAAGCTGCGGATGGGTGAGCAGCTCGCGGAAGACGAACTTCTTGACGGGGTTCAGGCCGCGGTAGTCCACCAGCGCCTGCCTCGCCTCCATGAAGATTTCCAGGATGGAAACGCCGGAAGGGCAGTTGGCCTGGCAGGAGCCGCACAGAAGGCAGCGGTTCAGCTTTTCTTCCACAGCGTCGGCATCTTCGATCATCTTGTGGGCGAGATTATCGAGAAGCGCCAGTTTGCCGCGGCTCACATCCGATTCCTTGTAGGTGACGCCGAACACCGGACAGACCGCCTGGCAGAGGCCGCAGCGCATGCAGTCGGCCAGCCGGTCGTCCAGCTTCATCAATGTCTGTGCAAGACGGGTGATGTCGCTCATGGTCAGATCCCCGTGATTTTGCAGGCGTTGAACAGGCCCTTGGGATCAATGGCGCGGCGCATGCGCTGGGAGAAGAGAATGGTGCCCTTGCTGGTTTCCTTTTCCATCCACTTGGCCTTGGCGGTGCCGATGCCGTGTTCGCCGGAAAGCGTGCCGCCGAGCTTGAGGGCCACGTCGAAGATTTCATCCACAGCGGCTTCCACGCGGGAGAATTCTTCCTTGTCGCGCTTGTCGCAGAGGATGGTGGGGTGCAGGTTGCCGTCGCCCGCGTGGCCGAAGGTGCCCATGTCGAGCTTATATTTCGCAGCGATTTCATTGAGGTTTTTGATCATGGCCGGGATCTTGGAGCGCGGTACGGTGGCGTCTTCCAGCACGCAGGTGGGGCGGGCGCGGGCAAGGGCGGGCAGGGCGTTGCGGCGGGCCGCCCACAGCTTGTTCTTTTCCTCGGCGTCCTTGGGGATGTGAATGCCCGTGGCGTTGCACTTTTTAAGCACTTCTTCCACAATGACGGCTTCGTCCTCCACCTGGCCGGGGTGCCCGTCCACTTCGATGAGCAGCATGGCCGCGGCTTCCACGGGCAGGCCGATTTTCTGGTCGGCTTCCACATATTTCAAGGTTGCCTGATCGAGCAGTTCCAGCGTGCAGGGCACCACATGGGCGGCGATCATGGCGGCTACGGCGTCGGCCGCATCCTGCACATCGGCAAATTCCGCAGTAATGGCACGGGAGGCGCGAGGCGGCGGTACCAGCTTGAGTATGGCCTTGCTGATGACGCCCATGGTGCCTTCGGACCCCACCATGAGGCCGGCGAGGTTGAAGCCGGTTACGCATTTCACGGTGCGGGAGCCGGTCTTCACGAGGTTGCCTTCGTAATCATAGAATTCCAGCCCCATGACGTAGTCCTTGGTGACGCCGTACTTCAGGCCGCGCAGGCCGCCCGCGTTTTCCGCGATGTTGCCCGCAAGGGTGGATACGGACATGGAGCCCGGGTCGGGAGGATAGAAGAGCCCCTTGGCTTCCACGGCGGCGGCGAACTGGGCGGTCACCACACCGGGCTGCACCACGGCATAGAGGTCTTCGGTATTGATTTCGAGAATCTTCTGCAGGCTGTTGGTGAGGATGACGACGCTGTCCACCGTATCCGGCACCGTGCCGCCGGAGAGATTGGACCCCGCGCCGCGCACGGTGATGGCAAGCCCGGCTTCATAGCAGAGGCGTATGGCTTCCCCTATCTGCTCCGTCTGGGTAGGACGAAGAACCAGCGCCGGTACTTTGGCTGGAAGCACGGCGCTGTCGTAGGAGTAGCACTGCCTGTCGGCTTCGCTGGTGAATACGTTCTCGGAACCCAGCAGAGCGCTCAGTTCTTTGATTAAATTAGGACTGATCATGACATCCCCTCCCCGAAGGGTTATAAAAGTCAGGAAAGTACATATAAT